>NZ_JBIAIP010000005.1:0-436074 GCF_042871485.1 Streptomyces sp. NPDC005791
GCGGGACGCGTCGCGTCACCGAACGGGTCGTTGCCACGCCAGCCCACGGTCCACAGACCGAAGGTGAACCTGTCCGCGGGGGTGGGAGTGAAGCGGTCCGACATTGCACAGCCTCTTGTCGACGTCAGGCCCGGACGACAGCTCCGCCGCCCGGGGCCAATTTGTTTGGTTGCAGTACTAATACGCCATCCCGTCGAAGGTTTCTAGACCATTTCCGTGACGTATCGGTCACGTGGCGCCAACATGGCAGATCCGGGCGCACATCATGCGATTCGGCTACTCGGGCATTCCGGGAATTCCCGCCGCGCACCAGCCCTGTCGGCCGCATTTGTTTTGTGTACGATCAAAACTGAGAGGACCCGCAGCCGCGCTTGCCGCAGGCGCCCTGACGTCCCGCCCAGCACCCCCTGATCGGCTAAGGACCACCCCCATGAAGTTCACCGACGGCTTCTGGCAGATGCGCAGTGGTGTGCACGCCTCGTACGCCACGGAAGTCCGCGATGTCCGCCTCGACGACGACCGTCTCGCCGCTTACGCCGCCGTCAAGCGCGTCACGCGCCGCGGCGACACGCTGAACGCCCCGCTGATCACGGTGGAGGCCTACGCGCCGGCCGAGGGCGTCATCGCGGTGCGCCTCACCCACCACGCCGGCAAGAGCCGCAAGGGCCCCGACTTCGGGTTGCCGGGCTCCGCCCCGCAGTCCGCCGCCACGACCCGCACCGAGGGCACGGCCGCCGAGCTGACCAGCGGGCCGCTGACGCTGCGCCTTCCCACCGAGGGCGTCTTCGGTCTGGAGTTCCTCGACGGGGACGGCCGGGTCCTGACCTCCGCCGGCCGCAAGGGCAGCGCGTTCGCCACCGTCGACGACGGCAGCCACCACATGTTCGCCCAGCTCGCCCTCGGCGTGGGTGAGACCGTCCACGGCCTCGGCGAGCGTTTCACGCCGTACGTCAAGAACGGCCAGGTCGTCGACATGTGGCAGGCGGACGGCGGGACCAGCAGCGAGCAGGCCTACAAGAACATCCCGTTCTACCTCTCCTCGCGCGGCTACGGCGTCTTCGTCAACCACCCCGGCAAGGTCTCCTTCGAGATCGGCTCCGAAGCCGTGGGCCAGGTGCAGTTCAGCGTCGAGGACCAGACGATGGAGTACTTCGTCGTCGCGGGCCCCACCCCGAAGGACGTCCTGTCCCGGTACGCCTCCCTCACCGGTCTCCCGGCGCTCCCCCCGGCCTGGTCGTTCGGCCTCTGGCTGACGACCTCCTTCACCACCTCCTACGACGAGGCCACGGTCACCTCCTTCGTCGACGGCATGGCCGAGCGTGGCATCCCGCTGAGCGTCTTCCACTTCGACTGCTTCTGGATGCGCGAGTACCAGTGGTGCGACTTCGAGTGGGACCCGGCCGTCTTCCCCGACCCGGAGGGCATGATCGCCCGGCTCAAGGACAAGGGCCTGAAGATCTGCGTCTGGATCAACCCGTACATCGGGCAGAAGAGCGCCCTGTACGAAGAGGGCGTGCGCGAGGGCTACTTCGTCCTCACCCCCGACGGCGACATCTGGCAGTGGGACAAGTGGCAGGCCGGCATGGCGTTGGTCGACTTCACCAACCCCGAGGCCACCGCGTGGTACCAGGCCAAGCTCAGGGTCCTCCTGGACCAGGGCGTCGACGGCTTCAAGACCGACTTCGGCGAGCGCATCCCGACGGACGTCGTCTGGCACGACGGCTCCGACACCGAGCGCATGCACAACTACTACACGCACCTCTACAACAAGGCCGTCTTCGAACTCCTGGAGGAGGAGCGCGGTCAGGGCGAGGCCGTCCTCTTCGCCCGCTCCGCCGCCGCAGGCGGCCAGCAGTTCCCGGTCCACTGGGGCGGTGACTGCTGGTCCTCCTTCGAGGCCATGGCCGAGTCCCTGCGCGGCGGCCTCTCGCTGTCGTTGTCCGGCTTCGGCTTCTGGAGCCACGACATCGGCGGCTTCGAGGGCACCCCCGACCCGGCGGTCTTCAAGCGCTGGCTCGCCTTCGGCCTGCTCTCCTCGCACAGCCGGCTGCACGGCTCCTCGTCCTACCGCGTGCCGTGGGAGTTCGGCGACGAGGCGGTGGACGTGGCCAGGCAGTTCACCCGCCTCAAGCACCGCCTCATGCCGTACCTGTACGGCGCGGCCGTCGAGGCCCACCGCACGGGCGTCCCGACGATGCGCCCGCTGCTGCTGGAGTTCCCGGACGACCCGACGGCCCGCACGGTGGACCGCGAGTACCTGCTGGGCGCGGACGTCCTGGTCGCCCCGGTCTTCACCGAGGACGGGGAGGTGGAGTACTACGTCCCCGAGGGCACCTGGACCCACTTCCTCACCGGCGAGACGGTCTCGGGCCCCGCCTGGCGCCGCGAGACCCACGGCTTCGACAGCCTGCCCCTGCTGGTCCGCCAGGGAGCGGTCCTGCCGCTCGGAGCGGACGAGTCCCGCCCGGACGGCGAGTGGCTCGACCACCTCGAACTCCGCGTCTACGTACCGGAGGGCACCGGCGACTTCACCCGCACGGTGACGGTCCCCGACCGCACGGGCGCGGTGGCCGCGACGTACGAGGTGAGCCACGAGGGCGGCGAGGTCAGCGTCACGACGGACACGGACCAGCCGTACACGGTGACGGTCGTAGGCTGACCTCTTACGGCCCTTCCGAGCCGGCCCCGCCCGGGGCCGGCTCCCCGGCGCAAGGTGGAGTCCATGGGTGAGCTGCTTCTGATCCGGCACGGCGAGACGGAATGGTCCCGCTCCGGGCAGCACACGAGTCACACGGACCTGCCGCTGACCGACCTCGGGGAGCGGCAGGCCCGCGCCCTCGTTCCCGTCCTCGAGGAGCGCAGCGTCGGCCTCACCCTGGTCAGCCCCCTCCTGCGCGCCCGACGCACCGCCGAGCTGGCCGGCCTGCGCGCGCCGCGCGTCACGCCGGACCTGCACGAGTGGGACTACGGCGCGTACGAGGGCATCACCACGGTGGAGATCCGGCGCACCCGCCCCGACTGGGACCTCTGGCGGCACGGCGTCGCCCCCGGCCCCCAGGACCACCCCGGTGAGTCCCCGTCCGAGGTCGCGGACCGCGCCGACCGGGTTCTGGCCGAGGTCGCCGCGGCGGCCTCCCGCATGGGCCACGACGACATCGCACTGGTCGCCCACTCCCACTTCCTGCGCGTCCTCACGGCCCGCTACCTGGGACTGCCGGTCACCGGCGGTGAACTCTTCCAGCTGGCCACGGGCGCGGTCTCGCGCCTCGGCCGGGAACACGACAAGCCCGTCGTCAAGGCGATGAACATCGCCATCCCGAGGAGCATGTTCGAGGCGGCGGGCTGCTGAAGGGCCCACCGGCGTGAACCGTCACGCCGCACCCGTCGACGGTCGTCACGACCACAGCGCCCGTCCGGCCGCCGGGGCCCGTACGAGACAGTGGGGGCCGAGCTCCGCGGGCCGGGTGCAGCCGGACAGGGCGAGTGTCAGCTCGAACTCCGCGAGGAGCGTCCGGATGACGTGCTCCACGCCCGGCTCGCCGTCGAGAGCGAGACCGTAGACGTAAGGACGGCCGAGCAGTACCGTCCGCGCGCCCAGTGCCAGGGCCTTCAGCACGTCGTCCCCGGTGCGGATCCCGCTGTCGAACAGCACGTCGAGGCGGTCCCCGGCCGCCTCGACGACCGCGGGCAGTACGTCGAGGGACCCCACCGCGCCGTTGACCTGACGCCCTCCATGGTTGGACACGACGACACCGTCCATTCCGGTGTCCACGGCGTTCCGTGCGTCGTCCGGGTGCTGAATGCCCTTCAGAACGATCGGCCCCTTCCAGTGTTCGCGCAGGAACGCCAGGTCCTCCCAGGTCTTGCCGGGGTCTCCCGACATACGGAAGAAGTGGGCGACGGCGGCCTCCGGATCCTCCTCGACGGGTGCGGCGAGCCCTGCCAGGAACGCCGGGTCGGTGAAGTAGTTCGCCGTTCCCACCCCGTGCAGGAAGGGCATGTACGCCTGGTCCAGGTCGGCCGGCCGCCAGCCGAGGAGCCAGGTGTCCAGCGTGACCAGGAGCGCCGTGCAGCCGCAGGCGGCGGCACGGGCCAGGAAGCTCTTCGTGATCTCCCGGTCCTTGGCCCAGTACAGCTGGAACCACCGCTCGCCGTCCCCCATCACCTCCGCGACCTCTTCCATCGGCGTACTCGACGACGAGGACAGGACGAACGGCACCCCCTGTGCCGCAGCGGCGCGGGCGGCGGCCTTCTCCGCCTCGGGGTGCGCCACAGCCAGGGCGCCGACGGGCGCCAGCGCGACGGGAACCCGCAAGTGACGGCCGAGCACCTCGACCGACAGGTCCCGCACGCGGACGTCACGCAGCATCCTGGGCACGATGCGCCACCCGTCGAAGGCCTCACGGTTGGCGCGCGCCGTACGTCCGTCGCCGGCGGCGCCCACCACCGTCCCCACCGGCCCGGAACCGAGCCGCCTCGCGGTCATCGCCTCCAGGCGGTTCAGATCCGTCGGCAGCCGAGGAGGCGCCCCGGCCAGACCGTCACGAAAGATCTCGTGCTGGAACGCCGTCCAGTCCATGCCGTGTCCCGCTTCGCCCTGCATGGGGCATCTCTTCCGCGCCCCGGACCCGCACGACGGCACCCGGCGAAGTTTCACCCGGTCGGATCCGCTGCCCCTCGCGTCCTGTTGGCGAGGTGCGCACACTTTTCGGGGCTCCACTGTGAATATGTCCGGTATTCCCTCCTTGTGGTACATGACAGGAGACAACCGGCCATGCCAGCGAAACGCACGGCGCTCATCGCTCTTCTCGCGGGCGCGCTCTACCTGGTGGTGGGTGTGACGGCCACGGACTCGCTGCTCCCGGCGGGGGCCAGGGGCGGTGACACCACCACGACGGCCCGCACCGACACCGGCCTCGTGCGGGGTACCAGAACGGCCACCCACACCGTCTACCAGGGGATTCCCTACGCGGGGCCGCCCAAGGGCGCCCACCGCTGGGCCGCCCCGCGTCCGGTGCGGCCCTGGGCCGGCGTACGGGACGCGACGAGACCGGGCCCGCTGTGCCCCCAGGTCGCCTCGGCCTACGCGGACGTCGCGAGCCTGGAGGAGGACTGCCTGGTCCTCAATGTCACCACGGGCGCCTCGGCGGCCGCGCGAGGGCATGCGCCCGTCCTGGTGTGGATCCACGGTGACGGGGCGGTGGGGGGAGGCGCCTACTTCGACGCCCGGCGCCTCGCCGACCGTGGCCTGGTGGTGGTCACCGTCAACTACCGGCTGGGAGTGTTCGGCGGCTTCTCCTACCCGGGTCTCGAGGGGTCGGGGACGTTCGCCCTGCAGGACCAGCAGGCGGCGCTGCGGTGGGTGCGGCGCAACGCCGCCGCGTTCGGGGGTGACCCCGGCAACGTCACCGTGGCCGGTTCCTCCTTCGGCGCGGCCGCCATCAGCGGGCACCTCACGTCGCCGGGGGCCCGGGGGCTGTTCCACCGGGCCGTCCTGGCCAGCGGCGAGGGGATGATGGACATGCCGGCCGGGGCGATGGGGGAGGGTGTGCCGGCCTATCCGCACTACACCTGGCGTACCGGGCAGGAGTCGCGGGACACCGGTGTCGAGATGACCTCGTCCCTGGGCTGCGCCGGCCCGGACCCGCGGCGGGCGCTGCGATGCCTTCGGGCCCTGCCGGTGAAGAAGGTGCTGGAGGTTCCGGACATCATGAACGCCTTCCAGGCGTTCGCCTACGGCAACGAGGTGCTTCCGGAGCTGCCGGAGGCGGCGCTGGGACAAGGCCGCTTCCTCCGTGTCCCGCTGATGTCCGGGGCCACGCTGGACGAGCACCGCCTGTTCGTCGGAATGGCCCATGACGCGATCGGCTCCCCGTTCACCGCCGGCCAGTACGCCCGCGCCCTCGTCACCGCCTTCGGCCGGGACGCGGAGACGGTGGGCGCGCGCTACCCGGTCACGGCCTTCCCGTCGCCGGCGCTGGCCTGGTCCACCGTGGTGACCGACCGGATGTGGGCCCGCGGCACCTACGCTCAGGCGACCGCGTTCGGGCGCCGCACACCGACGTACGCCTACGAGTTCGCCGACCGGGACGCCCCGATGTACCTGCCCCTTCCGGGGGCCTTCGACTTCGGGGCCTACCACGCGGGCGACACCCCGTACGTGTTCGAGGACCCGGACGCGCAGAAGTACTTCACCGACGCGCAGGTGCGCCTGTCCGACACCATCACCGACTACTGGGCGCAGTTCGCCCGAACCGGCACACCGAACCGGCCGGGGCTTGTGCGATGGCCCCGGTTCGAACCGGGGGGCGCCGTACCGCACACCCAGTCCCTGGGGCCGGACAGGATCGGGCCGGTCGACTACGCAGGGGAACACCGGCTCGACTTCTGGCGCCGTCTCGCCGGACAGGGGACTTCGCCGGCACCACGGCCGACCGAGGGCAAGGAGCAGATGTCATGAGGGTTCCTCACGTCACCCACGACTGGGGTGTGCTCAAGGAGACAGTCGTGGGCAGGGTCATCGACTTCACCTTCCCGGCCGAGCTCGCCGCGGGAGTCCCCGACTTCCTCGGCTTCCTCCCCGAGCGTACGAGGGAGAACATGCCCCGGTGGGCGGGAAAGCTCTGGTCGCAGGCCGATCCCGAGGGTTACGGACGGTGCGTCGAGCAGGTCGAGGGACTGGCCCGTTTCCTCACCGCACGCGGGGTGAGGGTGCACCGCCCACGCGCGCTCAGCGAGAACGAACTGGAGTTGTACGACGGCGGGTTCAGCAGCCAGACCTTCGTACGCGATCCGATGGTCGTCATCGGCGACCGGGTCATCGAAGCGGCGCTGCGGCTGCCGTCCCGCTACAAGGAACGCTTCGGCCTGCGACCCGTCCTCGAGGAGGCGGAGGCACGCGGGGCACGCTACTCGGTCATGCCGCCACCCGTACCCCTGTCGTCGGCGGACATCCCCACGGCCGAGGGCCCCTTCCTGGAGGGCGGCGACGTCCTGCTCATGGGCCGTGACATCCTCGTCGGCACCGGCAGCGCCGCGTCCGACGCGAGGGGCGCCCGTTGGCTGGAACGGCTGCTCGGTGACGACCACCGCGTCCACCGGGTGCCCCTCTCGGAGCGGGTGATCCACCTGGACGACGGCCTCACCACCGTCCGTGAGGGCCTCGCCGTGGTCTGCCGGGAGCAGTTCACCGACGGGCTGCCCGCACCGGTCGCCGACTGGGAGCTGATCGACGTCAGCCTCTGGGACGCCGTCAACCTCCTGGCGGGCAACAGCCTGGTCCTGGCCCCGGGCGAGGTACTCGTCGACGAACGGCTGACGGATCTGGCCGAAGCCCTCACCGCTCGCGACGTCACCGTGCACACCCTGCCTTACGACGCGGTGACCCCCTTCGCGGGTGGTTTCCGCTGTTCCCACCACCCGCTGGTGCGGGAGCTCACCGGGTGACCCTCGGAGCGCGCCACGAGGACGTGTGGTGAAGGTGAGGGAGGAGTGCACACCCACAGTTAGGATGACGCGTCGAACAATTAGGCGACTTGGGTGATACCTGACAGGGGACTGGGGGCCATGGACGCACAGACCTATGGTGGGGCGGACGAGGTCGACCCCGCGGACCAGTGGGTGGTCAATCCCGAGACCGGGACCTACGAACTGCGCCTGGACGGACCGTCAGCAGCCGGCCCCGACGGTGATGCCGGGGCCGCGCACCCTTCGCCCGACAGTACCGCCGCGCCCGCACCGTCCCGCGTCCCCCGGCAGCGCGGCCGTCGCGACGCATCCGCTCCCGGCACCGCGTCCGGAGCCGGCCGCCGCAAGCCCAAGCGGCGCAGCAGGAAGAAGGCGCTGCTGTGGACGGGAGGCGGCCTCGCGTTAGTCCTCGTCGGGTCGTCGGCGTACGCGTACTACTGGTACGACCGCCTCGACGGCAACATCACCACCGTCGACATCGGCGACGTGGGGAGCGACAGCGTCCTGGCGGGCGGCCCGGCCAACATCCTGATCATCGGCAACGACGTGCGCGTCGGCAAGGGCAACGAGGGTTACGGCAACCGGGACAACGTCACCGGCCACGCCGACACCACCCTCCTCTTCCACATATCGGGCGACCGCACCAACGCGACCGTGGTGAGCATCCCCCGGGACCTCATGACCATGATCCCGGACTGTGAGACCAAGCAGCCCGACGGCTCGACCAAGGTCATCGCCGGCTCGGCGTCCCCCACCAAGTTCAACGAGTCCTTCGGGGTGAACGGCCGGGACCCGGGCTGCACCATGCGTACGGTCGAGGGCATCACGGACCTCGAGGTCGACCACTTCATGATGTTCGACTTCAACGCGGTCAAGACGCTGTCCACCGCGGTCGGCGGTGTCAAAGTGTGTCTGAAGGAACCCATCAAGGACGAGGACGGCGGGTCCAAGCTCGACCTGCCGGCGGGGGAGAGCCGGATCGCGGGCGAGGACGCGCTGTCGTTCCTCCGCAACCGGCACGGTCTCAAGAACGAGAGCGACCTGGACCGGATCGAGATGCAGCAGAAGTTCGTCGCGTCGATGATGCGGCAGCTGAAGGAAGACACCCTGAGCAGCCCGACGAAGATGCTCGATGTCGCGGAGGCGGCCACCAACGCGCTCACCGTGGACAAGGGGATAGGCACCGCGGGCAAGCTCGTCACCCTCGCCAGGGAGCTCGGCAAGATCGACCTGAAGAACATCACCCTGATGACGCTGCCGGTGGTCGACAACCCGGACGAACCCACGCCCGTCACCGTCGTCCCGAACCCGGTCGAGGCGCCGAAGGTCTTCAGCATGCTGCAGAACGACGTGTCCTTCACCGAGGTGAAGAAGCAGAAGAAGGCGGCCAAGGACAAGCAGGCCGCGCTGCTCGAAGGGCCGCGGGCGGAGGCGGCGGACGTGCGTGTCGACCTCGCCAACGGCGGTGCGCCGAGTGGCTCGGCGAGTGCGGTCCTGGGCTGGCTGCAGAATTCCAAGGGTGTACTCAAGTCCAGCAACGTGGGCAACGCCCCGAAGGACGTGGCCGCGACGACGCTGGAGTACGCGCCGAACCAGGCCGACCAGGCCCGTGCGCTCGCGGACCTCATGGGACTGCCGGCGTCGGCACTGAAGCCCGGTACGACGGACGCCACCGGGACGGAGGCGATGACGCTGGTGCTCGGGGCGGACTTCAAGGAGGCCGGCACACCCGTCGCCGCGCCGAAGAAGGTGGACGTCAGGCAGTCCCGGGCCGACGACAGCGTGTGCGGGGCCTGAGGGCTGTCCCGTGGACGGCACGGACGGCCGGTACCTCGCCCCCGAGGTACCGGCCGGTCCCATGGGGCGGGAAGTGCGGCGGGCGGGTCAGGCCGCCTTCCTGAGTGACGTCAGGTGGGCGAAGGCGACGACGTTGGCGGAGTAGCCGCTCTTCTTGTCGAAGCGCCCGCCGCAGGTCATGAGCCTGAGCTCGGGACGGCCGGTGGCGCCGTACACCTTGTCGTCGGGGAACTTCTCCTTCGTGTACGTCTTCACCTCGTCGACGGTGAAGACCGCGGTCTGCCGGTCGGCCCGGGTGACCTTCACGGTGTCACCCCGGCGCAGGGCGTTGAGATTGAGGAAGATCGCCGGTCCCGTCGCGGTGTCCCGGTGGCCGACGAGCAGGGAGGTGCCCGCCTCCCCGGGGGACGGTCCCTTGCTGTACCAGCCGACCAGCTTCGGCTTGCTCAGCGGCGGCGCGCCGAGCCGGCCCTTCTTGTCCAGGGTGAGGCCGGTGACGGAGGCCTCGATGAAGATCGCGGGGACGGCGACCCGCAGCGGCCGGGAGTGCACCAGCGGTGCGTGCGACACCGGCACCTTCGCCTGCGGCTCGCGCGGTGCCCTCCGGAACGGCGCGGCCCCGCCGCCCGCGGCGTCGCCGCCGCGGACGGCGGTGACCGACGAGGCGTCCTCGGGCGAGTCCGAGGACGCCCACACGACGCCGGTCACCAGCGAGAAGGTCACGCACAGGGTCATGGTGAGCCGGCATGCACGGCTCGGCCCCCGTCGTCGTCGCCGTCGGCCGCGGGTGTCAGGGCTCGTTACGGGCACGACGGCGTGCGGATCGACGGACCATGATCAGCCCCGCGATTCCGGCGGCACCGGCGACCAGCGCGGCCGAGGCGCCGACGTTCGACTCGCTCTGGGAGCTCACGCTCTCCATGTCCGGGACGCCGCCGCCCCCTGCGGGCACGGCGCCGGACGGCTTGTCGTACGACTTTGCCGAGCCCTCCTCGCCGTCCTTCTCGTAGCCCTTCTCGGCGTCCTTCTCGGCGTCCTTCTCGTAGTCCTTCCCAGCACTCGACTCCGAACCGTGGTCGCCGTCCTTCCCGTGTTCATCGCCCTGACCCGGCTTGGGGGAGCAGTCGACCTCGAAGCTCCGCTGCTTCGGACCCGCCGGGACGGTCCACACCAGCAGGTACGTGCCCTCGGGGAGCAGGTACTGCTGGCTGCGGGCCTGGCCGTTCACGAGCGGGAGGGTGCCCAGCAGCGTGTCGCCCGGGGGGACGGTCGGCGGCTGCTCGGTGATCGTCCATGGGACGGACTCGAAGGACTGGAAGTTGCTCGCCTTGAGCACGAACTTGCAGACCTCCACGCCCTCGCGGTCACCACGCGAGTGCCAGCCGACCGAGGTGACTTCAAGGTTGCCGCTGTCCCCGGGCAGGGCGTAGGCGGCGGGGGCCCCGGCCAGAGTGGCGCCGGCGACGGCGACCGCAGCGGCCATCGTGACGCCCGTGCGGGCGCTGCGGGAGCGGGCGGAAGCGGAAATGCGCATGCTGGGCTCCTTCAAGCCGAGATGATTGTCGTACTGATCACCTGATCGCCTAAGAGATGACATGGATGGTCCGAGAAGTGGGTCGGGACACCGCGAAGGGCCTGAAAATACCCCGACCAGCCCATAGCGGATCAGCCGGGACGCCGTCGGCGCCGCGCGCCCGGTGATCCGCGTGTGCGTCCGTGGGGGCGGTGGCAGCACCACGCACCGGGGGGGGGGCCCCCCCCCCCGCCCGGGGGGGGCCCCCCCCCCCCGGGGGGGGCCCCCCCCCCCGGCCCGTGGAACGTCAGGCGGTCAGGAGATCAGCTCGATCTCCGCCAGCGTCGCCGGTGTCGCGCTCACCAGCCGGTACTTCGCGTACACACCCGGCGCCCGCACCGAGAACGCCCGCGTCTGCTTGTCCCAGGCGAACGTCTGGCCGGACCGCTTGTCGAGGTCCTTCCAGGTCGTCCCGTCCGCCGACCCCTGGAGCACCCAGCCCGTGGGGGCCTTGGCGGCGGTGGCCGAGGTCAGCGTGTACTGGACCGCCTTCGTGCCCTCGGCCGCCGGCAGGTCCACCGACTCGACCGCGGCCGAGGTGGCCGAGGTGTTGTCGTACAGCGCGCCGTCACCCTTGAGCACGTCACCCCGGGGCGCCGGCACCTTGTCGTCCTTGGTGATCGAGACCGGGGCGGCGTTCTTGCCCGTGCCCCACGCCGACGGCTCGGAGCCCATGTCGAACTCCAGCACGCCGCCCTTGGCCAGCAGGTCGTGCGGCAGCGAAGTGGACGCCCACTTCTTCCCGTTGACCTTCAGTCCCTGGACGTAGATGTTCCTGGCGCTGTTCTTCGGGGCCTTGACGACCAGCTCGCGGCCGTTCTCCAGGTGCACGGTCGTCTTCTTGAAGAGCGGCGAGCCGATCGCGTACTCACCGCTGCCCATGACCAACGGGTAGAAGCCGAGCGAGGAGAAGAGGAACCAGGCCGACTGCTCGCCGTTGTCCTCGTCGCCGTGGTAGCCCTGACCGATCTCGCTGCCGGTGTACAGCCGGCCGAGGACCTCGCGGACCTTCTCCTGGGTCTTCCAGGGCTGCGAGGCCGCGTTGTACATGTACGTGGCGTGGTGCGCGACCTGGTTGCTGTGACCGTACTGGCCCATCCGCACGTCGCGTGCTTCGGTCATCTCGTGGATGACGCCGCCGTACGAACCGACGAACTCGGGCCCGGCGGTCTCGGGCGTCGAGAAGTACGTGTCCAGCTTCTCGGCCAGTCCGTCGCGGCCGCCGTAGAGGTTTGCCAGCCCGCGGCTGTCCTGCGGGGCGGTGAAGGCGTAACCCCAGCCGTTGGTCTCCGTGTAGTCGTAGCCCCAGACACGGGGGTCGTACCGGTCGGAGGGCACGCGCCAGTCACCGTCGGCCTTCTTGCCCTGGAAGAAGCCGGCCTTCTCGTCGAAGAGCTTGACGTAGTTCTGCGCGCGGTTGAGGAAGTACGCGGACTCCTCCTTGTAGCGCGCCTTCTTCGTCTTCTCGTAGAGGGCCTTGCCCATCTCCGCGATGCCGTAGTCGTTGAGGTAACCCTCGAGCGACCAGGAAAGTCCCTCGTGCGTCGAGGTGTTGGCGTATCCGGTGAAGACCGAGGTCTCCATGCCCTTACGGCCGACACCCGAGGACGGCGGAGCCACCGTGGCGTTCTTGACCGCCGCGTCGTACGCCGCCTCGGCGTCGAAGTCGACGCCCTTGACGTACGCGTCGGCGAAGGCCACGTCGGAGCTGGTGCCGGTCATCAGGTCGGCGTAGCCGGGGGAGGACCAGCGGGAGGTCCAACCGCCGTCCTTGTAGTGCTGGACGAAGCCGTCGACCATCTTGCCGGCCTGTTTCGGCGAGAAGAAGGAGTACGCCGGCCAGGTCGTCCGGTAGGTGTCCCAGAAGCCGTTGTTGACGTACACCTCACCCTCGACGAGCTTCGCGCCGGTGTGGGTCGGGGTGTCGGTGCCGGTCTGCGGCGAGAAGGGGCTCGCGTAGGTGCTCTTGCCGTCGACCTGCTCGAAGCCCGAGTTCGGGTAGAGGTAGAGCCGGTAGAGGCTGGAGTAGAGCGTGGTCAACTGGTCGGCGTTCGCACCCTCGACCTCGACCTTGCCGAGGATCTTGTCCCAGGCCTTCTGCGCGTTCTTCCTCACCTTGTCGAAGGAGGTCCTCGCCGGCAGCTCCATGGCGAGGTTCTTCTTCGCCTGGTCGACGCTGATCAGCGAGGTGGCCAGCCGCAGGTTGACCGTGCGGTCCTTACCCGCGTCGAAGCGGAAGAAGCCGGTCACGTCGTCACCGCCGCCGCCCTTCAGCTTGCCGCTGTCGGTGACCGGCGCGTCGAAGGAGCCGTACACGAAGAGCCGGGTGGCGCCGGTGGACAGGCCGCTCTTGACGTCCGAGTAGCCGGTGAAGGAAGCGGTCTCGGGGTCGAGGGTCAGTCCGCCCCTGTTGTCGACGTTGTCGAAGACCAGGCTCGCGTGGTCACCGGGGTAGGTGAACTTCATCCGCGCCGCGTGGTCGGTGGGCGTCATCTCGGCCTTGAGGCCGTTCTCGAAGGTCACCCCGTAGTAGTGCGGGGTCGCCGTCTCGTTCTCGTGGCGGAAGGGCAGCGCGCGCGCCGTGCGGGAGGCGTCGGGCGTGCCGGAGGCCGCCGACGGCATCATCTGGAAGGTCTGGCGGTCACCCATCCAGGGGCTCGGCTCATGGCTGGCGCTGAACGCCTGGAGCGTCGGCAGGTTGTCCTCGTTGTTGCCGCGCGCGTAGTCGTACAGCCAGCTCGTGGAACCGGCGTTCGTGACCGGTGTCCAGAAGTTGAAGCCGTGCGGGACCGCGGTCGCCGGGATGTTGTTGCCGCGCGAGAAGCCGCCGCTGGAGTTCGTGCCGCGCACGGTCGACGCGTAGTCGGCGAGGTGCGCCTTGCGCTTCTCGGGTGCCTTCGGGGCGATGGTGACGTCGTCGATCCAGCCCTGGAACTTCGACGGGCCCTTGGGGGAGTCGTACGCCACCAGGATCCGGTCGACGGTCTTGCCGGCCGCTACCGTGCCGATGCGCGAGGCGACCTTGTTCCACTGGTTCACGTACAGCCGTTTGGCGTCGGCCTGGCCCTGCGGGGTCAGCAGCCCGCCGTGGCTGTCGGTGGCCTTCAGCTCGCTCAGGTACGTGCCGTCGGTGAAGGCGAGGTCCACCGCCACGTGCGTGGCGGGGTAGTCGAGGTCGGTCTCGCCCATCTGCGGATAGACCAGGTAGGAGAGCTGCGTGTCCTTGGTGACCGCCGTGTCGACGTCGAAGACCTTGTTGTACGAGTAGGCGTGGCCGTCCGGCTTGTGCGTGCCCGCGTACCGCAGGGCCTTCTTACCGGTGAACCCCGCGCCCTGCTTGGCGGTGGGGGAGCCCGAGGGGCCGCGGTCGGGCTGCGAGCGCATGTCGTCGGGAGTGGGGGTGGACGTGTCCCCGTCCGAGAACTGCACGTCGGCGAGCTGGAGCGCGTCGGATGCGCCGTTGTTCTTCGTGATCTCCAGCCGGAAGTGCTGGTAGGCGGTGTCCGTCGTGAAGTCGTACGACTTGGTCTGGAAGCGTTCGGAGAACGTCTGGCCCGTGCGGGTGTCCAGGTCCGTCCAGGTCCTGCCGTCGGCGGAACCCTTCAGGACCCAGTCCCTGGGGTCGCGCTCGGCGTGGTCGTTGGCGGACGTCAGGGCGTAGGTGACGACCTCGGTGGGCGCGGCGAGGTCGAACTCGACCCAGCCGGTGGGCGCGAAGGCCAGCCACTTGGTGCCGGACTCGAGGTCGGTCAGGTTCTCCTTGACCTCGCCGCCGCCGGAGTTCTCGCCGCTGGCGCGCAGATCCGTGACCTGGTCGGTGACATTGCCCGGTATCCCGGAGGAGAACCCACCGTCGACACCTGAGGCACGCTTCTTCCCGTCGGTTCCCGCCTCGACGGTGTTGCGCCAGTCCGGCTGCCTTTCGTCGGCCTCGAACGAGGAGCTGAACGACGTGTCGCCGGAGGGCTTCTGCGCGGCGCCGGGCTGCTGTGCGAGGGCCGTGGTGGGGGCGGCCAGGGCCATGACGAGAGAGGCCGCGAGGACCGCGGCGGATCGACCGTGTCTGTGACGGGGGTCGAGATGAGGACCACGTAGGGGCTGCATACGGAGTCGTTCCTCCTGGGGGCATGCTTGGACAACGTTGTCAGCAGGGGATGCGGGTTCCAGTAGGGAGCCAAGTGGCCGGATGTGTCAAGAGTGTTGCGTGGAGCGACACGGGTGATTCGACCGTATTGCGGAAAACGGTGATTCTGCGCCAAGGCGCGCGGTGCCGAGGAGTCGCCGAGGTCTCAACTCGGGAAAGACTGCCGCTCAACCCTGCTTTCGATCTTGCCCAGTTGGCGGCAAGTGGACTATACCTGTCGGCGTCCGCACAGCCGTTTCACCACGGCACGCGGGCGCGGGGGAGGGGGAACAGCTGTGGGCGCGCGAGGTGGCCCGCCGTAGGTTTCCCCGGAACTCCTCCACTGCTTCCAGTAATCCGGCAATGTGCACGATCCGAGCGCAACTGACTGCGGTGGCGGGGCCCTTCGCCTGAGGCGAATTCATCACGGGTGACCGGTACACCGCCTGAGTCCTGGAGAAGGCGAGGACTTGAGCATGGGATTCATCTCCGGCCGCACGAATGAGGGCCTTGGCCGTCGCGATGTGATCAAGCGTTCTGCCGCACTCGGCCTGATCGCCGTTCCGACGATGAGTTTCCTGTCGGCGTGCGCGAGCAGCGACAGCGGAAGTGACGAGAAGGCCGAGAAGGGCACCAAGAGCGCGAAGAACCCGCTCGGTGTCAATGAGACCGCGGCCCTGGAAGTGGTCATCTTCAACGGTGGCTTCGGCGAGCAGTACGCCATCGACGCCGAGAAGAAGTACAACGAGGCCTTCCCCAAGGCGCCGAAGGTCAAGCACTCCGCGACCGAGAAGATCCAGTCGATCCTGCAGCCGCGCTTCAACGGCGGCACCCCGCCCGACCTGATCGACAACTCGGGCGCCGAGCAGATGGACATGGGTGTCCTGGTCGGGAAGAAGCAACTCGCCGACCTGACACCGCTGATGGACGCCCCGTCCTACGACGACCCCGCCAAGAAGGTCCGCGACACGCTGCGCCCCGGTGTGCTGGAGATGGGCCAGTTCGACGGCGACCCGGTCTGGGTCATGTACTACGCGTACACCGTCTACGGAGTCTGGTACTCGCAGACCAACCTCGAGAAGCTCGACGCGACGTACCCGGAGACGTGGGACGACATGCTCGCGCTGTGCGCGAAGGCGAAGAAACAGGGCATCGCGGGCTGGACGTACCCGGGCAAGTACCCGTACTACCTGCCGTTCTCGCTCTACCCCTTCATCGCCAAGATCGGTGGCCGTGAGGTCCTCGACAAGATCGACAACCTGGAGCCCAACGCCTGGAAGGACCCGGCCGTCAAGGCCGCGTTCGAGGCGTACTACGAGCTCTTCCAGAAAGGCTACGTCCTCAAGGGCACGCCCGGTCTCACCCACATCCAGTCGCAGACCGAGTGGACCAAGGGCAAGGCGCTCTTCATCCCGAACGGCTCGTGGGTGGAGAACGAGGCCGCGCCCACCACGCCGGACGACTTCAAGATGATGGTCGGCGCACCGTCCAGCCTCGACTCGTCCGACGCGATGCCCTTCGGCACCCTCTGGGCCTCCGGCGGTGAGCCGTTCATCGTCCCGGCGAAGGCGAACAACGTCGAGGGCGGCATGGAGCAGCTGCGCATCATGCTCAGCGAGGAGTCCTCCAAGAACTTCACCAAGTCGGTGAAGTCCCTCAGCGCCTTCAACGGCGGCACCGACGGCCTGACGCTGTCCACCGCGCTGCAGTCCGGCGTCGACGTCCTGGCGAAGGCCGGCGAGAACGTGGTGAACCCTCGCATGCAGGACTGGTACGTGAAGCTGCAGAAGGAGCAGATCGGTATCGCCGGCCTCGGCGAGATGATGGCCGGCCGCGCGACCCCGGCGGAGACCATCAAGAAGATCCAGGCCTTCGCCGACGCGGCGGCCAAGGACCAGTCCATCAAGCACTACAAGCACCGGTGAGCCACCGTCACCAGCGGCGGCACCCGCTCGGAAATCGGGGTCGGTAAACGATGCAGCACGGCAGGTACCGGTTCATCGTGGGGTTTCTGGCAGCCCCACTGGCGTTGTACGCCATCTTCGTCATCTGGCCCTTCGTCCAGTCCATCTACTACTCGTTCACGGACTGGACCGGACTGAGCGCGGACTTCCGGATGGTCGGCTTCGACAACTACAGCCGGATGCTCGGCGACGACATCTTCTGGAAGTCCCTGCAGCACAGTGTGCTGCTCGCAGTGCTGCTGCCGCTGGTGACGCTGGGTCTGGCGCTCTTCTTCGCCTTCATGCTCAATGTCGGCGGCCGTCGGCGCAAAAACGCCGCGGTCGCCGGTGTGCGGGGTTCCGCTTTCTACAAGATCGCTTATTTCTTCCCCCAGGTCCTGTCGATCGTGATCGTGGCCCTGCTCTTCCAGTTCGCGTTCAACCCGACGTCGGGAATGCTGAACGCGACACTGAAGGGCGTCGGTCTCAAGAGTCTCCAGCCGGACTGGCTCGGCGACCCCGACCTGGCGCTCTACTGCGTGATGGTCGTGCTGATCTGGTCGACGGTCGGATTCTTCGTCGTCCTCTTCTCCGCCGGCATGGCGTCGATTCCGAAGGACTTCTACGAGGCCGCGCTGCTCGACGGAGCCAGCCGCGTCACGACGTTCTTCAAGATCACACTGCCGCTGCTCTGGGACACCGTGCAGTCAGGCTGGGTCTACATGGGCATCCTGGCGCTCGGCGTGGAGGCCTTCACGGCCGTACAGGTCATGACCGTGGGGCCGGGGGGTCCCGACTACTCCACCACCGTCCTGCCGCTGTACGTCTACCAGACGGCCTTCCGGGACGCCCAGGCCGGATACGCGACCACGATCGGCGTCGGGCTGCTCGTCGTCACCATGCTCTTCGCGGGCATCGTGATGCGACTGGGCCGGCGCGAGCGGCTGGAGTTCTGATGGGGGTCGCTGCGGAACACGGCGACCTGGCCCCCGGCTCCAGGCGAATCAGTTCGGTCCCGGTGGCCGGCTCGACAGATGTACGAGGTGAGCACACGTGAAGGTCACTGAGACTCCTCCCGCCGCCCCGGCACCGCGTTCGCCGGTGACGAAGGCGAAGGCCCCGGTGGACGGGCCGGCCGAGAGCAGCGAGGGCAGGGTCCTCAACGTCTTCTCGCACGGTGTGCTGGTCATCTGGGCGGTGCTCGTCGTCATGCCGCTGCTCTGGGCGGTGATGTCGTCCTTCAAGACGGACGACTCGATCCTGTCGAGGCCCTGGGAGCTGCCGGACGAGCTGCACTTCGAGAACTGGTCACGGGCCTGGAACCAGGCCCACATGAGTGACTACTTCCTCAACACCATCCTGGTGGTGGGCGGTTCACTCATCGGCACGCTGCTGCTGGGCTCGATGGCGGCGTACGTGCTGGCGCGGTTCGACTTCCCGGGCAACCGCTTCATCTACTTCCTCTTCATCGGCGGGATGAGCTTCCCGATCATCCTGGCGCTGGTCCCGCTGTTCTTCGTCATGAACAACATGGGCCTGCTGAACTCGGTGCACGGGCTGATCCTGGTGTACATCGCGTACTCGCTGCCGTTCACCGTCTTCTTCCTCACCTCGTTCTTCCGGACCCTGCCGACCTCGATCGCGGAAGCGGCCATGCTCGACGGCGCCTCGCACACCCGGACGTTCTTCCAGGTGATGCTGCCGATGGCGAAGCCGGGCCTGATCAGCGTCGGCATCTTCAACTTCCTCGGCCAGTGGAACCAGTACATGCTGCCGACGGTGCTCAACACCGATCCGGACGGCAAGGTGCTCTCCCAGGGGCTGGTCGAACTCGCCACGAGCCAGGGGTACAAGGGGGACTGGTCGGGCCTCTTCGCGGGTCTGGTCATGGCGATGCTGCCTGTCCTCGCCGCCTACATCGTCTTCCAGCGCCAGGTCGTCGCGGGGCTGACTGCGGGGGCGCTCAAGTAGGGGCGGTTCCGAGGAGCGCGTTCACGTGTCAGCAGCTGTGGTCGTCACCCTGTGGCGACAACAGCCACCATGAACGAACAGGCCTCCTGGCCAGGAACCACCCCTCGGCAGGGCCGAGGGGTGGTTCCTGGCCGTTTCCACCGCTTTCGCCGCTGTCCGGATGTGGAGGCCCCATGCTCACAGGAGGCTGCGGCTGCTCAAGGTCTTGACGGGGAGCACCCCAAAACGCTCAGCTTAGAGTTCACATGTTGGAGAAAACGGCAGGAGTGAGTGAGTCGATGGAGACTCCGGGGTCGCAGACGTCTCTGCATCGGGCCAACCTTGAGCGGGTCGTACGTGCCGTAAGGATGGCGGGGTCCCTGACCCAGGCCGAGATCGCCAGGAGCACCGGTCTCTCCGCAGCCACTGTCTCCAACATCGTCCGTGAACTCAAGGACAGCGGCACGGTCGAGGTGACCCCCACCTCGGCGGGCGGGCGCCGCGCGAGGAGTGTCTCCCTGAGTGGGGACGCGGGGATCGTCATAGGGGTGGATTTCGGGCACACCCACCTGCGGGTGGCCATCGGCAACCTGGCTCACCAGGTGCTGGCCGAGGAATCCGAGCCGCTCGATGTCGACGCCTCGTCGGCGCAGGGGTTCGGCCGGGCGGAGCAGCTGGTCAACCGCCTGATCGAGACCACCGGGATCAGCCCCGGGAAGGTGATCGGCGTAGGCCTCGGTGTACCGGGCCCGATCGACGTCGAATCCGGCACGCTGGGCTCCACCTCGATCCTTCCGGGCTGGACGGGCATCAATCCCGGCCAGGAGCTCGCCGGCCGCCTCGGTGTGCCGGTGTACGTGGACAACGACGCCAACCTCGGCGCGCTCGGGGAGCTCGTCTGGGGCAGCGGCAGGGGTGTCAAGGACCTCGCCTACATCAAGGTCGCCAGCGGTGTCGGCGCAGGTCTGGTGATCGACGGGCACATCTACCGGGGCCCCGGGGGCACGGCCGGCGAGATCGGCCACATCACCCTCGACGAGTCGGGACCCGTCTGCCGCTGCGGCAACCGCGGCTGCCTGGAGACCTTCACCGCCGCCCGGTACGTCCTGCCGCTGCTCAGGCCCAGCCACGGGGCCGATCTCACCATGGAGCGGATGGTCCAGCTGGCCCGCGAGGGCGACCCGGGCTGTCGCAGGGTCATCGGGGACGTCGGCCGGCACATCGGCAGCGGGGTCGCGAACCTGTGCAACCTGCTCAACCCGAGCCGGGTGGTCCTGGGCGGATCCCTCGCGGAGGCGGGCGAGCTGGTGCTGGCGCCCATTCGCGACTCGGTCTCGCGCTATGCCATTCCCAGTGCCGCGCGACAGCTCTCCGTGCTCCCCGGAGCGCTCGGAGGACGGGCCGAGGTGCTGGGCGCGCTGGCCCTCGTGCTCAGCGAGATGGGGGATTCGACCCTTTTGGAGAGCACCCTCCCTGCCGCCACTCCTGCCTTCACTTAGATAACGAATGGCACCGTTGTCATCTCGTTAAGAATTTACTCCTTGACGCCGCCCCTGCGGCCGAGTTGACTTCCAGCCACCTCGGCCGCAACGTCGCGGCCTCGTCAGGGAGGTTCGAAATGAACACGCGTATGCGTCGTGCCGCCGTTGCCGTTGCCGCCACCACCATGGCCGTCTCGCTCGCTGCTTGCGGCAGTGCCAAGGAAGCGGGCGACAAGACCGGTTCGGAGTCGGCTCCGGCCAAGAAGGGCGACGACCTCAAGATCGGTCTGCTCCTTCCGGAGAACGTCACGGCCCGCTACGAGAAGTTCGACAAGCCGATCATCGAGAAGAAGGTCGGCGAGCTCACCGGCGGCAAGGCGGAGGTCGTCTACGCCAACGCCAAGCAGGACGCCACGCTGCAGGCGCAGCAGGTCGACACCATGATCACGAACAAGGTCGACGCGCTCATCCTTGACGCCGTCGACGCCAAGGCCATCGAGAACAGCGTGAAGAAGGCCAAGGACGAGGGCATCCCCGTCGTCGCCTTCGACCGTCTCGCCGAGGGCCCGATCGACGCCTACACCTCCTTCGACAACGAAGAGGTCGGCCGCGTGCAGGGCACGGCCCTGCTGGAGGCCCTGGGCGACGCCGCCAAGCCCACCGTCGTGATGATGAACGGCGCGATCACCGACCCGAACGCCGCGCTCTTCAAGAAGGGCGCCAAGTCGGTCCTCGACGGCAAGGTGACGTACGGCAAGGAGTACGACACCAAGGAGTGGAAGCCGGAGAACGCCAACGCCAACATGGAGGGCGCGATCACGGCCCTCGGCAAGGACAAGATCGCCGGCGTCTACTCCGCCAACGACGGCATGGCGGGCGGCATCATCCAGGCCCTCAAGTCCGCCGGTGTCTCCAAGCTCCCGCCGGTCACGGGTCAGGACGCCGAACTCGCCGGTGTCCAGCGCATCATCACCGGTGAGCAGTTCATGAGCGTCTACAAGCCCTACCCGCAGGAGGGCATCGTCGCCGCGGAGATGGCCGTCGCGCTCGCCAAGGGCGAGAAGCTCGACACCATCGCCACGTCCAAGGTCGACAACGCCGGCACGAAGGGCATCGCCACCGTGCTCGTCCCGGTCGTCTCGCTGACCAAGGCCAACATCAAGGACACCGTCATCAAGGACGGCATCTACACGCTCGACGAGATCTGCACGGCCAAGTACAAGGCCGCCTGCACCGCCGCCGGACTCCAGTAGGCCGCAGGCGGGACCGGCCACCTCGGCCGGTCCCGCTAGGGCGTGTTTCGAAAGTCCCGCCTGCCTGGCGACGCCTGGCACGCACGCTCGCCGCGTTGTCGGGATCACCCCGATACATCCAGTATCGGGGCGAACCTCCGCCTTGCGATCGCACGCACCAGACGCCGCCAGGCTCGCCCTTCGGGCGGACGGCGCTACTTTCGAAACACGCCCTAGGCCCGCTGCACGAAGCCTGTCCGGTGCCTCGCCCACCAACTGTCCCGCTGCCGGGCGGGGCGCCGGGCGGAACGCTACGTGCCCACCCTTTTCATACTTCTGCTCAAACCACCGTGCCTTCCCCCAGGCGCGGTATCCCCGCCGGGTCAGGCGGCGAAGGAGATGGTTCACGTGTCCGCTACGCCCGTGTTGGCGTTGCGAGGGGTCTCCAAGCGATTCGGTGCCGTCCAGGCGCTCACCGACGTAGAGCTTGAGGTCCACGCCGGTGAGGTGGTCGCCCTGGTGGGTGACAACGGCGCCGGTAAATCAACGCTGGTCAAGACGATCGCCGGGGTCCACCCCATCGATGACGGAGTCATCGAGTGGGACGGCCGGACGGTCCCGATCAACAAGCCGCACGACGCCCAGAACCTGGGGATCGCGACCGTCTACCAGGACCTCGCGCTCTGCGACAACATCGATGTCGTCGGCAACCTGTACCTCGGCCGGGAGCTCCGCAAGTTCGGGATCCTCGACGAGGTCGAGATGGAGCGGCGTTCCCGCGAGCTCCTGAGCACGCTGTCGATCCGCATTCCCAGCGTCCGCATCCCGATCGCGTCGCTCTCCGGCGGTCAGCGCCAGACCGTCGCCATCGCCCGCTCGATGCTGGGCGAGCCCAAGCTCGTCATCCTCGACGAGCCCACGGCCGCGCTCGGCGTCGAGCAGACCGCGCAGGTCCTCGACCTCGTCGAGCGGTTGCGCGAGCGGGGCCACGCGGTCGTCCTCATCAGCCACAACATGGCCGATGTGAAGGCCGTCGCCGACAAGGTCGCCGTGCTCCGGCTCGGCCGGAACAACGGGGTCTTCGACGTGAAGACCACCTCGCAGGAAGAGATCATCTCCGCCATCACGGGCGCCACGGAGAACGCCGTGACCCGTCGTGCGGCGCGCAACGCGGAGGCTCAGAAGTGACAACCGACAAGACGTCCACCGCAGTGGTCAACCCGGAGGCGGCCCAGGGCGCCGACACCGTGGTGGACCCCCGGCTCCTCGTGCGCGAACAGGGCCTCGGCGGCTACCTCACCGAGTTCAAGCGCAAGATGCGCGGTGGTGACCTCGGCTCGATCCCCGTGATCATCGGCCTGATCATCATCTGCGTGGTCTTCCAGAGCCTGAACTCCGAGTTCCTCTCGGCGAAGAACATCAGCGACATCGCCGTGACGATGGTGGCCACCGGCATGATGGCCGTCGGCATCATCTTCGTGCTGCTGCTCGGCGAGATCGACCTCTCGGTCGGCTCGGTCAGCGGGGTCTCGGGCGCCGTCGTCGCCGTGCTCAGCGTCACGCACGGCATGAACGAGTGGCTCGCCATACTCGTCGCCATCGTCAGCGGCGCGGTCATCGGGGCCATCCACGGCTTCTTCTTCGCGCGGATCGGCGCACCGGCGTTCGCCGTCACCCTCGCCGGTCTGCTGTTCTGGCTTGGCTTCATGCTCCAGCTGCTCGGTGACACGGGCACGATCAACCTGGACAGCGACGGCGTGGTGGGCAGCCTGACCACGTACTACTTCTCGGACGTCGCCGCCGCCTACAGCCTCGCCGCCGTCGCGGTGATCGCCTACTTCCTCTCCGCGTTCCTGGACACCCGCCGGCGTGAGGCCGCCGGAATCCCCTCGCGGCCGCTCGTCGACATCGTGATCCGCACCGTCGTCCTCACGGTGTTCGCCTTCGGCGCGGCGTTCATGTTCAACCAGTACCGCGGTCTCCCGCTGGCCCTGGTCCTCTTCCTGATCGTCCTGGTCGGTACGGACTTCGTCCTGCGCCGCACCTCCTACGGGCGCAAGATCTTCGCGCTCGGCGGCAGCGTCGAGGCCTCCCGGCGCGCGGGCATCAACGTCACCGCGATCCGGGTCTCGGTCTTCGCCATCGCCGGCACCTTCGCGGCCATCGGCGGCCTGTTCTGGGCCTCCAAGATCGCGGCGGCCAACCAGGGCTCCGGTGCCGGTGACCTCCTGATGAACGTCATCGCCGCGGCCGTCATCGGCGGCACCAGCCTCTTCGGCGGCCGGGGACGCACCTGGAACGCGCTGCTCGGCGTCATGGTGATCGTCTCGATCCAGTACGGCCTCGCACTGGAAGGCATCGCCACACCGATCAACTACATGATCACCGGCGCTGTTCTTCTCATCACGGTCGTCATCGACTCCATCACCCGCAAGACACAGAAGACCGCGGGCCGCGCCTGACCGTCGCACCTGCGCACATGTGCCCGGCATCCTCGCGGTGCCGGGCATCCGCGCGTCCGGCACGGCCTGGCGCGGTGCAACGGAATGCGCCGCCCGATGACCGGGGCCGCCGATGGAACATTAGACTCATCGGATCGACACGCTCGACCAGCTCACAAGCAAGGAGGCACGGGTGGACCTGCTGACCCGCATCAGGGGACCGCGCGACCTGGACCGGCTCGGCCTCGAGCAGCTCGACCAGCTCGCCGGCGAGATCCGCACCTTCCTCGTCGAGGAGGTGGCCAAGACCGGCGGGCACCTGGGCCCGAACCTGGGCGTGGTGGAGCTGACCATCGCCCTGCACCGGGTCTTCGAGTCCCCGCAGGACAAGGTCCTCTTCGACACCGGCCACCAGAGTTATGTGCACAAGCTGCTCACCGGTCGGCAGGACTTCTCGAAGCTCAAGAGCAAGGGCGGACTCTCCGGATACCCCTCCCGCGCCGAGTCCGAGCACGACGTCATCGAGAACTCGCACGCCTCGACGGTGCTCGGCTGGGCCGACGGCCTCGCCAAGGCCAACGAGCTCCTGAAGAAGGACGACCACGTCGTCGCGGTCATCGGCGACGGCGCGCTCACCGGCGGTATGGCCTGGGAGGCGCTGAACAACATCGCCGCCGCCAAGGACCGCCCCCTCGTCATCGTCGTCAACGACAACGAGCGCTCGTACGCCCCGACCATCGGCGGACTCGCGAACCACCTCGCCACCCTGCGCACCACCGACGGGTACGAGCGTTTCCTGGCCCGCGGCAAGGACATCCTGGAGCGCACGCCCGTCGTGGGCAGGCCGCTCTACGAGACCCTGCACGGCGCCAAGAAGGGCCTCAAGGACTTCATCGCCCCGCAGGGCATGTTCGAGGACCTCGGCCTCAAGTACGTCGGCCCGATCGACGGCCACGACATCGAGGCCCTGGAGTCCGCGCTCCAGCGGGCGAAGCGCTTCGGCGGCCCGGTCATCGTGCACTGCCTGACGGAAAAGGGCCGCGGTTACACCCCCGCTCTCGAGGACGAGGCGGACCGCTTCCACGCCGTCGGCAAGATCCACCCGGACACCGGACTGCCCATCTCCACCTCCGGCCTCGACTGGACCTCGGTCTTCGGCGAGGAGATGGTCAAGCTGGGCCACGAGCGGGAGGACATCGTCGCCATCACGGCGGCCATGCTCCAGCCCGTCGGCCTCGGCAAGTTCGAGGCGGCCTTCCCGGACCGGATCTACGACGTCGGGATCGCCGAGCAGCACGGCGCGGTCTCCGCGGCGGGTCTGGCCACCGGTGGGCTGCACCCCGTCTTCGCGGTCTACGCCACCTTCCTGAACCGCGCCTTCGACCAGGTCCTGATGGACGTCGCCCTGCACAAGTGCGGAGTGACCTTCGTCCTTGACCGGGCCGGCGTCACGGGCACGGACGGCGCCTCGCACAACGGCATGTGGGACATGTCGATCCTGCAGTGCGTGCCGACCCTGCGCATCGCCGCCCCGCGCGACGCCGACCAGGTCCGCGCCCAGCTGCGCGAGGCCGTCGCCGTGGACGACGCGCCCACCGTCGTCCGCTTCTCCAAGGGTGCCGTCGGCCCCGCGGTCAAGGCCGTGGGCACGGCGGGCGGCATGGACATCCTGCGTACGGCGGGTACGGACACACCGGACGTCCTCCTGGTCTCCGTCGGTGCTCTCGCCCCGATGTGCCTGGAGATCGCCGCGCTGCTGGACGCCCAGGGCATCTCCACGACCGTGGTGGACCCCCGCTGGGTCAAGCCCGTCGACGAGGCGCTCGCCCCGCTCGCCGCGGAGCACCGGGTCGTCGTCACCGTCGAGGACAACAGCAGGGCCGGCGGTGTCGGCTCCGCCGTCGCCCAGGCGCTGCGCGACGCCGACGTCGACGTACCGCTGCGCGACTTCGGTATCCCGCCGGTCTTCCTCGACCACGCCTCGCGGGGGGAGGTCATGGCCGAGATCGGGCTGACCGCGCCGGACATCGCCCGCCAGGTCACCGGCCTGGTCGCCAAGCTCGACGGACGCTACGAGAGCCACGCCGCGGAGCAGACCGTAGGCGACTGATCCACCCGCGCGCACCTGGGCCGGCCGCCCACCCCACTCGGGTGGTCCGACCGGCCCATTCGCGTGAAACCGGGGCGTAGGGGGCGTGCCGAGAGGGCTGCTTCCGAATCATGGCGTGCACGACGAGTGCGTGGAGGTACGCCGGTGAGCACGCAGCAGGACACGCCCCCCAGCGGGAAGGGACTGTTCAGGACCAAGACGGTCGAACAGTCCATCCGCGATACCGAAGAGCCGGAGCACTCCCTCAAGAAGTCGCTCTCCGCGGTGGACCTCACGGTCTTCGGCGTGGGTGTCATCATCGGCACCGGCATCTTCGTCCTCACGGGCAAGGTCGCCAAGGAGACGGCCGGCCCCGCCACAGCCCTCGCCTTCGTCGCCGCGGGCGTCGTCTGCGCGCTCGCGGCCCTCTGCTATGCCGAATTCGCCTCGACCGTCCCGGTGGCAGGATCGGCGTACACCTTCTCGTACGCCTCCCTGGGCGAGCTCGTGGCATGGATCATCGGCTGGGACCTGGTGCTGGAATTCGCCCTGGGCACCGCGGTGGTGGCGGTCGGCTGGTCCGGCTACGTCCGCTCGCTCCTGGACAACGTCGGCTGGAGCATGCCCGACGGGCTCTCCGGCCCGGACGTGGCGAGCGGCTTCGGCTTCGACATCCTGGCGTTCGTCCTGGTGCTGATCCTGACCGTGATCCTGGTACTCGGGATGAAGCTCTCCGCCCGGGTGACCACGGTGGTCGTCATCATCAAGCTGGTGGTCGTGGGCATCGTGATCGTCGCCGGCCTGTTCTTCATCAAGTCGGCCAACTACTCACCCTTCATCCCCGATGCCGAGAAGCAGCCCTCGGGATCCGGCCTGGACGCGCCGCTGGTCCAGCTGATCTTCGGCTACGAACCGACGAACTACGGCGTCATGGGCATCTTCACCGCCGCCTCCATCGTCTTCTTCGCCTTCATCGGCTTCGACGTCGTGGCCACCGCGGCTGAGGAGACCAAGCTGCCGCAGCGAGACATGCCGCGCGGCATCCTCGCCTCGCTCGTCATCTGCACCCTGCTCTACGTCGCCGTGTCGATCGTCGTCACCGGTATGCAGCATTATTCCGAACTGTCCGTCAGCGCCCCGCTGGCCGACGCGTTCAAGGCCGTCGGGCACCCCTTCTACGCGGGTGTCATCAGCTTCGGCGCGGCGGTCGGTCTCACCACGGTCTGCATGATCCTGCTGCTCGGCCAGACCCGGGTGTTCTTCGCGATGAGCCGCGACGGACTGCTCCCCAGGTTCTTCTCGAAGACCCACCCTCGCTTCGGCACCCCGTACCGGCCCACGATCCTGCTCGGTGTGGTCATCGCGATCGTGGCCGGCTTCACGAGCATCAACGAGCTGGCCACCCTGGTGAACATCGGCACGCTCTTCGCGTTCGTGGTGGTGGCCCTCGGCGTCATCGTCCTGCGCCGCACCCGCCCCGACCTGCACCGGGCCTTCCGCACCCCGTGGGTGCCGCTGCTCCCGATCGTCTCGGTGGCCGCCTCGGTCTGGCTGATGCTGAACCTCCCGGCGGAGACCTGGCTCCGCTTCGGGATCTGGATGGCGCTCGGAGTGATCATCTACTTCGTGTACGGGCGCCGTAACAGCCGTATGGGGAAAGCGCGTTGACCTGCTCAGCCACGTCCTGACGGCGGCAGCGGCCGCACCGTGCGCGGCCCCGTGCAGCGGGCGCCGCAGGCCTCGGCCCGCTGCCGCAGTCCGCGGTCGGCCGTGACCACGACGCAGGGCCGCAGACCCTGGGCGGCGGCCGCGAGGGAGGCGATCAGGTCGTCCCCGCTGCCGGGCGCCGCCTCCACGCGTACTTCCGGTACGGATACGACTCCCCGGGCCGCACCCTCCACGACCAGGACGAGTTCGACCGGGCCGGGGTCCCCGGGCAGCCCCTCGGCGGCGTACGGGACGAGCGAGTCCCGCAGCCGCTCGGCGGCGCCGCGCCGGTCCCGCCACCAACCGTCCGGGACGGACCCGACCACGTTCGCGGCGTCGACGATCACCAGGGTCTGCTGTTCACCGGTCATCCCCGCAGGATGCCAGGTCAGCCCCCGGTGGCCGGAGACCTCTTGGCGGACTCGGGAATCGTGCCGTCCGTCCGGATCGCCTTCCAGAGGTCGCCCGCCTGCGGTTCGGATGCCACCACACGGTTCGGATCCTGCTTGTCGTAGGCGACCGGGAGCATGATCGTCTCCATGGTGGAGGGATCGACGCCGTTCATCGAGCGGGCGAACTCACTGAGAGAGGTCAGCGAGGCGAGCCCCTCGTCGGTGGTGAGCGACTTGGTGGCGGAGTTCGCGATCTTGTACGTGGTCGCCGGACTGCCCAGCAGGTCCTGCGACTTGATCTCCTTCAGGAGTGCCATCAGGAACTGCTGCTGGAGCCCGATCCGGCCCAGGTCGCTGCCGTCGCCCACGCCGTGCCGGGTCCGCACGTAGGCGAGGGACTCGGTGCCGTCCAGCTTGTGCTCACCTGCCGTCAGGTCGAGCCCGGACGCCTTGTCGTGGATCGGCTCCTCGACGTCGACAGTGACGCCGCCGATCGCGTCGACCAGGTCCTTGAAGCCGGCGAAGTTGATCTCCATGTAGTGGTCGATGCGGACCCCGGACATCTTCTCCACCGTCTTCACCACGCAGGCCGGGCCCGCGAGGGAGTAAACGGCGTTGAACATCTCGCGCTTCTTCTCGGGCAGCTCCGAGCCGTCGGCCGTCGTGCACGTCGGCCGGGTCACCAGGGTGTCGCGCGGAATGGACACGGCGACGGCCTCGGACCGGCCCTCGGGTATGTGCACCACCATCGTGGTGTCGGACCGTCCCCCGCTGACGTCACCGCCCCCGCCCAGCTCCTTGTTCTCCGCCCCGGCGCGCGAGTCGGAGCCGAGGACGAGCAGGTTCTGCCCGGCGGTGGGGAGCTTCTCGGGGCGGTCCTGACCGAGCGCCTCGTCGATGTCGACGCCCTTGATGTTGCCGTCGAGGTCCTGGTACATCCAGTACGCGGTGCCGCCGCCCGCGAGCAGGGCGACGACCAGTACCCCGAGAGTGATCTTGAGGCCGCGGCGGCGCTTACGAGTGCCTCGTCCGCGCTTGCCTCCACCGCCGTGAGACGCCGAACGGCCTCCGTGCGTGCCCTGGGACATGGCTTCGTGACTCATGGTTGTCGAGTCCTCACATCTCGTGGCCCGGGTGGGCCGTGGATCGCGTGGGACTCGGGTGGGGGGTGTGGCCGGTCCGTGTGTGCATGACTGAGCGTGCACTATAGAACAGAGGATCGTGCGCATGGGTGTTCCGGTCCCCGAAGTGCGACCCGCACAGTCCGCACCGCCGAGCGGGCCGGGTCGAGTTGATCGCGGGTGACGGGGCTGTGGATGTCGCAGGCCGGAGCTGGGGGCAACGGCCTGGATCGGGCGAATCGACGCTGAGCATATGATGTTGTCGGCCCCGTGTGGGCAGGATGAAGAACCGGTGAAGCGGAGAGGGTGTTACTGGTCGTGCGGAGAAGAGGATCGGACTCCGCGAGCAGTGCCCCCGCCCTCGCGCCGTCGCCCGCGCGCCACGAGGTCCGCGGAACGCCGCGTGGCCGCTGGATGCCGCTCGGCAAGGACGGCAGGCTCACCCTCTACGCCCGCACGGACGGCGGCCTGTTGCGCTGGACGCAGCGGAGGCCTGGCGGGGACCGGTGGGACGGCCCGGACTTCGTGCCGGTCGCGGACCTGACGGACATCACCGTCGTTCAGGGCGCCGACTCGTACGTGCATCTCCTCGGGCGGCGCGAGCGTCATGGCGCCGACGGGCCGAGCGTGGACTTCGTGCATGCCGTCCAGTACCAGACCGGTCGTCCCGTCACCGAATGGCGCTCCCTCGGCAATTTCCACCGGGACCGGGAGGCGGGCCGGCAGGTCGGCGCGCCGGCCGGGGCCGTCGATGCCAAGGGGACGGTCTTCGTCTTCGCGCGCAACGCGGGTCGAGGACTGCAGATGCGCCGTGAGGAGAAGGGCGGTAAGTGGGGGGCCTGGCAGGACCTCAAAGGGGCCGGGCTCGCCGCCGACCTCGTGCCGTCGGTGACATCGAGCGGGCTCGTCGAGGTCTTCGCGCCCAGTGACCGCGGGGCGCAGCAGTGGCGTCAGGATGATCCGGACGGCCCGCTGCGGCTCACCCTGGCGCCCCTGCAGTTCTACGCTCTGGAGGGTTCAGTGGCGGCGCTGGAGACGGCGCCCGACCGCCTCACCTATTACTGGACCGACGCGAACACGGCAGGGGTCGTCTCCTACCGGGCGGGCGCCTGGCCCGTGCCGGTGGGCGGGTACCCCGGGGACGGCGCCCTCGTGGCGTTGCGCACCCCGCTCGACGGCTACGACTGCACGGTTCTCGCGCAGCGCGGGGCAGGCGACACCTTGCTGATCGGGGTCTGCACCACCGAGGGGGAACAGGGCGGGGTCTGGTGGTCGGACACCACCGAGAAGTGCGTCGGTGATCCCACGCTCGCCCTCGACGGCCAGGGCCGCGTCGTCGTGGCGGTTCGCGGGCAGGACGGGGCGGTGTCCGTCGCCCGGCAGGAAGCGGGTCCGGGGCTCACGCTCTCGCCGCACTGGCGCCGGCTGTGACCTGACAGCACCTTTCGGAACTGGCCTGAAAGCACCTTGCGGAACCGGGCTGACGGCATCTCCCGGAACGTCGACTTCACCGGCACGTCACCTCGATTCCATGTTCCGTTCTCGTGAAGTCGTAAAAGGTTGTACGAGTTCTCGGTGGGATTCCTCACGGGTGAACGCCGGATATGTCCGCTTTTTTGGCTGGACACTGATCGATTCTTTATGTGAAGGTTCTGTGACTTGCTCGCGAGTGAGCAGGTGTGACTGTCCAGTGGGGCGGTCGTGATGGCAAATGACAGGTTTCGGTCTCGTACCGTCGGTCGTCCGGGCACGAGGTGGTGCCTGGCCGCGGCAGACGCTGGACCGCAGTGGCGTGGGTGGTGGATGCCTCGTGGTCGGTTCCGGAAATCCGGAGGCGGGATCGCTGGTCTCGGCGTACCGGTCCGTCGTGCCGGCGGGGGCGCGCAGGGGCATCGTCCGCAAGGTGCCGGCCCCGTTGCGCTCGGCCGTGAAGTCCTCGTTCACCTCCGTCGACGCCATCCGTTCGGCGACGGTCGTCTGGGCGATGGGCGGCCGCCGCAGCTCCCCCCGGCACAGCGCGGCCTCCATGCGCCGGGTGGTGCGCGTCAAGGGCCGTCACGTGCACGCCCTGCTCGTGGAGGGCGCCACGGCGTGGGCGGCCCGGGCGCGCAATCTGCACATCCTCGTCGCCGCCCTGGAGGCCGGGGGCATCGACTACTTCTGTATCCGCGGTGCCACGAAGGACGTTCCGACGGTCGCGGTGCCCGCCGGGCAGCGCGAGTCGGCGGAGGAACTGCTCCAGATCGCCTTCGGACAGACACCGGGATACGTGGGCGCGGCCACCGCGTCGGAGTCGGCCATGCGACCCGGCGACGACGACAAGTCCTGGCGCCAGCTGCGCAGGCACGACGCCCTCCGCGTCGCCTGGTATGTCACCGACCCGACGCAGGAGCTCGTCTTCGGCGCTGATCAGGGTTGTGACCTGGAGTTCTGGGCGGAACGGCAGGGTCGGTTGGAGGCGCCCCGCCCCAACCGGGTGGTCGACGAGGTGCCGGTCGGCGCGACACGCCACACCGTGCCGCAGGCCCTGTTCGCCCTGGTGCCCGGCGCCTACTCCACCGGTAGCGCGCGTACCGTAGCCGAATTCACCCAACCCCTGGCAGAGGACCACCTCTTCCCCATCGACGTCGTCTACACCTGGGTCGACGACTCCGACCCCAGGTGGAGCGCCGAACGCGACGCCGTCCGCTCGGGACGGATGGGCGCCCCGCCTCAGGCCCTGCACGCCCAGGCGGCCAACGACGCGCGCTTCACCAGCCGCGACGAACTGCGCTACTCCCTGCGCTCCCTGCACCAGTACGCACCCTGGGTCCGCACCGTCTACCTGGTCACCGCCGGACAGGTGCCCAGCTGGCTCGACACCGAAGCGCCGGGCATCCAGGTCGTCGACCACCGCGAGATCTTCTCGGACCCCTCCGCCCTGCCCACATTCAACTCCCACGCCATCGAAAGCCAGCTGCACCACATCGACGGCCTGTCCGAGCACTTCCTCTACCTCAACGACGACGTGTTCTTCGGCCGCCCCCTCGGCGCCGAACGCTTCTTCCACACCAACGGCCTTACCAAGTTCTTCCAGTCCAAGGCACTCATACCGAGCGGCCCCTCGGACACGGACGACCTGCCGGTGAACGCGGCGGGCAAGAACAGCCGGGCACTGATCGAGCGGTCCTTCGGCACCCGTATCGCCCAGAAGATGAAGCACACCCCGCACCCGCTGCGCCGCAGCATCCTCGACGACATCGAGCTGGTCTACGGCGAGGAGCACCACCGCACCCAGCACTCCCGCTTCCGGTCCCCCGAGGACGTCCCGATCGCCTCGTCCCTGCATCACTACTACGGCTTCCACACCGGCCGTACGACCGCCGGGAACATCCGCTACCAGTACATCGACCTGGCCGCCGACCAGGCCCGGCGCCGTCTGGACAGCCTCCTCGCGCATCGGAACTTCGACACGTTCTGCCTGAACGACACCGTCGAGCATCCCGATCCGGAGGCCCAGGAGCGCATGGTCAGGAACTTCCTCGACGCCTACTTCCCCGTCCCCAGCCGCTTCGAGCGCGTGGACGCGGACGAGTACCGCGACGTGAGCCGGTCGCAGAAGGCCGAAATCGGAGGGTGAGCGACCCGCTCCCCGCCGCGGAATCCGTCCCCCGTAACGAAAGTGAACCGCGTGTTTGACACCTCCAGTCGTGAAACGGCTGGCGAGACCTGGGGTACCGGCCCTCGCCCGGAGCCCACGCCCGCGCAGCTGCGCAGGAGCCGTGCGGAGCGGCAGGTCGTCGTGGACATGCACACGCGTGTCGCCCTGGTGCACGACCGTCTCACGCCGCTCGCCGCGCGTGAGCTGAACAACCTGGAAGTCCGTCGCGCCCTGGAGGCCGAGCGGATCGACTGGTTCGCGGTGCCGGGCCTCGACGACACCGCCTCCGCGGTCGGAGTCGACGCGCGTCGACGACCCCAGGCGCTGGCGGCGCTACGCGCCCGCCTGTCCGACAGCAGGGGCTACCTCGCCCGCCCCAAGGCCGGGACGGCCCCCGGCGACGGCGCGTGGGACGGCTCGTCGGACAAGACCTGGGAACGGGCGGACGGCCTGTCCGTCGTGCGTGCCTTCTGGTTCCGCACCACGGAGGAAGGGCACCTGACGCACGGTGCCGATACCGGCTGTGACATCGAGTTCTGGGAACCCGAGGAGAGCGTGCCCGGCCAAGGAGTCGACCGTCTGGTCGCCCCCCGCCGTAACCGCGCGAGCGAGCACGTCTCCCTCGGCCGCCGGCAGCTCGTCGTGCCCGGGGAGCAGATGACCAGGCTCGTGGGCCGGGTGCACGGGTCCGAGGTGCCGCCGCTGCGCCCGACACGCACCCGCCCCGAACTGGACATCCCCTTCCCCGACGAGCACCCCTTCCCCATCGACGTCGTGTACACCTGGGTGGACGGCGACGACCCGGCCTGGCAACGGCGCCGCGCCGAGAGCCGCGGTGAGGTCTTCCACGCGGAGGCGGCAAGCCTGGCCCGTTACGTTTCCCGCGACGAGCTGAAGTACAGCCTTCGCTCGGTGCGGATGTTCATGCCGTGGGTGCGGAACATCTACATCGTCACCGACCAGCAGACCCCGCACTGGTGGGACGCCGGCGACGGCAGGGCCCGCGTGGTGGACCACCGGGAGATCTTCGACGACCCGTCGCACCTGCCCACCTTCAACAGCCATGCGATCGAGTCCAGGCTGCACCACATACCCGGACTGTCGCGCCATTTCGTCTACTTCAACGACGACATGTTCATCGGGCGGACCCTCACGCCCTCCGCGTTCTTCCACCCGAACGGCATCGCCAAGTTCTTCCCGTCCCCGGCACAGGTCCCCTACGGCCCCCCGGAGCCCGACGAGGTGCCCACCTCGGTCGCCGCGAAGAACAACCGCCGGCTCATCCAGGAGCGGTTCGGCCGCACGCTCGTGCAGAAGATGAAGCATGTGCCGTACGCCCTGAACCGGGACATCCTCGCCGCCATCGAACGGGACTTCCCCGAGGAGCACCGGGGCACCTCCGCCAGCCCCGTGCGGAGTATCTCCGACCTGTCCATAGCCTCCTCGCTGCACCACTACTACAGCTACTACTCCGGGTGCAGCCTGCCCGGGGACCTCCGGTACGGCTACTTCGCGCTGGACGACCCCGAGCTGGAGCACAAGCTGGAACTGCTGCTGCTGCGCCGGGACCGGGACACCTTCTGCCTCAACGACTCCGCGAGCGACCCCGCCGAGATCGAGCACCAGAGCCAACTGCTCCACCGATTCCTCGAGGCCTTCTACCCGGTGCCGAGCCCGTACGAGAAGACGGCGACCTGAGCCATGAACATCGAGATCCTGGTCCATACCCTGGCCACCGATTCCATCGGCGCGCGGGCGGCCGCCCGGCTCGCCCAGTCCCTCGTCGCCAGGCACCGGGTCACCGTCGTCACCGTGCGAGGCGCCGCCGCACCGCACCCGGCGGTGCGGCTCCCCGGAAACGTCGCCGTCGTGGCCCTGGCTCCCTCCGTCGCGGCAGGCGACCGGGACGACGAGAACACCTCACAGCTCGTCATCGCCGGCGACCCCGAGTTCCGGCGCTACAACCGCGCCGACGACGGAAGACTCCAGAAGCACCTGTCCGCGAGCGGCGCCGACGCGGTGGTCGCCCTCAGCTCCGCCCTCGGCGCGGTGCTGGCTCAGTGCCGCGTACCCCACGCGCGGCGTATCGCCCGCCAGCCGGCACCCGTCGAGCGGCTGCCCGAGTCGGTGCGCGCCCGATGGGCGGAGCTCTACCGCGAACTGGACGCGGTCGTCCCGCTCACCCAGGGCGACGCCGCCGCACCCGAGTACCGAGCGCTGGGTGCCGCCGGCGTCGAGGTGCGCCACATCGCAGAGCCGGTGCTGCTGACCGAGAGCCCGGACAAAGCCACGACGGGTGTGGTGATCAGCGCCGGGCGGCTGGTCTCGCACCGGCGCGTCGACGTGGCGCTGCACGCCTTCGCCCGGACCCGTACGGCTCAACCGGGCTGGGAACTGAGGGTGTTCGGCACCGGGCCGCTGCGCCGTGAGACCCGCGAACTGGTCACCGCGCTGGGACTCCACGACCATGTGCTGCTGTTCGACCGAGAAGCCGGCGAAGAGGACTTCTACGACGCCGACATCGCCCTGGTGACCGCGGAGCGCATGGACAGCGCTCGGCCGGTGGTGGAGGCGCTGGCTCAGGCCACACCCGTGGTCGCCACGGAAGTGCCGTGCGGAGCTCCCGAGGTCCTCGCCGAGGGCCACGGCGGGCTGCTGGTGCCGGTCGGTGACGTCCATGCCACAGCCCGCGCCCTGGAGCGCTACATGGCGGACGAGCGGCTGCGCTCCGCGCACCGGACCCAGGCCCTGCGGACCGCACGGTCCGCAGGCATGGAGCAGGTCGGCGACGCGTACGAGGAACTGCTCAGGGCGGTCAAGGCCGGGGTGCGCGGCCGATGGGGCCAGCGGCGGCGCGCGGGCGGCGGCGCCCCTGCCGAGGACCGCCCCCGTCCCACCGCCGACTGCCGGGTGCTGCCGAACGGTGCGTGGGAGGTCACTTTGCGCGGCGTCTCCGGCGCCCGCACCGTGCGCGTCAAGGAGCAGGGCAAGGGCCGCAAGGAAGTGGTCGACTTCGCCGTCGAGAGCGGGGGGACGTCGGCCCGCATCGACGCTCGCGCGCTGGCCGTGCTGGGCGAGGGCCGCGCGGATCTCCACGTGGTGGACGGCAAGGGCAAGGAGAGCCGCCTGCGCTACGGCCGGTGCACGCTCGGCGGGGCACGCGACGTCGGACACCTGAGCGACCTGGATCACTTCCACTGGGTGCTGCCGTACGCGACCGAGGGCGGCTATCTGCGCCTGCGCGTATGGTCCCGGACGAACCACGCCGAACTGGTGACCGTCGACTACAGCGACACGAGCCTGTGGCTGACGGGCTGGCTGCAGGGGGAGTGGCAGTTCGGTGGCGAGCTGTCGTTGCTGCTGCGTCGGCGGCAGGAGCCCGCGCGCACGCTGGCAGCCGGTCGGGTGCGCTACGAAAGCGGCTGGTTCGGCGCGGAGCTGGACATGGACGAGGCCATGAGGGCCCGGCTGCTCATGCGAGAGAACTGGGACGTGCTGCTCACCGACGGCAGCGGCAGCGAGCCGGTCAGAGTGGCACGCATCGCCGACGACCAGGTGGTGCGGCGTGATGTGCAGCGCTTCCCGGAGCTGGTGCGGGAGGAGCCGACGGGCCTGTTCGGCCCCGACGTCGGCCGTGCCGTCGTCGGACTGCGCCCCTACTTCACCGCCGACAACGAACTCTCGCTCGTGATGACCGAGCATCACTGACAGCGGCCCTCACGGACCTCCACTTCCCCGAAGGACACTTGTGCGGATCTCCTTCCTGCTCCACAGCTTCGACAATTTCGGCGGGGTGCCGCGGGCGACCAGCAGTCTGGCCTCCGCGCTGGCGGTCCACCACGAGGTGGAGATCGTCTCGGTCTTCCGTACGGCGGACCGGCCGTCCTTCCCGCCGTCCAGCGGTGTGACCCTGCGCTACCTGGCCGACCGGCGCGAGGGGGCGGCGCAGACCAAGGGCGGCAAACCGTCCCGGATCATGCCGCGAGAGGACGGCTGGGCCGACCACTACACCCCGGCCGTCGATGACCTGATCCTCGGTCACCTCGGGACGTGCGACGCCGATGTCGTGATCGCTGCCCGGCCGGCGCTCGCCGCGTATCTCATAGCCCATGGACGGCACGGATACGGGCGCGTCGTCATCGACCACGAAGGCTCGATGGTGCCCTCCCAGGAGCTGCGTGAACGCACACTGGAGCTGTACCGCGAGATGGACGGCGTCGTCTGCCTCACCCAGGCCGACGCGAACAACTACCAGCGCCAGCTCGGCGACCAGGCGCCCCCGCTCGCCGCCATCGGCAACATCGTGCCGCCGCCGGCCCGGCACGCCCCTGTGCGCGGTCTGCCGCTGATCGTGGCCGCGGGCCAGCTCGTGCCGCGCAAGGGCTTCGACACGCTGATCAACGCGTTCGCCATGGTGGCCCCCGAGCACCCCCAGTGGCGGCTGCGCATCTTCGGCCGCGGGCCCGAGCACGCACGGCTGCAGGACCTCGTGCACGCGCACGGGCTCAGTGACGCCATTCGTCTCATGGGAGCGCAGCCCGACCTCGCGGCGGAGTGGGACAAGGCCGCGTTCGCGGTGAGCGCGGCCCGCCGCGAGTCCTTCGGCTTGACCCTGGTGGAGGCCATGCACCACGGGCTGCCGGTTCTGGCGGCCGATGCGCCCTTCGGCCCGGGCGAGATCGTGGTCCCGGGCCGCAACGGCATCCTGGTCCCGGTCGGTGACGAGGAGGCCATGGCCCAGGCGATGCGCTACCTCATCGAACAGCCGGCCGAGCGGGAGAACCTGTCCCAGGGCGCCTACGCCTCGGCGCCTCTCTACGGCGCCGAGCGCATCGCCTTCCGCTACGACACGTTCCTGCGGGAGGTGGCGGCCTCCGTACCCAAGGAGCGCACCGCCGCGGTCCCGGCGGTCGTCCCGGCGGAGGTACTGGTGCGCGGTGACGGCTCCATCGAGGTCCGCGCCGTGCTGCCCCCGGGCGCGGAGCCACCCGCGCTGTGCATCACCCTGCGCAAGGCCGAGACGCCGCTGGCCAGGCTGGCTGCTCTCGGGACGTCGGTGGACGAGGCGACGGGCACTGTGCGGACGGTGTACACGGTCCCCGCCGAACCGCCGGTTCTCGCCGAGGGCCGTTACGACATCGGACTGGAGCTTCCCGACGGCCGCCGCCAGCCGCTCGCCGTGGAGGGTGTCCACACCGGTGGACTGCTGATCCGCCGGATCCCGCCGGAAGGCCCCGCGTACTGGCCCGTGCCCTACCGCACCGCGGACGGCCATCTGTCGGTCTTCGTGCGTCATCGCGTGGAACATGCCGAGGTGCATACCGTGCTGGTGGGGCCGGAGGGCTGGCTCGTGCGCGGCAGCCTGGTCGCTCCTCCGGGCACCAGCCTCTTCGGGCTGCAGCTGAGGGCCGTGCCCCGCAGGGGGAGTGCCGGGGCCACCGTGTCGGGCCAGGTGTCCGTGGGACACGACGGCGCCTTCGAGGCGCATCTGCCGTTCGCCGGGGTGGTCGCCGCCTCGTCGGGCGGTCACGACGACTGGGACCTTTACGTGGAGCGTGAACCCGGCCAACCGCGGATCCGGCTGGCGCGCTTCTTCGACGACATCCTGGAACGCAAGCGGATCGACGTCTATCCCACGCAGCGCTGGCACCACCCGACGCAGGGTCCGGCGTGCGGGAGGGTCTTCTTCACGCCCGGCAACGAGCTGTCCTTCACCGTCAGCCCCGACAAGGCCTGACACCCCTCCTTCCGGCCCCGGGCCCCCGGCCACGGGGTCGGCTCGGAGCATCCTCCCCTCACCTCGTCATATCCGCCGTCCGCTGTGGAGTACACGTTCATGCCTACGCACCACCGCCGCACCCGCAAGGCCGTCATCCCGGCCGCAGGTCTCGGCACCCGATTCCTCCCCGCGACCAAGGCGACTCCCAAGGAGATGCTGCCGGTCGTGGATCGCCCCGCCATCGAGTACGTGGTGGCGGAGGCCGTACGCAGCGGACTTGATGACGTGCTCATGGTCACCGGTCGTAACAAGCGGGCCTTGGAGGACCACTTCGACCGTGCCTACGAACTGGAGCACCTGCTGGAGCTGAAGGGTGACGTCGGCAAACTGCGCCAGGTCCGTGAGTCGAGCGAACTCGCCGATGTCCACTACGTGCGCCAGGGCAACCCGCTCGGCCTGGGCCATGCGGTCCTCTGCGCGGAACCGCATGTCGGTGACGCTCCGTTCGCGGTGTTGCTCGGCGACGACCTGATCGACGAGCGCGAGTCGCTGCTCGCCCGGATGCTGGAGGTCCAGGAGCAGCGCGGCGGCAGCGTCGTGGCGCTCATGGAGGTCGAGGACGACCGCACGCACCTGTACGGATGCGCGGCTGTCGCTCCCTCGGACGACGAGGCAGGTGACGTCCTGGTCGTCACCGACCTCGTGGAGAAGCCCGAACCCGGCACCGCGCCCAGCAATCTCGCCGTGATCGGGCGCTACGTCCTCGCCCCGCAGATCTTCGAGATCCTGCGCAGGACCGCGCCGGGCCGTGGTGGCGAGATCCAGCTGACCGACGCCCTGCGGCAGTTGGCCCTCGATCCGACTTTCGGTGGTCCCGTGCACGCGGTGGTCTTCGGCGGTCGCCGCTACGACACCGGGGATCGTGGCGACTACCTGCGTGCCGTCGTCCGGCTGGCCTGCGAGCGGGAGGACCTCGGCCCGGAATTCCGTGCCTGGCTGGGCGAGTTCGTGCAGGAAGAGGGCATCCGGTAGCACGGAGGCCGGAGCGGTGAGGGCCGTACGGGAGTGATCCCGTACGGCCCTCACCGCGTTCACGGTGGTGGTGTCACGCCGGGACGCTCGCCACGCCCGGCTCCAGGAACCGCTTCCCGTTGACCCGCTCCGAGACGCCCTCACGGTCCAGGTACGGCGTGATGCCGCCCAGGTGGAAGGGCCATCCCGCGCCGGTGATCAGGCAGAGGTCGATGTCCTGGGGCTCGGCGACGACGCCCTCGTCCAGCATCAGGCCGATCTCCTGCGCCACCGCGTCCAGGACGCGGTCACGGACCTGGTCCTCCGTCAGGACGGTGTCGCCCTGCTTGAGCAGTGCGGCGACCTCGGGGTCCAGCTCCGGCTTGCCGGAATCGTAGACGTAGAAGCCGCGCTTTCCGGCCTTGACGACCGCGGCGAGGTTCTCGGAGACGGTGAAGCGCTCCGGGAAAGCGCGGTTCAGGGTCTCGGAGACATGCAGGCCGATGGCCGGGCCGACCAGCTCCAGCAGCACCAGCGGGGACATCGGCAGGCCGAGGGGCTCGATGGCCTTCTCCGCCGTCTCGACCGGGGTGCCCTCGTCGATGATGTTCTGGATCTCGCCCATGAAGCGGGTGAGGATGCGGTTGACGACGAACGCCGGGGCGTCCTTCACCAGCACCGCGGTCTTCTTCAGCTTGCGGGCGACACCGAAGGCCGTGGCCAGCGAGGCGTCGTCGGTCTGCTCACCGCGGACGATCTCCAGGAGCGGGAGGATCGCGACCGGGTTGAAGAAGTGGAAGCCGACGACCCGCTCGGGGTTCTTGAGCTTCGACGCCATCTCGGTGACCGAGAGGGACGAGGTGTTCGTGGCGAGGATCGCGTGCGCCGGGGCGACCGCCTCGACCTCCGCGAACACCTGCTGCTTGACGCCGATCTCCTCGAAGACGGCCTCGATGATGAAGTCGGCGTCGGAGAAGCCCTCGGCCTTGTCGAGCACACCGGAGACCAGGGCCTTGAGGCGGTTGGCCTTGTCCTGGTTGATGCGGCCCTTGCCGAGCAGCTTGTCGATCTCGGCCTGGACGTAGCCCACACCCTTGTCGACCCGCTCCTGGTCGATGTCCGTGAGGACGACCGGGACCTCCAGGCGGCGCAGGAAGAGCAGGGCGAGCTGGCTGGCCATCAGGCCCGCGCCCACCACGCCGACCTTGGTGACCGGACGGGCCAGGGCCTTGTCCGGGGCACCGGCCGGGCGCTTGGCGCGCTTCTGGACCAGGTTGAAGGAGTAGATCCCGGAGCGCAGCTCGCCGCCCATGATCAGGTCCGCGAGGGCCTGGTCCTCGGCGTCGAAGCCGGCGCCCAGGTCGCCGCTCTTGGCAGCGGCGATGATCTCCAGCGCGCGGTACGCGGCCGGGGCCGCCCCGTGCACCTTGGAGTCGGCGATCGCCTTGCCGCGGGCGACGGCCTGGTCCCAGGCGTCACCGCGGTCGACCTCGGGACGCTCCACCGCGATCTCGCCCTTGAGGACGGACGCGGTCCAGATGAGCGACTGCTCCAGGAAGTCCGCGCCCTCGAAGATCGCGTCGGCGATCCCGAGCTCGAAGACCTGCTTACCCTTGAGCTGCCGGTTCTGGTTCAGCGAGTTCTCGATGATCACCGAGACGGCGCGGTCGGCGCCGATCAGGTTGGGGAGCAGTGCGCAGCCGCCCCAGCCGGGGACCAGGCCGAGGAAGACCTCGGGCAGCGAGAAGGCGGGGATCGCGGTGGAGACGGTGCGGTACGAGCAGTGCAGACCGATCTCCACACCGCCGCCCATGGCCGCGCCGTTGTAGTACGCGAAGGTCGGGACCGCGAGGCCGGACAGGCGGCGGAAGACGTCGTGGCCGCCCTTGCCGATGGCCAGCGCGTCCTGGTGGTTCTTGAGGAGCTCGACGCCCTTGAGGTCGGCGCCGACCGCGAAGATGAACGGCTTGCCGGTCACACCGACGCCGACGATCGTGCCCTCGGACGCCTCCTTCTCGACCTGGTCGACGGCGGCGTTCAGGTTCGCCAGCGACTGCGGGCCGATGGTGGTCGGCTTGGTGTGGTCGAGGCCGTTGTCCAGCGTGATGAGGGCGAAACGGCCCGCACCGCCGGGCAGGTCGAGATGGCGTACGTGCGCCTGCGTGACGACCTCGCCGGGGAACAGCTCGGCCGCGCCCTTCAGAAGCTCGGTGGTGGGGCTCACTTGCTGCCTCCGGCTGCGTTGTCGAAGTTCGGGTTCTCCCAGACGACCGTGGCGCCCATGCCGAAGCCGACGCACATCGTCGTCAGGCCGTAGCGGACCTCCGGCTGCTCCTCGAACTGGCGGGCCAGCTGAGTCATCAGGCGGACGCCGGAGGAGGCCAGCGGGTGACCGTAGGCGATCGCGCCGCCGTACTGGTTGACGCGCGCGTCGTCGTCGGCGATGCCGTAGTGCTCCAGGAAGGCGAGTACCTGCACCGCGAACGCCTCGTTGATCTCGAAGAGACCGATGTCGCCGATGGAGAGGCCTGCCTTGGCCAGGGCCTTCTCCGTCGCCGGGATCGGGCCGTAGCCCATGACCTCGGGCTCGACACCCGCGAAGGCGTACGACACGAGGCGCATCTTGACCGGGAGGCCCAGCTCGCGGGCGGTCTCCTCGGACGCGAGCAGCGAGGCGGTGGCGCCGTCGTTGAGGCCCGCGGCGTTGCCGGCCGTCACGCGCCCGTGGGCGCGGAACGGGGTCTTCAGGCCTGCCAGGGACTCCAGCGTGGTGCCCGGGCGCATCGGCTCGTCGGCGGTGACCAGGCCCCAGCCCGTCTCTTCCCCAAGCTCTCGGCTTCGCTCGAGCAGGGGAGACCCCAATGCCTCGGCGTTGGTGCGGCGCACCGCAACCGGCACCAGGTCCTGCTGGATCTTGCCGTCGGCGTACGCCTTGGCGGCCTTCTCCTGCGAGCGGACCGCGTACTCGTCGGCACGCTGCTTGGTGATCGAGGGGTACCTGTCGTGCAGGTTCTCCGCGGTCATGCCCATGAAGAGGGCGGACTCGTCGACCAGCTTCTCCGACACGAGACGCGGATTCGGGTCCACGCTCTCACCCATCGGGTGGCGGCCCATGTGCTCGACACCACCGGCGATGACGACGTCGTACGCGCCGAAGGCGATGGAACCGGCCGTCGAGGTGACGGCGGTCAGGGCGCCGGCGCACATGCGGTCGATGGAGTAACCGGGAACCGACTGCGGCAGACCGGCCAGGATTCCGGCGGTACGGCCGAGGGTGAGGCCCTGGTCGCCGATCTGGGTGGTCGCGGCGATGGCGACCTCGTCGATCTTCGCGGGGTCCAGGTCCGGGTTGCGGCGCAGCAGCTCCCGGATGGCCTTCACGACGAGATCGTCGGCGCGGGTCTCGTGGTAGATGCCCTTCGGGCCCGCTTTGCCGAACGGGGTGCGGACGCCGTCGACGAAGACGACGTCCCGGATGGTACGAGGCACGGTGGCTCTCCTCCAGGGTGCGGGATGGCACTGCTGCGGGCGCACGCATCGGCGCGCCACGACCCTCATGCTACTTGCGGGTAACAGGACTGCCCACCCCCCGTCACCGGAGCGTCGAACGTCACATGCGTGAGGAGTGTCGCCCGTTGCCCGGGGCCGCCGGGTAACTGGCCTGAATTCGATCCTCCTCGACGGGCCGCTCCGTGGTGCGGTCCCGACACGCGTACGCCCCCCTGCCTGGTCCGACAGAGGGGCGTACGCAGGTGCGGGGACGTCTCAAATGCTCGTGTCCAGGGCCCGCAACAGCAGGGGGCCGACCTGTTCGATCTGCCAGCGGCGCGCCCCGTGACCGGCCAGCGCGGTCTCCACCGCGCCCGGGGTCAGGGCCTTGGGCGGCTCCCAGCAGACCCGGCGCACGGTGTCCGGGGTGATCAGGTTCTCCTGCGGCATGTGCAGGCGTTCGGCGAGCTCCGACACGGCGGCGCGGGCCGCCGACAGCCGGGCCGCGGCGGCCGGGTCCTTGTCCGCCCAGGAGCGGGGCGGCGGTGGGCCCGCCGGCTGCTGGCCGGGCTGTGGCAGCTCCGACTCGGGCAGTTCCTTGGCCCGGTCGACCGCCGCCTGCCACTGCTCCAGCTGCCGGCGCCCCATGCGGTGCCCGAAGCCGGGCAGTGCGGTGAGCGCGTGTACGTTCGCCGGCAGCGCCAGGGCCGCCTCGATGATCGCGGCGTCGCCGAGCACCTTGCCGGGAGAGATGTCGCGGCGCTGTGCCACCTGGTCACGGACGGTCCACAGCTCCCGTACCACCGCGATCTGACGGCGGCGGCGCACCTTGTGCATGCCGGAGGTCCGGCGCCACGGGTCCTTGCGCGGAGGAGCGGGCGGCGCCGAGGCGATCGCGGCGAACTCCTCCAGTGCCCACCCCAGCTTGCCCTGCCGCTCCAGCTCCTCCTCCAGGGCGTTGCGCAGGTCCACCAGCAGCTCGACATCGAGCGCGGCGTAGCGCAGCCACGGGTCGGGCAGGGGGCGGGTGGACCAGTCGACCGCGGAGTGGCCCTTCTCCAGGGCGTAGCCGAGGACGCTCTCGACCATGGCGCCCAAACCGACGCGCGGGAATCCCGCCAGCCGTCCGGCGAGCTCCGTGTCGAAGAGCGAGGTCGGGGTCATGCCTATGTCGCGCAGACAGGGCAGGTCCTGGGTGGCGGCGTGCAGGATCCACTCGGCTGGGCCGAGAGCCTCGCCGAGCCCGGACAGGTCGGGACAGCCGACCGGATCGATCAGCGCGCTCCCCGCACCCTCGCGGCGCAGCTGTACGAGGTACGCGCGCTGTCCGTAGCGATAGCCCGAGGCGCGCTCGGCGTCGACGGCGACGGGGCCGGTGCCTGCGGCGAAGTCCGCGATCACCCGGGCCAACGCATCGTCGGACGCCGCCACCGGGGGGATGCCCTCGCGCGGTTCGAGCAAGGGGATCGGCGCCGGGGCGACGTCGTCCGGGGGGGCGCCCCCGGTGGTTCGCAGTGATGTGTCTTCTGCGGTCTCTTGGGCGTCGGTCACATGCCAAGGGTATCTGTGTATGCGCGTCGCCCGTCGACGGAACGTTCCGTCGACGGGCGACCATGCGCGTAAACCGGCCGGTTACGCATCCGGGCAGGTGCAGGCGGGGGCGGGTCAGTGGATGATGCCCGTACGCAGGGCAACGGCGACCATCCCGGCGCGGTCCCCGGTGCCGAGCTTGCGGGCGATGCGGGCGAGATGGCTCTTGACGGTGAGGGCGGAGAGGCCCATCGAGACGCCGATGGCCTTGTTGGACTGGCCCTCGGCGACCAGGCGGAGCACCTCCACCTCACGGCCGGAGAGTTCGCGGTAGCCGCCCGGGTGGCTCGGGGAACCGGGAGGCCTGCGGTGCATACGGGCTGCGTTGGCGCCGATCGGGGCGACGCCGGGACGGGTGGGATGGCCGATGTTGGTACGCGTGCCGGTGACGACATAGCCCTTCACTCCGCCCGCGAGGGCGTTGCGCACCGCGCCGATGTCGTCGGCGGCGGAGAGGGCGAGGCCGTTCGGCCAGCCGGCGGCTCGGGTCTCGGACAGCAGGGTCAGCCCGGAACCGTCGGGCAGGTGGACGTCGGCTACGCAGATGTCGCGCGGGTTGCCGACGCGGGGGCGGGCCTCCGCGATGGACGACGCCTCGATGACGTCACGAACTCCGAGGGCCCACAGATGGCGGGTGACGGTGGAACGGACGCGCGGGTCGGCCACGACGACCATGGCCGTCGGCTTGTTCGGGCGGTAGGCGACCAGGCTTGCGGGCTGCTCGAGGAGAACGGACACCAGGCCTCCTGGGGGGAGTGGCGGGACGGGCCGGCTCGGGGGTGAAGCCGGGGCGAACCATGCTTGAAGGGTCATTGACCTCTTCGGCAGCAGGCGCGTCCTCCTTTAGGGGAAGATCACGATTTTGTGAGTAACAATTCGGGCAAATAGGACGGACGATCGATTGTACGAAAAGAGGGCCGGTCCCGTGCGACCGGCTCTCCCAGGAGGTGACGTGGCGTTATGGCGCCTGTGGCCCTCGGCGCTGAGGCAGCGTCACCACCGCCGCGTCGGCCGTACCGGACGGCGGCAGACCCGCGAGCTGGGACAGCAGATCGCCCCAGGCAACCAGATGCGCCCCCATGTCAGGCACCCCGCCGTGCTCCTCGCGCGGCGTCCACGAGGCCCGGATCTCGATCTGCGTGGCGGGCCGGCGCTCGGACAGCGCACCGAAGTAGTGCGAGCCGGCGCGCGTCACCGTCCCCCCTGCCTCCCCGTACGAGAGACCCCGGGCGTCCAGAGCGCCCGTCAGCCAGGACCAGCACACCTCGGGCAGCAGCGGGTCGGCCGCCATCTCCGGTTCGAGTTCGGCCCGTACGAGCGTCACCAAGCGGAACGTGCCCTGCCAGGCGTCATGTCCGGCCGGGTCGTGCAGGAGGACCAGGCGGCCGTCGGCGAGATCGTCCTCGCCCTCCACGACGGCGGCCTCCACGGCGTACGCGTGCGGGGCGAGCCGCTGCGGCGGCCGTGTGGGCTCGACCTCCAGTTCGGGGCGCAGGCGGGCCGAACGCAGCGCGTCGACCGCCGACCGGAACGCGAGCGGGACGGTGTCGCCGTCCGCACCCTCCTCGCTGTCAGTGCCATCGGAATGATCGGAAAATTGTCCCTGAGCCGGAGCCATGCGGGGAAGAGTAGGCGGAACCGGAGCGCCGTGCAGGGAGGGACACCCATGCGACGTCCGGCTCGTTGCCGCTCCGTGCGAAGATTCTGTGCGTGAGTGCCAACGACCTTCCCCGAGAGTTCAGCCCGGCCCGATCAGGGGAGGGCTCCTCGTCGGGCCTGCGGACGACCCCCGCCACCCATGACTCGGCGTTCCTCAAGGCCTGCCGCCGCGAGCCGGTGCCGCACACCCCGGTCTGGTTCATGCGCCAGGCAGGGCGCTCGCTGCCCGAGTACCTGAAGGTCCGCGAGGGCATCGCGATGCTCGACTCCTGCATGATGCCGGAGCTGGTCACCGAGATCACGCTGCAGCCCGTACGCCGTCACAAGGTCGACGCCGCGATCTACTTCAGCGACATCGTCGTCCCGCTCAAGGCCATCGGCATCGACCTCGACATCAAGCCCGGCATCGGCCCGGTGATCGCCGAACCGATCCGCACCCGCGCCGATCTGGCCCGGCTGCGCGACCTCACCCCCGAGGACGTCCCGTACGTCACCGAGGCCATCGGGATGCTCACCGCGGAGCTCGGCGCGACCCCGCTGATCGGGTTCGCCGGTGCGCCGTTCACTCTTGCGAGCTACCTCGTGGAGGGTGGCCCGTCCCGCAACCACGAGCGCACCAAGGCCATGATGTACGGCGAGCCGGAGCTCTGGGCGGACCTGCTCGACCGGCTCGCCGAGATCACCGGCGCGTTCCTGAAGGTCCAGATCGAGGCCGGCGCTTCCGCGGTCCAGCTCTTCGACTCCTGGGTCGGCGCCCTGGCCCCGGCCGACTACCGCCGCTCCGTGATGCCGGCCTCCGCGAAGGTCTTCGACGCCGTCGCGCCGTACGGCGTCCCGCGCATCCACTTCGGCGTCGGCACCGGCGAGCTGCTCGGCCTGATGGGCGAGGCCGGCGCGGACGTCGTCGGGGTGGACTGGCGCGTCCCGATGGACGAGGGCGCCCGCCGGGTCGGCCCCGGCAAGGCACTCCAGGGCAACCTCGACCCGGCGGTGCTGTTCGCGCCGACCGAGGCGGTGGAGGCGAAGACCCGCGAGGTGCTCGACGCCGCGGCCGGTCTCGAGGGCCACATCTTCAACCTCGGACACGGCGTCATGCCGACCACGCCCCCGGACGCCCTGACGCGCCTCGTCGAGTACGTGCACGAGCAGACGGCCCGCTGAGAGCTGTCCGCAGTCAGCCTCCCGCCGCCCGCACCGCCGTCACGGCCTTGCGGGCGGCCACCAGGACCGGGTCCCAGACCGGCGAGAACGGCGGGGCGTAGCCGAGATCGAGGGCCGTCATGGCTTCCACCGTCATCCGGGCGGTGAGCGCCACCGCCGCGACGTCCACGCGTTTCGCCGCCCCCTCACGGCCGACGATCTGCACGCCCAGGAGCCGGCCCGTCCGGTACTCCGCGAGCATCTTCACCGTCATCGGCTTCGCCCCCGGGTAGTAACCGGCACGCCCCGTCGACTCGATCGTCGCCGTGACGTAGCGCAGGCCGACCGCGCGTGCGTCCTTCTCACGCACTCCGGTCCTGGCGATCTCCAGGTCGCAGACCTTGCTCACCGCCGTGCCCACGACGCCGGGGAACGTGCCGTAGCCGCCGCCCACATTGGACCCGATGATCTGGCCGTGCTTGTTGGCGTGGGTGCCGAGCGCGATGTGCCGGGTGCGGCCGGCGACCAGGTCCAGGACCTCGACACAGTCCCCGCCGGCCCAGACGTCGTCCTGGCCCACGACCCGCATCGACAGGTCCGTCAGGAGGCCGCCGTGCGGCCCCAGCGGCAGACCGGCCTCACGGGCCAGGCCGGTCTCCGGTTCGACGCCGATGCCGAGCACGACGACGTCCGCCGGGTAGGCGCCCCCGTCCGTGACGACCGCCTTCACCCGGCCGTCCTCGCCGGTGTCGATGCGGGTGACCGCGGCGCCGTTGACCGTGGTGATGCCCAGTCCGTCCATCGCGTCGTGGACCAGCTGCCCCATGTCCGGATCGAGCGTCGCCATCGGCTGCGCGCCGCGGTTGAGTACGGTCACGTCGAAACCGCGCTTGAGCATCGCCTCGGCCATCTCGACTCCGATGTAGCCCGCGCCGACGACGACCGCCCGGCGCCCCGGGGCCTGGTCCAGCGACTCCAGGAGCGCCTGGCCGTCGCCCAGGGTCTGCACGCCGTGGACGCCCGGGGCGTCGATGCCGGGCAGAGCGGGGCGCACCGGCCGGGCGCCCGTGGCGATCACCAGCTTGTCGTAGCCGGTCCAGTAGGTCTCGCCGCTGTTGCGGTCGAGCGCGCGCACACGGTGCCCGGCGACGTCGATCTCCGTCACCTCGGTGCGGGTGCGCAGATCGATGGAACGGGCCCGGTGCTCCTCGGGCGTACGGGCGACGAGGGCGTCGGGTCCCTCGACGTCACCGCTCACCCAGTACGGGATGCCGCAGGCGGAGTACGACGTGAAATCGCCGCGCTCGAAGGCCACGATGCTCATCGCGTCGGGTCCCTTGAGCCTGCGGGCCTGCGACGCGGCGGACATGCCCGCCGCGTCGCCTCCGACGATCACCAGTCGCTCCGTCGCCATGGCCCCAGGTCCCTTCGCCGCCGTATGCAGGTCCGGGCCCACGCTACGGCGCCTACGGGGCCGGCGGGGCCTCGGAGGTCTCCGCGGCCCGCGTCGGCGCCGTGCGGCGCCCGCGCGGACGGCCGCGAAGCAGCCGCCACAGGAGCGCCAGGACGGCTGCGGCTGCCAGGAACGGCGCCGTCGCTCCGATCGCCACGGCGATCCACCGCAGCATGGTCACGAACGCGTCCCAGCCGCCGCCCAGCGCGTCCAGGAAGCCGGTGTCCTCCTTCCCGGGGCCCTCTCCCTCCTCGTACGGTTCGCTGAGCTCGAGAGTGATCGTCGCCAGCGAGGTGCGGTTCTTCAGCGACGCCTGCTGGGCGAGCAGGGACTCCAGATCGGCCTGGCGGCTGCTCAGTTCGCCCTCGAGCGTCACCACGTCGGTGAGCTTCTCCGCCTTGTCCATCAGGTCGCGGACCCGTGCGACGCTCGCCCGCTGGGTGGCGATCCGGCTCTCGACGTCGACGACCTCCCCGGTGACGTCCTTGGCGTTCGACGTACGGGACAGCACCTTTCCCGAGCCGGCGAGCTCGTCCAGCACACGCTCGTAGTCGCGCTGCGGCACGCGCAGGACGAGACGGGCCTCCTCACGGCTGTCGTCCAGCCGTTCCACGGTCTCCTCCGAGACCCTGCCGAGGCCCATGCCCTTTGTCACGGCTCCGTGGGCCGCGGCGACCGCCTTCGGCACGTCCTTCACCTCGAGGGTGAGGGTGGCCGTGCGGATGATGTGGGCCACCACGCTGGATTGCGTGTTCGTCGTGGAGGAGGCGCCGTCGGGCTTCGCGGTCGACTTCTCACCGGCGCCGGCGCCGGTGGCACCGTGCGCGGCCGCTTTGCTGTCGCCCGCGGATGTCAGGTCCGGACCGCTGTCGTCGGAGGCGGTGCACGCCGCGGTGGCCAGGAGGAACATGAGCAGTCCGGCGGCCGCGAGCGCGCGTGGACGGCCCCTGCCGGTTCGATCGGGCGGATGGCTGTGCGTGTGGAGTTCGTATGGCATGACGCGTCCCCCAGGACCGTTGTCGATGATGCGGGTTCGACGTACGGGACCCGTGTGCGGGTTGCCTGCCGGGGATCTCGAAGTGGTCACGTTCGGGACTCGGAGCCGGTTTGAGAGAGTGGACCCATGCAGCGTCCTCTTCAGCGCGACACCACACGTACGGGCCACGCCGTCGTCATCGGCGGTGGCATCGCCGGACTCGCCGCCGCACACCGGCTGTTGGCCGCCGGTCTCCGGGTCACCGTCCTGGAGGCGACCGGACGGCTCGGCGGCAAGCTGATGACCGGCGAGATCGCGGGCACCCAGGTCGACCTCGGTGCCGAGTCGATGCTCGCGCGGCGGCCCGAAGCGGTCGCGCTGGCCACCGCGGTGGGGCTCGGCGACCGGCTCCAGCCGCCGGCCACCGCCACGGCCTCGGTCTGGACGCGCGACGCCCTGCGCCCGATGCCCAAGGGGCACGTGATGGGCGTACCGGGGGACCCGGCGGCGCTCAGCGGGGTGCTGTCGCCCGAGGGCCTGGCCAGGATCGCCGAGGAGCGCGACCTCACCCCGACCGCCGTCGGCGACGACGTCGCGGTCGGTTCGTACGTGGCCGACCGGCTCGGCCGGGAGGTCGTCGACCGGCTCGTGGAACCGCTGCTCGGCGGGGTGTACGCGGGCGACGCCTACCGGATCTCGATGCGTGCGGCCGTGCCCCAGCTCTTCGAGGCCGTGAAGGAGGGCGGCCCGCTCCTCGACGGCGTACTCCGCATCCAGAGGAGGGCCGCCGCCCGGCAGCAGGACGGACCGGTGTTCCAGGGCATCGAGGGGGGCATCGGTACCCTGCCGGGCGCGGTGGCCGACGCCGTACGGTCCGGGGGCGCCGAGATCCTCATGGAGACCCCGGTCCTCGGGCTGACCCGCACCGGCGAGGGCTGGGACGTGCGCACCGACAGCCGGGTGATCGCCGCCGATGCCGTCGTCCTGGCCACCCCCGCCTGGTCAGCCTCCACCCTGCTCGCCGCGGAGTGCCCGGCCGCCTCGGTCGAGCTCGCGGCCGTCGAGTACGCCTCGATGGCCCTGGTCACCATGGCGTTCCGGCGCTCCGACATCGAAGGGGCCGAAGCGCTCCGGGGACGCTCCGGTTTCCTGGTACCGCCCGTCGACGGGCGCACGATCAAGGCCGCCACCTTCTCCAGCAACAAGTGGCGGTGGGTCGCCGACGCGGCCCCCGACCTCTTCGTGCTGCGCACCTCCGTCGGCCGCTACGGCGAGGAGGAGCACCTGCACCGTGAGGACTCCGAGCTCGTCGCCGCGTCCCTGGGCGACCTCGCCACCGCGACAGGGCTGACGGCCCGGCCCGTGGACACCGAGGTCACCCGGTGGATCGGCGGGCTGCCCCAGTATCCCGTGGGCCACCTCGGCCGGGTCGCCCGGATCCGCGACGAGGTCGCCGAGCTGCCCGGTCTGCGGGTGTGCGGAGCGGTGTACGACGGGGTCGGGATCCCGGCCTGCATCGCGAGCGCGCACCGCGCCGCGGACGAGATCGTCCAGGACCTCACTGGCGCGGCCGCGGGGGAGATCGACAACACGCCGACCCGGGTTCGAGGCACCGGGAGCGAGGCGGGACAATAGCCGTATGAGTGCGCCAGAAAAGCTTCCGAACGCAGGCAAGAAGGCCAAGGACCTCAACGAGGTCATCCGCTACACCCTGTGGTCCGTCTTCAAGCTGAAGGACGTCCTTCCCGTCGACCGTGCCGGTTACGCCGACGAGGTCCAGGAGCTGTTCGACCAGCTCGCGGCCAAGGACGTCACGGTCCGCGGCACCTACGACGTGTCCGGTCTGCGGGCCGACGCCGATCTGATGATCTGGTGGCACGCCGAGACCTCCGACGCCCTGCAGGAGGCGTACAACCTCTTCCGGCGCACCAGGCTGGGCCGCGCCCTGGAGCCGGTCTGGTCGAACATGGCGCTGCACCGCCCCGCCGAGTTCAACAAGTCGCACATCCCGGCCTTCCTGGCCGACGAGACCCCGCGCGACTACGTCAGCGTGTACCCCTTCGTGCGCAGCTACGACTGGTACCTGCTGCCCGACGAGGACCGCCGGCGCATGCTCGCGGACCACGGCAAGATGGCCCGGGGCTTCCCGGACGTCCGCGCCAACACCGTCCCGGCGTTCTCGCTCGGCGACTACGAGTGGCTGCTGGCGTTCGAGGCCGACGAGCTGTACCGCATCGTCGACCTCATGCGTCACCTGCGGGCCTCCGAGGCGCGGCTGCACGTCCGCGAAGAGGTGCCGTTCTACACGGGGCGCAGGAAGTCCGTCGCAGACTTGGTGTCCGGACTCGCATAGCCAGCGTTTCCGGTCATCCCGACCCGGAAGATCAGTTGGCGGGCAACGGCGTGTGTGACGCCGCCCGTCGTTCCAGCGACACCGGGTCCGGTGCCGGGTGCACATCGGCCGACGGCCGGCGAACTGCCGCGGCCCGCGGGGGAGTCAGCCATTCCTCTCCGCGGACCGCCGTTCCTCGCCGTGTCCGGCCGATGTGTCCCGGGCCGCACAACGGAATATGACGTCACCAAGGGCCGCTCCCGGCAACGGGGCGGCCCTTGGTGACGCGCGCCCACGGACCGGTGGGTCGGCCTCCGGTCCGCGCCCCGCTCAGCAGGGCCGCCCGCAGGCCCGGGTCCTCCAGGGCTCCCACCCCCTGTACGGCCACCGCTGCCAGCAGATCGCGGTCCGCGCCGTGCACGGGGGCCGGCAGCGAGTCCAGCCAGTGCTGTCCGGACGGGGAGGCCCACGGGCTGTACGGGTGGTTCTCCACCCGCGCGACGGCCAGGCTGCCCAGCGTCAGGACGAGCGGGAGTCCGAACCAGGCCGCCACCGGGCCCGCGTGGCCCGTCTCCTGACCGGGCATCAGCATCGCGGTGGCGGCCAGGACGCTCACCAGCACGGCCGCGCCCCGCACGCCCCGCACCGCCGACTCCAGGGCCGTCCGTGTCCCGTGCGGTACGGCGAGCCCTGCGGCGACGAGACGGTCCGCGAGGGAACGCACGGCGTCGGCCGCCGCCGCTGCGGCCCGTACCGGGGCTGTCCGGGACTGTCCCTCCGGGCCGATCGCGCTGATCACGGTGCGCTCGACCTCGTCCCGGCCCTCCGGGTCGACGACCGTCACCCAGCCGGTGTGGGCGAGCAGCAGCCTGCGCCGCACATGCATGGAGACCAGGGCGAGATCGGCCACCCGCTGCGGACCGCCGGCCAGGAACGCCGTTTCGTACAGGGTGAGTTCAGGGGAGACGGCCGTCCGTTCGGCGACGGGCGGCCGCAGCGCCGCACCTGCGGTGACGAGACACAGCCGGATGCAGGAGGCGGCGGCCGCGCCCCACGCGACCAGAAGGAGCATGACCCAGAGCATGGCCGAGTTCTATGCGAAACCGGCAAGTAAGCGCCATGACCTGTTCACGATACGGACTGATGTCGGTCACAGGTGGTCATCGGTGGCTGCATCCATACGCTCGCCGGGTCGAGGTCCTCACGAGCTGCTGCCGCAACTGGAGCCGCCGCCGCAGCTCGACCCGCTGCTGCAACTGGACCCACCACTGCTGCCGCAGCCCGACCCCGAGCCGCAGGCGGACCCCGAACCGGAGTCACCGCCCCCGCCGCTGGAACTGCCGCAGCTCCCGCCACCGGGACCCGCCCCGGCACACCACACGACCGGGACGAGCGCGGCGGTCGTGGTGGTCGAGGCCGTCGACGAGGCGCGCGGGACGGGCCGCTGCCCGGCAGCTGTCACCAACCGCCCTCGGAGCACGGGATCGGGGAGTGCGCGCAGCCCCGAGGTGGCCACCAGGTGGGCGGGATCGACCACCTGGGCGTGCGAGCCCCGGAAGCCGTCGAGCGCGCGCCGCCCCGCCCGGGTGATCCGCCGCTTGGCCGAGGAGGCGGTGACGAAGCCGATGACGATCCCGGCCACGATCGCCGGAAGAATCTTGACGACGAACGGGAACGGTACGTCCGCGTAGTCGTCGTACGGGATCGACTGCAGGACGGTGGCGGCCAGGGCCAGAGGGAAGGCCACGACGCACACCACACCCTGGGACAGCGCCCACCGGCGCCGGTTCCGGTTCCCCTCCGGTGCCACCAACAGCCCGCGGGCCGCGAGCCCGTCGCCGATCTCCTGCACGGCCTCGTGCCGCATGACGGCCTCGCGCAGCGTGTGCAGGGCTCCGCTCGGGGCGGCGGCCAGCTCCTGGAAGACGGCACGTTCCACCGGGTCACGGGCCTCCTCCCGGTACACGGCGACGATTCCCGGGCCGCCGACGGCCAGCCGGCCGTCCATGTGCAGCGCGGTGAGCGCGGTGTCGACGACCCGGGCAGGGCCGCCGGCGAGGAAGGCTGCCTCGGCGCGGTCGTGCACCCGGTCGCCGGCGCCGGCGCGCCGGCCGGCCCTTCGGGTGGCGATGATCAGGAGAGTCGAGGAAACCGCCACGGCGAGGGTCAGCAGGACGGCAAGGCTGTTCAAGGAGGTCACCTTCCCAGCAGGGCGGTACGGGCGGCGTGGACAAGCCGGGTCCCTCGACGGGGTGGTCGTGGCCCCGCGCGGTCCTGCCACCAGCGGGTCAGCTGCCGCCTCGCCGCGTCGTCGGCCGGCAGGTCCGCGATGAGCTGGTGCTCGGCGAAGTCGAGGGCGTCACGACGGTAACCGGCGCACATCGGCCGGTTCCTGGCGTACGCCAGGAACGCCGCACGGTAGCCGTCGCCGAGGATCTCGGGCAGTTCGGGCGCGACCTTGGCGACGACATCGGCACGCTTCGCGGCCAGGGCGCGGCTCTGCACCCGGAGGCGCCGGTGGTCGAAGCCCTCCGGCGTGGGCGTGCCGGCCACGAGGGAGGACAACAGCGCGGTCTGTGCCACGGCGGTACGGTCGCGGGCGCCCGCAGCACGTGCGCCCGGTTCCGTGGGCCCTGCGGGCCGCTTCCGGCTGTCCCTCGCCGTGGTGGCAGCCGCGGCCAGCGTGCCGCGGATCGCGGTCAGCTCACAGGCCAGTTCCTCGGCCGGCGGGAAGTCGTCGTCGCGCTCCAGCAGGACCCCCGGCGGGTCGACGCGGGAGCGGAGCTCGCTCAGCACGTCCAGGACCGGGCGTGTCACAGGGTGGGCGTGCGTGTCGTGCCAGACACCGTCCCTCTCGATGCCGCCGGCCACATGGACGTAGGCGATGGCCTCCACCGGGAGTTCGTCGAGTGCGGTCGCGGGGTCCTCGCCGCGGTTGACGTGGTTGGTGTGCAGATTCGCGACGTCGATCAGCAGCCGTACGCCGGTCCGCTCGACCAGTTCCGCGAGGAACTGACCCTCGCTCAGCTCCTCGCCCGGCCAGGAGATCAGCGCGGCGATGTTCTCCAGGGCCAGCGGGACGGGCAGCGATTCCTGCGCGATCCGTACGTTCTCGCACAGCACGTCCAGCGCGTCCCAGGTCTTCGGCACCGGCAGCAGATGGCCCGCTTCCAGCACCGGCGAAGCGGTGGACGGCCCCCCGGCGCGCACGAACGCGATGTGCTCGGTCACCAGGGGCGCACCCAGCAGTTCGGCCCGCGCGGCCAGGCCGGCGAGACGGCCGGGATCCGGACGCTCGGCCCCGCCCAGACCGAGTGAGACCCCGTGCGGGACGACCGTGACCCCGCGCTCCCGGAGGCGTAGGAGCGAGTCGGGAAGGTGATCCGTGCAGATGTTCTCCGCGACCGCCTCGACCCAGTCGATCCCCGGCAGCGCCTCGACGGCGTCCGCGATCTCCGGCCGCCATCCGATGCCGATCCCCAGTTCCATGGTGTCCCTCCCCGTTCTGTTCAGGGGTCATGGCCCCGCCAGGCGCCGGTGAACCCGAAAAGGGGGACGTTCAGAGCTGAACTTGAGGTTCCCCGGTCCGGCCGCCCCGACGGCCGGACACAATCCCGTGATCAGCGGCGCAGCGCCGGGTGGTCGGCGACGACCGTGCACGATCCCGGGGCGACCTCGGTGAATCCGGCGTCCCGCACCACCGGCAGCCCGCTCGTGGTGAGTTCGCGCCAGCCGGCCGCGTCCGGGGTGGCGACGGAGAGTGGGAAACCCGCCTCACGCCATGCCTTGCGCTCGGTGTCCGACAGCTCCCACCAGGCGAGTTGCGCGCCGTGTCCGGTCTGCGCCATCGCCTTGCCCGCCGACATGGTGACGTCCGGATTCATCCAGAGCACCGGTCCCGCCGGGTCGGGAGCGGCGGGGGCCGCGGGGTCGTCCAGGTCGGTGCCCGACACCTGGAGCTTGGCCAGTTCCTTGGGCCAGCCGTCCAGGGGCACCGGCGGGAACACCCGGACCTCGGCGTGCGCACCGGTGACCGTGATCCCGGGCAGCGTGGAGGCCTTGCGCCACTCCGCGCCGCGCGCCCGCCGCACCACCTTGCGGATGCGGGCGTCCTGCCAGTCGTGCATGGCCCGCGCCCACTCGCCCTCGGCCCCGGCCTCGTCCTCGCTCAGCGAGCGGGGGTCCGAGAGGATCGTGAGTACCGCGCGGGCGGCGGTCACCAAGGCGTCGTTGCGCTCCGGGGGGTCGGTCTTCTCGAGGTGCACCACCAGCGGCAGAACGAACTGCGGGGCCTCGTCCCGGAGCGTCGGTCCGGAACGGAACGGACTGTCGGCGGAGGCCTCCGGCGCTGCGGAAAAGGGCTCAGAAATGCTGTCGCTGCTCACACACCCCAGTCTGCCAGGCCCCTCCGACAACCCGTCCTTGGCGGAATGCAGGGCTCCGGGTGAGGATGCACCGCATGAAGAGCGACCTCTTTTCCAGCGAGCACATGGCGCAGCCGGCCACGGTCCCCGGTATGACGCTGCAGAACGCCAAATCCATCAAATACGCCGTCAACGGTGAGATGCACGCGCGTCAGGGATCGATGATCGCCTTCCGCGGCAATCTCCAGTTCGAGCGCAAGGGCCAGGGCATCGGCGGCATGCTCAAGCGCGCGGTGACCGGCGAGGGGCTGGCCCTGATGGCGGTCAGGGGCCAGGGCGAGGCGTGGTTCGCCCACGAGGCGGCCAACTGCTTCATCGTGGAGATGGAGCAGGGCGACGTCCTGACCATCAACGGCCGTAACGTCCTGTGTTTCGACGCGAGCCTGTCCTACGAGATCAAAACCGTGAAGGGCGCCGGAATGACCGGCGGTGGGCTCTTCAACAGCGTCTTCAGCGGATTCGGCAAGCTCGGCCTGATCTGCGACGGCCACCCGATCGTGATCCCGGTCACCGCGCAGCAGCCGGTGTACGTCGACACCGACGCGGTGGTCGGCTGGAGCGCTCAGCTCTCCACCTCTCTGCACCGCTCGCAGAGCGTCGGCTCCATGGTGCGTGGAGGGTCCGGCGAGGCGGTCCAACTGATGCTCCAGGGCGAGGGGTTCGTGATCGTACGGCCCAGCGAGCTCAAGCCGGAGAAGTCGTCGTCTTGATCCTGCGTGATGTGGGCCGGCGCTACGGCCTGCGCGGTCCGTGGGTGCTGCGGGGGCTCGATCTGGACCTGCCCGCGCACACCCTGGTCCGGATCGAGGGTGCCAACGGCGTCGGCAAGTCGACCCTGCTGAGGCTGCTCGCCGGCATCGACGCGCCGACGGAGGGACGCGTCACGGGCCGGCCGCGCACGGCCTACGTCCCCGAGCGCTTCCCGGCGGCGCTCCCGTTCACCGCCACCGGCTATCTCGTGCACATGGGCCGCGTCCACGGGCTTGCGACCGCCGAGGCCGCCGCACGGGCCGAGGAGTGGCTGGCACGCTTCGGGGCCGCGGGCCATGCCCGTACGCCGCTCGCGGAACTCTCCAAGGGCACCAGCCAGAAGGTCGTCGTCGCCCAGGCGCTCCTGGCCGAGCCGGATCTCCTCGTCCTGGACGAGGCATGGACCGGACTGGACATGGTGGCCCGCGACGAACTGGACCGGGCCGTCGCCAAGCGGGTGGCCGACGGTGCCACGGTGGTGTTCGTCGACCATGGCCGGAGCAGGCTCGCGGGGCGGGCCGACGCCGCCTACCGGCTGGAGGGGCGGACCCTCACCGTGGCGGCGGCTGTTCCGCCCGGCGATCCCGGCCCGGCCGTGAGGATCGAGGCGACAGGTCAGGCGTCCGCCGCCCTCCCCTCCGGGCTGCCGGGGGCACCGGGGGTGGAACGGGACACCCGCAATCCGGCCGCGATCCAGCTCACGACCACCGTGGCGCACTCGGACCCCTTGCTCCACGCTCTGATCACGGCCCGCCCGCCGTGGCACATCACCGGGCTCTCACGGCTGCCGGTCCCGGTGCCGGCCCCGGCCTCGGCGGCCGCCGCCCCCGGGCCGGACAGAAGGGCCCGCCCGGCCACTCCCACCCGTGCGGCAGGGTCGCCGGTCCGTGGCACGAGCGCCCTGATGCGCTGTCAGGCGGCGCTGCTGGGACGCTCACAGCGCTGGCTCGCGCCCCTGCTCCTGTACGCGGCCGTCCTGGGCATCGGCGTACAGGCGGGGCAGCCCTTGCTGGACTCGCTCGGCTACGCCGCCGCCGCGCTGCTCCCCGTGGCCGCCTGGCTCCTGCGGCTCTGCGTCACCCAGGAGCCGCCCGCCGCACGGGCCGTCACCGCCGCCGCCGTCGGACCGTCGCGCGCCCACTGCGCCTCGCTGATCACCGGCCTCGGATGCGCGCTCGTCCTGGGCGCCGCGGGAACGGGGACCGTCCTGCTGATCAGCGAACCGGTCAGCACCGACCACACCGTCACCGTTCCGCTCCTGTCCGCCGCGCTCGCCGGACTGCTGGCGGCCGGGTGCTCCGCCCTGCTGGGAGCGGCGGTCGGGGCGCTCTGTGCCCGGCCGGTCCTGCACCGGCACGGCTGGTCGCTCGGTGCCACCGTGCTCGGCTCGCTGCTCGCCCTCGTGACCGACGGCTCACCCGCGAAGGCCGCGGTGACGGGCCTGGTCTCCGGTTCGCTCACCGGCACGGTGCGGTTGCCGCTCCTGCCCCTGGCGGCGGTCCTCGCCGTGGCCGTCGCGGTGGCCGCGCTCACGTCCCGGATCGCCACTCTGCGCGAGTGAGTACGCTCGGACGTATGGACGATGCGTACTGCGAGACGCCCGCGCCGGACCCCGCGCCCGTGGACGCCGGGCCGCCGTACGCCGAGTGCGTGCTGTGCCGGAAGCCGACCGAATACCCGGAGTCGACGAAGGGCAGCACGCTCTGCCCGGTCTGTGCATGGCAGGAGGCCGGCCGCACCGCCTGTTCCGGCTGACGGCCGGCCCGGGGCGTGCTCAGCCACGCATCAGTTCGGAGACCTTGACGAAGCGGTAGCCGCGCTCGCGCAGCTCCGGGACGATCCGGCGTACGGCCTCGTCGGTGACGGGCGCCGCGCTGCGGGTGCAGTGCATGACCACCAGTGAACCCGGCACCACGCCGGCCAGTACCTGCTCGGCCACGGCGTCCGCGTCCGTGGCGAAGGCGTCACCGCTGACCACGTCCCACTGGACCGCGGTCACCCCGGTCGGGGCCAGGGCCTTCAGCGACGCGTCGTCGTAGCAGCCGCCGGGGAATCGGAAGTACGGCACGACGTTGCGCGCCCCGGTCTTCCGGATCGCGGTGAAGGCCCGCTCCACGTCGCTCCGCATGTCCGTCTTCGCGACGGTCGGCAGACCGTGGCAGGGGAGGGAGAAGGCGTAGTGGCTGAACGAGTGGTTGGCGATCTCGAAGAGGGGGTCGGTGCCGATCGAACGGGCCTGGACCGGGTACTCCTGTGCCCACCTGCCGGTCATGAAGACCGTCGACGGGACCTTCAGCCGGCGTAGCGACGCGATCAGCCCGGGGTTGTCGAAGCGCTCACCGGCCGCGGCGCGGGGGCCCTGATCCGCCGTCATGTCCGCGTCGAAGGTGAGAGCGACGACCTTGTCGGGCCCGCCCGCCTCGTTCCGGGCGCCGGAGGCCGCGCCGGCGCCGTCCACCCGCCGTTCGAAGACCGGCGTGAGACCGCCCGGGCCCGGGGCCAGTACGGGCGGCGCGCTCTCCGGAACCCGCGACGGGGACGCGGGTCCCGTCGGGGGTCCCACTGCGGGTCCGGTCGCCGGTTCTGGAGAGGCCGCCGGGAGCGCGGCGGTCCCGGCGTGGGTGCCCACGGAACTTCCGCAGCCGACGAGCATCCCACTCACCACAGTCAGCACGATCATCGTACGAACGGATTTGATCACTGAAGGACGCTAGCCCGTGGACCGCCAGATCACGTCCATGGCGCTCCGGCCGCCCGTCTGCCGGGCCGCCGGATCACTCGTCCGCGCGCGTCCCAGGTCAGCGCCAGGGGCCCGTCACCGCGAACGTCGTCCCCGGTGCGTAGCAGTTCACGAACATCGTCCCGCCGTCCGGTGAGAACGTGACGCCCGCGAACTCGCCCCACTCCGGCTCCTCGGCCGTACCCATGTTCTGCCGCCCCCGGGCCATCGCGTAGACCTCGCCGCGCCGCGTCACCCCCAGCACGTGCTGCGCGCCGCCCCCGTCCTCGCAGACCATCAGCCCGCCGCCGGCGGCGAGGCAGATGTTGTCCGGGGATTCGCCCGGCAGCTGGACGTCGGTGTCCGGGCCGAAGACGATCACGAGGGTGAGCCGTCGCCGCTTCGGTTCGTACCGCCACACCTGGCCGTAGTGGTCGGCGGCCGACCCTTCCGCGCTGTGCGCGAAGCTGGAGACGAAGTACACCGACGAACCGCCCCAGTAGCAGCCCTCCAGCTTCTGGGCGTGCGTGATGCCCTTCGGCCCGAAGTCCTGCAGCCGGATCGGTGTCCCGGCGGCCTGCGGGTCCGGTACGGGGACCCACTCGATCCGGTCGAAGCTCGCACCCGTCTCCTGGATCACCGACAGGTCGGGCACGCCGGGCACCCGCATGGCCTCCAGCGCGCCGCCGGCCCGCAGCGAACCTGTGCCGCCGAGCGGTTTCTCGGGCAGGAAGCGGTAGAAGAGCCCGAACGGCCTCTCGAACGCGTCCTCCGTCTCGTACACGATGCCGTTCCGCGGGTCGACCGCGACGGCCTCGTGCTGGAAGCGGCCCATCGCGGTCAGCGGCACGGCCCCGGTGCGGCGCGGATCGGCGCCGTCCACCTCGAAGACGAAGCCGTGATCCTTCGTGTAGCCGTTGGTGCCGGCCTTGTCCTCGGTCTCCTCGCAGGTCAACCAGGTGTTCCAAGGGGTCGGTCCCCCCGCGCAGTTGACGGCCGTGCCGGCGATGGCGACGCGTTCGCCGACCACATCGCCCCGGCTGTCGAGCTCCAGGGCCGTACAACCGCCCTTGCCCATGGGGTCGTACGTGAGTCCCTCGACCGTCGGGACGCCGATCTTGCCCGTGACCCGGTTCTCGTGGTTGCGCACCAGGTGGACCCGGCCGCAGCGGCCGGCGAAGGCGGCCATGCCGTCGTGGTTGCCGGGGACCCGGCCCTCGCCGGAGCGGAGCGGGTCGCCCTCCCGGGAGAGCACCCGGTAGCGGAAACCTTTCGGCAGATCGAGCAGACCGTCGGGGTCCGGCACGAGGGGGCCGTAACCGCTGTGGCCCCGGGCCTCGGCGGTGCCGGAGAAGAGTTCGGTGAAGGCCCCGGCGAAGGCGACCGAGGCGGCGGTCGCGGCGCTGCCGGCCAGGACCTGTCGTCGTGACGCGAGGTGTCGAGGTGCGGATGACATGAGGCAACTCCCTGTTGGCGGACAGGTGAAGTGACCCGCATGTGTGTACCACGCGTCGCGGCGCGCGGGAACCATGCGGGTCACGGTGCCCCCTGTGTTCCCGGGGCGCACGAGGCCCCGGGAACGAGTGGGATCAGGCCAGCGACGCGGTGAGCGTGATGGTGGTGCCCGAGAGCGCCTGGCTGACCGGGCAGTTCGCCTTGGCCTCCTCGGCGGCCTTCACGAAGCCCGCCTCGTCCAGACCGGGGACCTCGCCCTCCACCGTGAGGTGGATGCCGGTGATACCGGTGCCGGGCTGGAAGGTGACCTCGGCCTGGGTGTTCAGCCGGGTGGGCGGAGTGCCCGCCGTGGCCAGGCCGTTGGACAGGGCCATCGAGAAGCAGCTGGAGTGCGCGGCGGCGATGAGCTCCTCGGGGCTGGTCTTGCCGTTCGCCTTCTCGGCGCGGGACGGCCAGGAGACCGGGTACTCCCCGATCCCGGAGGAGTCGAGGGTGACAACGCCGTTGCCCTCGAGCAGGTTGCCTTCCCAGACCGTGTGCGCCTGACGCGTGGTAGCCATGCTGGATCCCTTCAAACGGTGTGCGCGGTTGGTAACGGGCGTACGCGGCACCCGGAGGCACGCGTACGCCCTGCAACCCCCGAACCTACTGCGCCACCAGTCCCTTCGCGTCACGAGCCAGTGCTGTCAGCCGCGAGATGGCCCGGAAATACTTCTTCCGGTACCCGCCGTTCAGCATCTCGTCACTGAACAGCCGGTCGAAGGGGAGGCCGGAGGCGAGCACCGGGACCTCGCGGTCGTACAGCCGGTCCGCGAGCACCACCAGGCGCAGTGCCGTCGACTGGTCGGGCACCGGCTGCACGTCGGTGAGGCACACCGCCGTGATCCCCTCCGTCAGCGCGCCGTAACGGCTCGGGTGCACCCGGGCCAGATGGTCGAGCAGGGACGGGAAATCATCGAGCGAGGCCCCCGCGGTCGCGTACGCGGCCCGGGTGACCTGGTCCTCGGAGTACGGCGGCGGGGCCTCGGGCAGTCCTCGGTGGCGGTAGTCCTCGCCGTCGATGCGCAGCGGCCGGAAGTGCGAGGACAGTCCCTGGATCTCGCGGAGGAAGTCAGCTGCCGCGAAACGTCCCTCGCCGAGCTTGCCGGGCAGCGTGTTCGACGTGGCGGCCAGCGCGACGCCTGCCTCGACCAGTCTGCTGAGCAGGGACGACACCAGGACGGTGTCACCCGGGTCGTCCAGTTCGAATTCGTCGATACAGAGCAGCCGGTGCCCGCTCAGCGTCTGCACGGTCTGCTGGAAGCCCAGCGCGCCGACCAGGTTCGTCAGCTCGACGAAGGTGCCGAAGGCCTTGAGGGAAGGCGCGGCCGGCGTGGCGTGCCAGAGCGACGCCAGCAGGTGCGTCTTGCCGACGCCGTACCCGCCGTCGAGGTAGACCCCGCGCGGCCCGGTGGGCCCTGCGGCCTGCTTCCTGCCGAACCACCTGCGCTTGCCGGAGCCCGTTGCGTGCGCCCCGCCGAGCCCCGCGGCGAACGAGCTGAGGACCTCGACCGCCTCGGTCTGGCTCGGCTGGTTCGGGTCGGGGACGTACGTATCGAAGCGCACCGAGTCGAAGCGCGGCGGCGGCACCATCTCCGCGACCAGACGGTCGGCGGGGACGCGTGGCTCGAGGGCGCACAGGGACTGCGGGGCCGTTTCGGCTATGGGGCTCTGCCCCGGCACGGCTGTGGAGGACGACACAACTCTCCACCTTAAGGGCCGTGCCAGACTGCTGGGCATGCGACGCCTGCTCCCTGTGACGGACCTGACAGCCCCAGCCCATGCCGCCGCCGATCGCGAGTGGACGCTGGACGAGCTGGCCGACGCCTACGTCTATCCCGAGGGTGAGCACCCGTGGCTCCGAGCCAACATGGTCTCCACCCTGGACGGCGCCGCCCAGCACGACGGCCGCTCCCAGGGCATCTCGAGCCCCACCGACATGCGGATCTTCGGCACCCTGCGAGGCCTGGCCGACGCGGTCGTCGTCGGCGCCGAGACGGTGCGCCTGGAGGGTTACCGGCCCACACGGGCGCGTGAGGCCTTCGCCGTCCGGCGCGAGGCGGCCGGGCAGGCTCCCGCCCCGGCCGTCGCGGTCGTCAGCGCGAGCCTGGACCTGGACTTCTCGCTCCCGCTCTTCGTCTCGCCGCCGGTACCGACCCTCGTGATCACCGGAACGGCGGCACCCTCGGACCGGGTCCACGCGGCCCGGGAGGCAGGGGCCGAGGTGCTGTTCGCGGGGGACGGCGCCGCCGTCGACCCGGCGCGCGCGGTGGCGGAACTGGCCTCGCGGGGCCACACCCGGCTCCTCACCGAGGGCGGGCCCCGTCTGCTCGGCCAGTTCGTGGCGGCAGGGGTGCTGGACGAGCTCTGTCTGACTCTTTCCCCGCTGCTCTCGGCCGGGGACGCGCAACGCATCGCGGGCGGGGCCGCCGTTCCCGTGCCGCAACGTTTCTCCCTCGTCTCGCTCCTGGAGGAGGCAGGATTCCTTTTCACTCGGTACGGGAAGATCTGACACAGAGCGGAACTACCTGTTCCGGTTAGCCCCCGGTGGGCACACTGAGTCCCGCTACCCCGTGCAATTGCGGGGCAGGATGGTTTCAGCAGCAGCGGCCGTCCCTGCGGCCGACGAGATGAAGCAGAAGGGCGCCTGTCGTGTTCACAAGCGTTTTGATGATCGAGAAGCCCCTCACTCCCGAGGACGTGGAATTCGTCACGACCCTCCACGGCGAGGAGCGGATCTCGTTCGTCGTACTGATGCAGCCCCGTGGCGACCAGGCCGATGTGCTGCTGCGCGCGATCGACGACGTGGCACTCGGCGAGCTCCGGGAAGCCGTCCGCGAGGGGGAGCAGCCGGAGGGCAAGGAAGCCAGGGAGCCCGCCGAGATGGCGCTGGAGTACTCGCTCCGGGAGCTGCGGGAGGCCGGATCGGAGGCCGTCGGACAGGTGGTCGAGGACCACCCGCTGGACAAGCTGAAGACCGTCGTCGACGACTCCGGGGCCGACGAGGTCATCGTGCTGACGGCACCGCACTACGTCGAGGAGTTCTTCCACCGCGACTGGGCGTCCCGGGCCCGTCACAAGGTCGGCGTCCCGGTGCTCAAGCTCTTCGCGCACAGCGAATAGGCTGGGGCACACCCAGATCCACGTCACACCTCGGGAGAGACACGTATGGCACCCGGTATTCCTGCCGCCCTGGAACGGCCGCACTTCATCGGCATCGGCGGCGCCGGAATGTCGGGCATCGCGAAGATCCTCGCCCAGCGCGGCGCGAAGGTGGCGGGCAGCGACGCCCGGGAGTCCGCCACCGCCGACGCTCTGCGCGCGCTGGGAGCGACCGTCCACATCGGGCACGCCGCCGGGCACCTGGCCGACGACGCGACCTCGGTGGTCGTCTCCAGCGCCATCCGCGCCGACAACCCCGAGCTGGTCCGTGCCGCCGAGCTGGACATCCCCGTCGTCCACCGCTCCGACGCGCTCGCCTCCCTGATGGAAGGCCTGCGCGCCATCGCGGTCGCCGGCACGCACGGCAAGACGACCACCACGTCGATGCTCGCCGTCGCCCTCTCCGAGCTGGCCCTCGATCCCTCGTACGCCATCGGCGGCGACCTGGAGGGCCCCGGCACCAACGCCACGCACGGTCAGGGAGACATCTTCGTCGCCGAGGCCGACGAGAGCGACCGGAGCTTCCAGAAGTACGCCCCCGAGGTCGCGATCGTCCTCAACGTCGAGCTGGACCACCACGCGAACTACGCCTCGATGGACGAGATCTACGAGTCCTTCGAGACCTTCGTCGGCAAGGTCGTCCCCGGCGGCACCCTGGTCGTCGCCGCCGACCAGCCCGGTGCCGTCGAGCTCACCCGCCGGGTCCGTGACCTCTCCTCCCTCACCGTCGTCACCTACGGCGAGTCCGAGGGCGCGGACGTACGCGTGCACAAGGTCACCCCGCGCGGACTGACCAGCGAGGTCACGGTCGTCCTCAACGGCAAGTACCTCACCTTCACGGTCTCCGTCCCGGGCCGCCACTACGCGCACAACGCGGTCGCCGCGCTCGCCGCCGGCGTCGCCCTCGGCATCCCCGCGCACAACCTGGCCTCCGCCATCGGCAAGTACACCGGGGTCAAGCGACGCCTCCAGCTCAAGGGCGAGGCCGCCGGCGTCCAGGTCATCGACTCGTACGCGCACCACCCCACCGAGATGACCGCGGACCTGGAAGCCATGCGCGGAGCGGCGACGGACGCCCGCCTCCTGGTGGTCTTCCAGCCCCACCTCTTCTCCCGCACCCAGGAGCTCGGCACGGAGATGGGTCAGGCCCTCGCCCTCGCCGACGCCTCGCTGGTCCTGGACATCTACCCGGCCAGGGAGGACCCGGTTCCGGGCGTCACGAGCGCGCTGATCATCGATGCCGCGAAGGCCGCGGGCGCCGACGTCACGGCCGTCACCGACAAGGCCGCGGTCCCCGCCGCCGTCGCGGGAATGGCGAAGCCCGGCGATCTGGTTCTCACCATGGGAGCGGGCGACGTCACCGACCTCGGCCCGCAGATCTTGGACCACCTGTCGAGCTGAGGAGCCACCGTGTCGTACGACGTCGAGAAGCCGGACGAGCAATGGCGGGCGGAACTGTCGCCCGCCGAGTACGCGGTGCTGCGCAAGGCCGGCACCGAGCCCGCGTTCGTGGGTGAGTACACCGACACCAGGACCGCGGGCGTCTACTCCTGCCGTGCCTGCGGTGCGGAGCTGTTCCGCTCCGAGACCAAGTTCGAGTCGCACTGCGGCTGGCCGTCCTTCTACGACCCGAAGGACACCGACGCGGTCGAACTGCTCCAGGACGACACCCTCGGCATGACCCGCACCGAGGTGCGCTGCGCCCGCTGCGGCTCGCACCTCGGGCACGTCTTCGAGGGTGAGGGCTATCAGACGCCCACGGACCAGCGGTACTGCATCAACTCCATCTCGTTGACCCTGGCGCCCGACGAGAGCTGACCACGCCGCTGCCGGCCCGTACCGGCGCCGGAGCCGACGGAACGGCCCGCCAGGAGACATGAACTCCTGGCGGGCCGTTCCGTCACGTCACGTCTTCACGAGCTCGGCGTCCTGCCGCTGCACCGGGATGTGGCTGTTCAGCCGCTCGCCCTCGATGTCGAGGTCGGGCAGGGCCCGGTCGACCGGGCGCGGCAGATACCAGGCGGCGCGTCCCAGAAGGTGCATGACCGCCGGAACGAGAGCCATCCGTACGACGAACGCGTCGATGAGCACGCCGATCGCCAGGGCGAACCCGATGGACTTGATGATCGGGTCAGGCATGAACACGAATCCGCCGAAGACGGCAAACATGATCACCGCTGCGGCCGTGACCACGCGCGCGTTGTGGCCGACGCCGCTGATGACGGCCTCGCGGGCGTCGGCGCCGTGGACGAAGTCCTCCCGCATCCGCGAGACGAGGAAGACCTCGTAGTCCATGGCCAGTCCGAAGAGGATGCCGATCAGGAGGATGGGCAGGAAGCTGACCAGCGGGCCGGGCGTGTCGAGGCCGACCAGATCCGCCAGATGGCCCTCCTGGAAGATCGCGACGGTGATGCCGAAGGTGGCACCGATCGTCAGCAGGAAGCCGAGCGCCGCCTTGAGCGGAACCAGGACCGACCGGAAGACGAGCATCAGCAGCAGGATGGACAGACCGACCACCAGCAGGAGGTAGACCGGAAGCGCGTCGGCGAGCTTCTCGGAGACGTCGATACCGACCGCGGTGGCACCGGTCAGCGCGACGCCGGCTCCCTTCACGTCCTCCACCCGGTCACGGATCGTGTGGACGGTGTCCTCGGTCGCGGCGTCGGTGGGACCCGTCTCGGGGATCACCGCCAGCAGGGCGGTGGTGCCCTTCTCGTTCATCTGCGGCGCAGCGACGGCCAGTACGCCGTCGGTGTCCGTGATCAGCGCGGTGGTCTCCTTGACCGCTGCGCCGGTCGCCTGCGCGCTGTCGCCTGACACGACGGCGATCAGCCGGCCGTTGAAGCCCTCGCCGAACCCTTCGGTGGTCAGGTCGTAGGCCTCACGGTTGGGTGACCCGACCGCCTCGGTGCCCGCGTCGGGCAGGGACAGCCGCATGTCCTGCACGGGCAGGGCGAGCGCGCCGAGGCCGACCACACCGACGAGGAGCACAGGAACGCGCAGCCGCGCCACGATACGGCCCCAGCGGAAGCCGAAACCGGTCCCGGTCTCGACGGAGACGGGTGTGCGCTCCTGGGTCCGGAGCTTCCGGGGCAGTACGCGTACGCCCGCGAAACCGAGGACGGCGGGCAGCAGCGTGAGGGAGACCAGTACGGCGAGGGCGACCGTGGCGGCGGCCGCCAGCCCCATGACCGTGAGGAAGGGGACGCCGGCCACGGCGAGCCCCGCCAGTGCGATGACGACGGTGGCGCCCGCGAACACGACGGCGGAACCGGCGGTCCCGGTCGCCCGGCCGGCTGCTTCCTCCCTCTCCATGCCCTGCGAGAGGTACTGGCGGTAGCGGGAGGTGATGAACAGCGCGTAGTCGATGCCGACGGCCAGGCCCAGCATGAGCGCCAGGATCGGCGCGGTGCTCGTCAGCTCCACGGTGCTGCTGAGGGAGAACAGCCCGGCCATGCCGGCCGCCACGCCCACCAGGGCGTTCAGCAGGGTCATGCCCGCCGCCACCAGGGAGCCGAAGGTGAGGACCAGGACGAGGGCGGCCACCGCGACACCGATGGCCTCGGTCGAGCCGATCTCCGGGACGCCCCGCATGATCTCGCCGCCGTGCTCGACGCGGAGGTCGGTGACGTCCGACCCCGCCTCCCTGAACGACTCGCGCTGCGCGTCGGTGATGCCGTCGACACCCGACTCGAACTGCACCTGGATCAGGGCGTAACGGCCGTCCTGCGAGACGGCCTTGGACATGAACGGGTCGACGGCCGCGAGGACACCGGGAACCTTTCCGGCCTCCTCGGTCACGGGCGCCACAGCCGCCGGTGTGAGCTTCCCGCCCTCGGGAGCGGCCACGACGATGGTCCCGGTCGCGCCTCCTGCCTGCGGGAATTCCCTGGAGAGCGAGTCCAGGGCCTTCTGGGACTCGGTGCCCGGTATCGAGAACTTGCTGGTGGTGGGCCCGCTGAAGGCTGCCGCGCCGCCTCCGAGCAGGGCGAGCAGCAGAAGCCACAAGGCGAGGACACGGCCTCGGCGACGGAACGAGAACCGGCCTAGCCGGTACAGCAGGATAGCCATGTGAAAGAGGCGTCTTTCTCTTGGATCTGGACGACTTCTGTCAGCTGGTGGGATGTCCGAGGGTTCTCAGTGCTCCCCGGACCAGTTCGGCGCGCAGGGTGTCGCGGTCGACGTCGACGTCGGAGGCGACCGTGACGGCCACCCCTCCGATCACCATCTGGGCCCTGACACGCGCACGCGGTTGTTCGGAACGGCCGGCCAGCGCGTCCGCGAGCCGGTCGACCGCCTCGGGGATGACGGCCAGGACCGGGTGGCCGAGCATGTCGGGCAAGGCGGCGAAGATGATCTTTATCTCCAGATGGAACCGCACCGCCAGCCCGACGAAGCCCGCCACGGCCGGCTCGACGGCCTGCTCGCCGTCCAGCGCCGCCAACTCCTCACTCAGGGCGGAGAGCCCTTCGGCCGGTGAGGCCAGCAGTTCGGTGAGGATCGCGTCCTTGCTGGCGAAGTGGTACAGCAGGGACGCCTTGGAGCAGTGCGCCTCGACGGCGATGTCGTGCAGCGAGGACCCCTTGAAGCCGTGCTCGGCGAAGAGGTGCAGGGCGGAGTCGAGGATGTGACGGCGCATCGCGGAAGGCGGACGTGGCATGGGTCCACCGTAGCTGACCGATCGGTCAGCTCTGACCGATCGGTCAGGTGACCCCGGCCCCTCGACCGAAGGGGAGGGGAGTGCGCGTGATGTCGACCGCGTCTCAGGGCCGTACGGACCGTGCTGCGCGAGGTCACGTTCGGCGAGCTGGAGGAGACCTGCGGGATCGTCGGCATCGCGAGCGTGCAGACCGCCGTAGCCGGTCCGGCCGCGAGCATCAGCCCGTGCCGGCGACCGGGCGAGAAGGAGGGGATCGCCTCCCTGTCCTGGCCACGGTCGCCTGGGGAGACGCGGGAACGAGGGGCGCGGTCGCTGCCGAAGCGGCCGGACTCGCCGTCACACCCGCGCAGGTGGCGTTCGCCTGGCCCCTCGGCCGCTCACCGGTCGTGCTGCCGGTCACGGGCACCGCCCGGATCGGTCATCCGGAGGAGAACCTCGCCGCCGGACGACTCCATCCGACCCCGGTTCGGGCAGCGTCATCCAAGTGGGAGGCCCTACTCCTGGTCGGACTCCGCGCCCGCCTCGGCCCGCAGCAGCGGGTGCACCACCCCGGGGAACACCCGGGCCCGTACGACCTCCTCCGCCGCACCGCCCTGCACCACGGTCTCGGTCACGCCCCACGGGCGCCCCGCCAGGTGAACGGTCAGCGTGTACGAGGACGAACAGCCCATGCACTCGTACCGGTCCGCCCAGATCTCCACGTCCGTGACGCTGCCCGGGTAGCGCTTCACGTGCCGGTGCCGGGCGTGGCAGTGGCCACAGGTCTCGCCGGGCTCGCACGTGCCGCCGCACGGGCAGGGCACATCGAGCGAGTCCGCGGGCTGCCAGCGCTGGACGAGCCGGGCGTCGCGGGTGGCGCCCATGTCCTTCATCGCCTTCAGGTTCCGCGCCGCGACGTTGTACGACTCGCCCGTCGCGGCCATCCGGTCCCGGATCACGTCCTTGCGCCCGCGGTTGGTGGTCATGTCTTCCTCCTGGGTGTACGCAGCCCGCCAGGAGGCCCACGAAATCGTCCTCCCTACGGTACCTGCCGCTTCGCACCCGCGGTCCCGGTGCCGGTCGCGCGATCCGTGCGACCGCACGGCGGCGCGCCGCCATCGAGCCAATTCGGCTTGTTCTGCTCATCCGGCCCGGGTTTCCTGTGAAGTACTGGTGAATTAAATCTTCATATGCTGATGGGAAAAACCTCTGACCACGTCACATCATTAATTTCCGATCCGGCCATCCGTCGGCGCCGGATGACTGAATCACTGTCTTGACCGGTTCTCGTGGCGCGATACACACTCGCAACAGGCACTCATGCATCAGGAGCCACCGGCGCACGCAGATGCGGATGGCCCTGCGAGACCAGAAATCGCACGGGGTGAACGACGGGGGAAACGCGTGGGGGATCGGTGTGTGCGATTTCGATGGGTGCACACACGTCCTTCACCTCTCCACTCATCTCTTGGTGCGCGAAGGGAATGGAGGGGGAATGCCGACGCACATGGGCTATCCCGGTGTGTACATCGAAGAACTTCCCAGCAGCGTTCGCACGATAGCCTCGGTCACCACCTCGGTGACCGCGTTCGTGGGGCACACGCGCCGGGGTCCGCTCAACCAACCGGTACGGGTCACCAGCTTCGCGGACTTCGAGCGCCGGTTCGGCGGACTCACCTCGCAGAGCGCCCTCAGCTACGCGGTGCACCAGTTCTTCGGCAACGGTGGAACGCTCGCGGTGGTCGTCCGGGTGGCCAAGGCCGGCACGGGTGAGGACGCCTGCGTCACTCTTCGCTCCACGGAGGGGCGCAGCGAGTGCCCCGTGCTGGAGGTGCACGCCAAGGAGCCCGGAGTGTGGGGCTCGGGCCTGCGGGTGGCCGTCGACCACGACACCCCCGCGCCGGACAGAACCTTCAACCTGCGGATCCTCGATGCCCGCGGTGGTGCCCGGGAGTCCTTCACCGGACTGTCCATGGACGCCGGCCACGGCCGCTTCGTCGAGACGGTCGTCAACGCCGGCTCCTCCCTGGTCCGGGTGAAGGCCCTCGACGAGGACCGCCCGGACCCGTCGGGCACGGTCTCCAAGCCCTTCGCGGCGGCCTTGCCGAACCTGGAAGTCGAGCTGAAGGTCAAGATCGGCGACGTGGAGCGGGAGTTCACGCTCTTCGAGCCCGACCGCGACGGTGAACCGCCGAGCAGCGTGACCGAGCTGGCCCTCCTGCTGGAGCGCAAGCTGCGCGCGCTGCCCGACGCCCCTGGGAGGCACGCCTTCGCCGGGGCCGAGGTCACCGCCTTCGGCCGGCGGGTCCAGGTCGTCGCCGGGTCCGTCGACCCGGACGACGTGGTCCGCTTCGTCGGTGAGTGCGCCAACGACCTCGGGCTCGAGGCCTCGGTGAATTCGCCTGTCTTCCCGTTGGAGGGTGGCAAGGACGGTGACCCGCCGGGCCCGCGTGATCTCATCGGCAGCGAGGGGGCCAAGACCGGTCTCCAGTCGCTGCGGGACGTGGACGACGTCAACCTGCTGGCCCTGCCGGAGCTGTCGGCGTACGAGTCCACCGAGGACATGGTCACCGTCCTGTCGGCGGCCGCGCAGCTCTGTCAGGAGCGGCGGATCTTCCTGCTCGTCGACTCGCCCTCGACCTGGGGCAGCGTCGATGCCGCGCGTGCGGGGATCGGTGCGTTCGAACCCGTCCGCAGCAATCACGCGGGGCTGTACTTCCCGCACCTGCGGCTGACCGACCCGCTGACCGGCAGGCTGCGTTCCTTCCCGCCGTCGGGTGCCGTCGCCGGGGTGATCGCCCGCACCGACGGCGAACGCGGGGTGTGGAAGGCGCCCGCCGGGACCGAGGCGCGGCTCGCCGGTGTCCGGTCGCTGACGGTCAAGCTGACCGACCGGGAGAACGCGCTGCTCAACCCGCTGGGTGTGAACTGCCTGCGCACCTTCCCCGTGGTGGGGCCGCTGGTCTGGGGTGCCCGCACGCTGGAGGGCGCGGACGCGCTCGCCAGCGAGTGGATGTACGTACCGGTGCGACGGCTGGCGCTGCACGTCGAGGAGAGTCTCTACCGCGGGCTGCAGTGGGTCGTCTTCGAACCGAACGACGAGCAGCTGTGGCAGCAGATCCGCCTCAAGGCGTCGGCCTACCTCAACGACCTGTTCAGGCAGGGCGCGTTCAAGGGCGGCACACCGCGCGAGGCGTACTTCGTGAAGTGCGACAAGGACACCACCACCGAAGCCGACATCGAACGCGGAGTGGTCAACGTCGTGGTCGGTATCGCGCCGGTGAAGCCCGCGGAGTTCGTGATCGTCAAGATCCAGCAGTTCGCCGGACAGTTCGACCTCTCGTAGCCGGCCTCTCGTAACCAAGGAAAATGGAACACGAAGGAAACCGATGGCTGAGTTCCAGATAAACGCCCATCGCTTCGACCCCTACAAGAATTTCAAGTTCCTGGTCCTCTGGGACGGTAGAACGGTCGCGGGCATCAGTAAGGTCAGTCCCCTCAAGCGCACCACAGAGGTGGTCAAACACCGGCACGGCGGTGATCCGAGCTCGCCGAGGAAGTCGCCGGGCCGCTCCGAGTTCGAGGGCGTCACGCTCGAACGCGGCGTTACCCACGATGCCGAATTCGACCGATGGGCCAACAAGGTCTGGCAGGTGGGTGCCGGGCTCGGTTCGGAGGTCTCGCTCCGGGACTTCCGCAAGGACATCATCATCCAGGTGCTCAACGAAGCCGGGCAGGTGGCCGTCTCGCACAAGCTCTACCGGGCCTGGGTCAGCGAGTACCAGGTCATGGGCGAGCTCGACGCGAACGCCAACGCCGTCGCCATCCAGAGCGTGAAGCTGGAGTGTGAGGGCTGGGAGCGCGATTACGAGATCCCGGAACCGGTCGAGCCGTCCTTCACCCACCCGGCCTGAACGTCGCCGTGAGCCCTGGGACGACCCCGGTGGGGCCCGCCGAACTGCTGGCCGCCTGGGAGACCGGGCTGTCTCTGGGAACGGCGGAGAGATCGCTGCTGCTGCACCGGGCGGCCCGCCCGGGGGCCGGTACCGATGTGCTGCTTTCGGTACCGGTCGGCGAGCGCGAGGCCGATCTGTTCGCGCTGCGCCGGTCGCTCTTCGGAGAGCGGATGCAGGTGCGGACCGAGTGCGGTTCCTGCGGCGAGGCCATGGAGTTCGACCTCGACACGGGTGCGCTGGGTGCCCGCCCGGCGGCGGGGGACCGGCTGCTGCGCGTGGCGGAGGACGACTGGGTGGTCGAGTTCCGGCTTCCCACCGTCGCCGACCTCGCGGCGGCCGGTGCGGCCGCCTCGTCCGCCGACGCACGGCGGCGGCTGGTGACGGGCTGCACGGTCCGGGCGCTGCGCGGCGGCGAGCCCGTCACCGCGGAGCGGCTGGCCGCGCTGCTGCCCGAACGGGTGGAGCGGCTCATCACGGAGAAGGCCGCCGAGGCCGACCCGACGGCCGAGGTGACGCTGAACGTGGCGTGCCCCGCATGCGGTGAGGCCACCCGGGCCGAGCTGGACATCACCTCCTACCTGTGGACCGAACTGGACAGTTGGGCGAGGGACGTGCTTCTCGATGTGCATCTGCTCGCCACCGCCTACGGGTGGAGCGAACCCGACATCCTGGCGCTCAGCCCCACGCGGCGTCGTTACTACCTGGAGCTGTGCACCGATGGCTGACTACTTCGACCGGTTGCTCGCGCGGTACACACCGGTGGCCGCGGCCGACGCCACCGGCGCACGGGTGCGGGTACGGCCGCGGCTGTCCGGGCCGTTCGAGCGGGCCGAGGCGCTGCGGTACGGCCCGCCCGAGGCGGACGAGCCCGCCGCGCTGCTCCCCTCCGCCGCGAGCGCCGACCGGAATCCGCCCCGGCCGCCTCGGCCGGACCGGGAGGTGCGTACGGAGCGGCACACCGTGGTGCGCACCGAGCGCGTTCCCCAGCCCGCCGAGTCCGGGCAGCCGGCCCGGCCTCCGGCAGCGGCCCCGGCACCCCTGTTGCGGCCCTCGGCGGCCCCGGCGTCGAGGATCCGGCCCGCCGGTGCGGAAGGCGCGCGGCCTGCGCACCCGGGGCGGCCGTCCGCTCCGGACGAGCCGGCGGCGCCCGTGGCGCCGGCGGCACCGGCATACGCGCCGGTGGCACCGGTGCGCGCGGCAGCACTCACCGGGCCGCGCGGATCCGACGCCGCCACGGCACGGAGCGTGGCACCCGGCTCGGTGGGACGGCGCGCACCGCGCCCGGCCGAACGCGTCGTGCACGTACAGATCGGCAGGCTGGAGGTCAGCGCGGCGCCGCAGCCAGGAGCGAACGCCTCACCGGCGGGGCACCCCGCACAGCGGACCGGCCGGCCCGCCCCCGTACTGACGCTGGACGACTACCTGTCGCGTGGCGGGAAGAGGGACTGACGACATGAGCAACGCACTCGCGGTCGCCACGGTCACCCAGGCGCTCGCCCTGCTGATCGAGAGCAACCTGGGGCCCGAGATGGACATCGCGGTCAAGGTGGAGACCCGTAAACCGCCGTCGGAACCGCCGGGCGAGCCGACCATCACGGTGTTCCTCTACCAGGTGACCCCGAACGCCGCGATGCGCAACAACGATCTGCCGACGCGCGCCGCCGACGGCACCCTGCGCGACCGGGCGGCCGCACCGCTCGACCTGCACTACGTGATCAGCGCGTACGGGGAGGAGACGGAGCTGGTCGGGCAGCGGCTGCTGGGCTGCGTGATCCGGACGCTGCACGAGATTCCGGTACTGCCACGGGAGCTGATCGAACTGGCCGCGGAGCGACCGCACCTGGCGGGAAGCGACCTGGCGGACTCGCTGCAGAAGGTGCGCTTCACGCCGACGGTCATGGACGTCGACGAGACGTCCAAGCTGTGGGGGATGCTGCACCAGACCCCCTACACCCTGTCGGTGGCCTACCAGGCGTCGCTGGTGGTGATCGAGGGCCGCGAGAAGCCGGTCCCGGCGAAGCCGGTGCAGCAACGCACGGTACGAGTGGTGCCCCTCGGGACGGCACCCGCGGCACCTGCGGCTCCCACCGCGCCCGTCGTTCCCCTCGGCACGGCTCCTGTGGAGAAGGCTCCCGCGAAGAAGGCCGCTGCCAGGAAGGCCCCCGCCAGATTCACCAGGACCGCCGCCCAACGAGCGGCTCCGCCGCGTCCCCGCAGGACGTCCGGGAGCGACGTACCGACGCCGGACGACAAGGGCTGAGCCGACGTGCGCAACACGGGGGGTGAGGGCATGGGTACGCACGCAGGCGCCGGTGGCGGCGGGGACCGTGACGCGGCAGCCCAGGGTCGGGCACTGCTGGCGGCCGTCCACGCCGTGCTCGCCCGCGTCGACTCCCACGCCGAGCGCGCGGCACACGGACCGCGTGCGGCAGGGCCCGAGCGGCCCGCACCGAGCGGTGACCCGGATACGGACACCATCGCCCCGGCCGACCACACGGCCGACGCCGCAGGTGGAGCCCTGGCCGCGCCGCCGGGTCCCGCCGCACTCGATGCCCTGGTCGCCTGCTTCGGGCTCAGCCCGTTCGAGCGCGAGATCGTCCTGCTGGCCGCGGCGGCCGAGCTCGACCCCACCACGGCCACCCGCTGCGCCGCGGCCTGCGGGGACCCGGAGCGTACGTACCCCACCTTCTCGCTCTCCCTCGCCGCCCTCGCCGATCCCCACTGGAGCGCACTGACTCCCGTCGCCCCGTTGCGACGCTGGCGCATCGTCGAACTCGACGACGAGACCCGGCTGACCACGTCCCGGCTCCGGCTCGACGAACGGATCCTGCACTTCCTGGCCGGCTCGCCCTATCTGGACGCGCGGCTGCACGGCCTGCTCCGCCGGACCACCGCCCCGGACTCGTTGCCCGCTTCCCATGACCAGGCGGCGAGCCGGGTCGCCGCGGGCTGGGCGGGGACGGGGCGCGGTGCGCCGCTCCGGGTCGAGCTGGTCGGAGGCGATCTCCGTACCCGCGCGGACATCGCCGCGGTCGCGGCCCGACGCTCGGGACTCGCCCTCTACGAGATGTCGGCCGCCGACCTTCCGGCCGCCCCCGCCCCACGGGATCTGCTGGCCCGGCTGTGGCAGCGCGAAGCGGTACTGCTGCCCGCGGCGCTGCTGGTCGAGGTCGGTGACCTGGACCGCGAACAGGGCGCTGCCACCGATGCGTTCGTCGAGAGCGCCGCCGTGCCACTGGTCGTGTCGAGTGCCGAACCGCGGCGGACGGCACGCCCGCGCGGGGAACGTGTGGTCGTTCCGGGGCTGGACGCGGACGAGCAGCTCGGGGTGTGGACCGATGCGTTCGCCGAGGTGCCGGACGTGTCGCAGGACGACCTCCGCGACCTCGTGGCCCAGTTCTCGCTGGCTCCCCATCTGGTCCGCGCGGCAGGAGCGGCCGTGGCCAGGGACCTGCCCGGCGAGGAGGAGCGGGACGCGGCAGGCCTGGCCTGGCAGGCGGGCCTCACCGAGGCCCGGATGGGCATGGACGAGCTGGGCCGGCGGATCGAACCGCAGGCATCCTGGGACGATCTGGTGCTGGCGGAGCGGCAGGTGCGGGTGCTGCGTGAGATCACCGCGCATGTGCGACAGAGGCCGACCGTGTACCAGGAGTGGGGCTTCGCCGGGACACTGCGCCGGGGGCTGGGCGTCACCGCGCTCTTCGCCGGCGGATCCGGCACCGGCAAGACCCTCGCCGCCGAGGTGATGGCGAAGGAACTGGGCCTGGACCTGTTCGTCATCGATCTCTCCCAGGTGGTCAGCAAATACATCGGGGAGACCGAGAAGAACCTGCGCAAGGTCTTCGACGCCGCCGAGCAGGGCGGGGCGCTGCTTCTGTTCGACGAGGCCGACGCGCTGTTCGGCAAGCGCAGCGAGGTCAAGGACTCCCACGACCGTTACGCCAACCTCGAAGTCAGCTACCTGCTGATGCGGATGGAGGCGTACCGGGGCCTGGCCGTCCTCACGACGAACATGAAGCAGGCGCTGGACACGGCGTTCATGCGCCGTATCCGCTTCGTCGTCGACTTCCCCTTCCCGGGGGAGAGCGAGCGCGCCGAGATCTGGCGCCGTGTGCTGCCCGCGCGTGCGCCGGTGAAGGGCGTCGACCCCGCTCTGCTGGCGCGCCTGACCGTGGCGGGCGGTTCCATCCGCAACATCGCGCTGTCAGGTGCGTTCCTCGCGGCGGAGGAGGGCGACCGGCTGCAGATGCGCCACATGCTGGAGGCCGCCCGCACCGAGTACCTGAAGCTCGACCGTTCCCTGACACCGTCGGAGGTGCACGGATGGGTCTGAACGAGCAGCGCACGGTACGGGTGGACATCGGCGAGCTGGTGCTCGACGGGTTCGGCCGGGTGGACCCTGCACGCGTGTCGGAGGCGTTCCAGGCGGAGTTGGGCCGGCTCGTACGGGAACGGGGCATCCCGCTCGCCGCCGACGGCGGACAGGCGCTGGACGCCCTTGCCGGACTGCCCCCGCTGCCCGCGGACCTTTCCGCGCGGCGCCTCGGCCAGGAGCTGGCGCGCGCCGTGCACACGGGCCTCTCGGGCGGGGGCGAGGTGACACCATGAGCACGTCCCACGCGCAGGAGACCCGGTCGGACCAGACCGGCAAGCGGCGTAGACGCAAGGAACGCGCCGCGACCCGGGCGCCCGAACCGAAGGACATCGTCAGCGGCGCGGGCCAGCCGCTCGACCTGGGCGTCCGGCGGGAGCTGGAGGAGCAGCTCGGACACGACTTCAGCCGCGTACGGCTGCACACCGACCCGGACGCGGGTGCGCTCACCGAGTTGCTCGGCGCGGACGCGGTCGCGGTCGGCCAGGACATCTTCTTCCGGGACGGCGCGTACCGCCCCGGCACGGTCGACGGACAGCGGCTGCTCGCCCACGAATTGCTGCACACGGTGCAGAACCCGCACGGTCTGGGCGCGCTACGGGCGGGACGCGACCTGGGCGAGGTGAGCCTGCCGCAGCAGGAGATGGAGCGCGAGGCGGAGTCGGCGGCCCAGGAGGCCGTGCGGGACGGGGAGCCCTCCGCCCGGGTCGAGGAAGGGCGGGAGACGCCGGGCTGGCTGCGGTACGCGACCGTGGACGCGGACCGCAACCGTCTGGAGCAGATCGACCCGGCGACGCTGGTGGATCGGCTGGCGAACGGCCTGCTGCGCTCGCTGCGCGGCGATCCCGCCGACCTGTCCGGGCGAGTGCGCTGGGAACTGGCCCGCTTGGCGCCGCAGTTGCAGGACTCCGTACTGGACCGGCTGGAGAACCGGCTGCTCACGTCCGAGTACGACCGGCTGCTCGATCTCGCCGAGGAAGCGGAGACCGGGCCCGCAGGCTTCACGTCGGCCGATGTGCCTGTCCCGGAGATCGACCTCTTCGAGGCACTGGGCGTGGAGCGCACCCGGTGGAAGCGTGAGCAGGAGGGGGAGGCGGCCTCCACCAGCCGGCGCGACGACGACGCCCGCGAGGAGCGGCGGGATGCCATGGACCGCGACGAGCAGCGGGACAGCGACCGCAGCAGAGCGCGTTCCGACGCGGCGGCAGAGGACCGGGAAGCGGCACAGCGCGAGGAGCGCGAGGACGAGCGCGCGCAGTCGCGCGAGCAGGCCGAGCAGGAACAGCAGCAGGAGGACGAGAAACGGTCCCAGGACCGGCAGCGCACCGACGAGGCCGCCGACGCGCGGGCGCGGGGGCGGCAGGAGGGCACCGAGGAGGCGAAGGAGGAGCGCAAGGCGCAACGGGACCGCGAGGAGCGGGACCCGGAGCAGGCGAACGCGCCCGGAGCCGACAAGCGCGAGCGCAACGACGACGCGACGAAACCGGCGGTCGGCTCGCAGCAGGAGAACCTCGCCCCGAAGGCGAAGGCCCAGCCCGGCCCCGTACGCCCGGAGAAGGTCGACGAGCGCGGCGACCAGCCGGACAGCGCGCTCTCCGAGCACAGGCTGCACGAGAAGGACGAGATCGAGGGCGAGCCGCGCGAGGAGGAGAAGCCGCTCGGCCTGGAGGCGGGCGCGGAGAACGAGATCGGTGGCGACCAGGACCGTGAGCGGAGCAGGGCGGGCGCCGCTCGGGCCGAGGTGGAACTGAAGCCCGAGGACCACCTGCCCGAGACCGACCTGGACCTGTCCGCCGTACCGACGGCGGACGACGTGGCGCCGGGAGCGGCACCACCGAGCATGCCGGCCTTCCCCGCACCGCCGCCGACGAAGGCCGAACGGGTCCAGCAGGAGAGGGAGAAGGAGCAGCAGGAGGAGGACGAGGACGCCGGGGCTCCCGAGGCGAAGGCGCCCGGTCAGGATGAAGGGCCGGTCGAAGGCGAGGCACCCCGCCCGGAGGGCGGGCCGGTGGCGCAGGCGCAGGACCGCAGCGCGAAGGATCTGCAGCCCGAGAAGGCCACCGACCAGGAGGTCGGTCCGGACCCGGAGACGACCGACAGGGAACAGCAGGAACCGGAGGCCGAGAAACCTGACCCGGCCCAGGAACAGGGGCAACAGCGGGGGGCTGCCTCTTCCGGCACCACGGGGGAGCGGGACACCGACGACGCGGAGGACGCCCGTGACGAAGGGCGTCAGCTGAGTGAACGAGGACAGCAGGAGATGCGGCGGGGCGTCGCCGGCGTCAGGCCGGTCCCCGCCGCGACCGATGCCGCTCCCGCTGGCTCGCCCGTTCCGGCCGCGGCACGGCCGGCCGGTGCCCAGCCGCAGAGGACGGCCGTCGAGGACCGCAACCCTTCCCCGGCCGCACGCCGCGATGCCGAGCCGCCCAAGCCGGAGCGGGAGGCGGCCGGTCCGAAGAGCCGGGTGCCCAAGGAGTCCGGTCCCGGGGTGTCGCCCCGCGGTTCCGTGGGCGCTTCCGAGCCGGCGGGTCCGACCGCCGCGGCCGGACCCGGTGCGGCGGCGTCAGCAGCCCAGGCCGCCGTGAGCCCGGCGGCCGAACAGGCGGGCGCCCCCGGCGCGGAGGCCGCGGGGCCCACAGCGGAAGCGTCGTTGGAGAAGGACGGCGGCGGCTGCGCCCCGCCGGAGCCCGCGGCGGAGAAGGACGAGGCAGGCGGCAGCTGCGGTGGGGGCGGGGGCGCCGCGCCCGAGGAGAAGAAGGACGAGGAGCCGCCGGACGTCTCCGGCCAGGACCCCAAGGCCGCGATCGGCACGGTGAGCAAGCTGGCGCCGGACCAGGCTGCCGCCGCGATGCCGGGTGTGGACGCCGCGGCCGACAGGAAGGTCGGTGAGGAGCAGCAGCGTCTCGACGCCAACCCGCCGAAGCGGGAGCGGCCTTCGGGTGCGCCGCGTACGCAGTCGGGGCCGCCGCAGGCCGCGCCGCCGGCCGCTCAGGTGACCGGAAAGGTGGAGAAGCTCGGGCCGAAGGACCAGGGCGACAGGCAGCGGGCGAAGGGCAGCGAGAAGGCCGACGGGGCGAAGCCCACGGACAGTGCCCCTCCGCCGCCCATGCCCGTGGCGGCTGAGCTGAGCGCCGACGAGGCGAAGAACGTGGAGGCCGCGGCCGACGCCGTCCCGACCGTGGACCCCGAACTGCGCAACAAGACGGTCGGTCCCGCGCCGAAGATCCGGTTGGAGGGGGCGAGCGACCCCAAGCGGACGGACGACCAGGCCAAGGCTCTCAAGGACAAGCAGTCCGACATCCGGAGCACGGGGCGCGACGACGCCGCCAAGCCGATGGGTGAGGACCAGATCTTCCCGAACGCGCCGCAGGAACAGCTCGTCGGCAAGGCGACCGGCCGCGCGGCCGCCAAGCGCAGCGTCGGCGTGGCCAAGGGCGCGCGGGCCCAACCGGGTGTGGGCGCGGTCGCCAAGCAGGAGCGCGGAGGTGAGATCCAGGGCGCGGCAGGCCAGGCCCAGGGCGATCTGGGCGTCAAGGAGAAAGAACATCAGCAGGGCGAGCAGCAGTCCAAGAAGGAGAAGCAGACAGAGATCGACCGCGAGGTCACGCGGAACACGGAGAAGCAGACCGCGGAACGCGGCCGGGCGGCCGAGAACGCGCTGCGAGAACGCGAGACCTGGCGAACCGAGCAGGACAAGAAGGTCGAAGAGGCGGACAAGAACTCCGAGAAGGAGCACACCGCCAAGAACAAGGAGATCGTCAAGGCTCGCGACGACAAGGACAAGGAAGTAGGCGACAGGAAGGACAAGGACAACCAGCAGATCGACACGGAGCGCGAGAACGCCGAGAAGGAGGCGGAGAGGAAGAAGGAGGAGGAAAAGCCCTCCGGAGGATTCTTCGGCTGGATCGCGGACAAGGTGAAGGGCTTCTTCACCGCGCTCCTGGAAGCCGTGACGGCGGTGTTCGACGCCGCGCGCAAGGCCGTGAACAGCATCATCGACACGTTCAAGGAGTGGGCGAACAAGGCCATCGACTTCGTGCGCGACCTCGCGATCGCGGCGATCAACGTGCTCGCCGACGCGCTGATCGCGATCGGTGACGTGCTGCTGGCGGCGTTCCCCGAACTGCGGGACAAGTTCCGCAAGGCGATCGAGGGCCTTCGGGACAAGGCGATCACGGCGGTCAACACGCTGGCGGACGGCCTGAAGAAGGCCGTGAACGCACTGCTGGACGCGCTGGCGGCCGGTCTGAACGCGCTGCTCGACCTCCTCGAGGCGGGAATCAAGGCCGTCATCAAGGCCTACCAGGCGGTCATCCTGGGCGCGATCAAGTTCGCGCAGGCGGCGATCGAGGCGCTGGGCAAGTTCGCTGCCCTGGTCGCGGACATCGCACCGGACCCGGGCGGCTGGGTGGGCAAGGCGGGCAGCTCGGCGAAGTCCGGTATCCAGGACCACCTCTGGGGCGCGATCAAGACGGGCGTCAAGCGGTGGTTCGACACGAAGGTCGAGGGCATCCTCGGGCTCGGCAAGGCCGTGATCGACGTCCTGGTGAAGGGCTGCGTCTCGGTCAAGCAGATCGGGAAGATGGCGTGGGACGCGATCATCGCCTCACTGCCGATGATGATCGCCTCGATCGTGATCGAGAAGGTCGTCTCGATGATCGTTCCCGCAGCGGGCGCGATCCTCACGATCGTGCAGGGTCTGATGGCCGCCTGGCAGAGCATCAGTTCGATCCTCTCCGCCTTTAGCAAGTTCTGGGCCTACCTGAAGGCGGTGAAGGCCGGTCCGGCGGCGTGCCTGTTCGCGGAGGCGGTGGCCGCGGGGATCGTGGCACTGCTGGACTTCATCGCGAACTTCCTCATGATCCGCCTGTCGGGCGCGACGAAGGGCGTGGGCAAGAGGCTCCAGGCGATGGCGCAGAAGATCACGAAAGGCCTGAAGAAAACGGGCAGGGGCGCGAAGAAGGCGGCGGGCTCGGCGGTCAACAAGGCGCGGGACGCGATGCGGAACGCGAAGACGGCGATGACGAAGCCGGCGGTGTCGCCGAAGGCGGAGGGCAAACCGTCGCCGAACCCGAAGGCACCGGTGAAGCCGAAGGACACGGCGACCCCGAAGGGGCCGGCGAAGCCGGGGCCGTCTCCGTCCGCGACGAAGCCGGGGTCGACGAAGGACAGGTCCCCCGAAAATTCCCCTCGGGCACCCGAGAAGCACAAGGAGATCGAGGGCCCGAAGCCGACCAGGCCGAGAAAGCCGAAGTCGCCGCTGGGCAAGGCGCTGGGCACGGCGAAGTCGGCCGTGAGGTCGGCCCTGAAAAAGGTCCGCAACGCGGGGAGGACACTGGGCAGAAAGCTCAGGAGGAGCAAGCTGGGCAAGGCGCTGACGAACAGCGCGTCGAAGCTGCGGAACGCGTTCACGAAGAAGCGCGACCAGCTTCGTGGGCGTCACAAGCAGCGTACGGACGCCAGGAAGCAGCGTCGTGAGGACCGGCGTAGGCAGGAGCGGTCTCCCGAGTCGAAATCCCGGCGTCTTTCCCTGATCGTCGAGCGGCTTCGGCGCACCATCGTCCCCCTTCTCAAGCGCGGGTTGCGCGGGCCGGTCTATTACGGGCTCCTTCAGGCGCTCCGCGTCTGGCATCGGCTCACGCGCCTGACATCGTCCGGTCAGTCGGATTTCCGCATCACCGCCACCCTCAACCCCAGTGGCGATGTCACGCCGGGAACGTGGGACGAGGACGAAGACGGGTACAGGGTCGCCCGCTTCGAGCCGTTCGAGACCGATCCGCAAGGCAAGAAGGACAAGGACCTCAAGGAGGACGACCCGGACGTCGCAGCCTTCCGCAGGGCCATCGCCGCACAGTTGGACGACCTCAAGAAAGACGCATCTCTGAACGAGGTGAAGGGCCTGTGCGCACGCCTCGCGGACAAGTCGCGCGGCATCAGGTCGCAGCAACTGAGGTGGCTCGATGAATCACCCGACGCGTCGACTCTCCTGCTGGATCACCCGGGCGCCGCCATCTCGGCGGTAGGGCGCTTCCAGAAGGAGAGTCTGTACGAGCCCACCGGTGAGGTCATGGCCCAGAGCGTGTTCAGAGACAGCAACGGGGGTCAGTACGTTCGCGATCAGAAGGGCCAGTACGTCCCCCGCCGTGTGACGCGGAACATGTCCGAGGCAGATCTGGCCTCCTACAAGGAGCACGGAATCTCCGCACGGAAGAAGGGGGCGAACATCGCCCCGTGGCAACACGTCACGGGTGTCAAGAACTCTCCTTTCATATCCACGACAAAAATCGACGGAGGGAACATCACCGACCCGAAGGGGCTGAAATGGAGCACGGCGGAGGGGTTCGCGTTCTACGGCACGATCGAGATCGACCTCGCGCACATCAACCCTGACTACATTCTCGACCTCACGACGAGGAAGGGGCAGCGGGAGTGGAACCTCACCACGCCTGGCAAGAAAATTATGCAACAGGCGCTGCGAGACGTCGTGCGAACACAGGAGGTCCTCGTCCGAGGAACCATTCCCAAGGCTGCCATCACGCTCATCATCGACAAGAACGGAAAGCCAGTCACCCGCTGAAGGCTCCCGACCGCGAACCAGGAAAGAGCATGGAGAAATTCGACACGTACCACTGGCAGGGATGCCGCCTCGATGATCCGGAACTCGAGGCCGCCCGGCTGGAGCTGGTGTCCCCGCGGAGTGGCGATGCCGCCCAGCGCGCGTTCACCCGGCTCCTGCACAGTGGCAGTACTCCGGCCATGGGGATGGCTCTTGACCACTACCACTACGCACTCTCGGGCGAACGCCACGGCATTGCCGGCCTGTTCGCAGCCCATGCCGCAGAGGTCCTCGCATGTGCGCGGACGATTCTGCGGCGCGCCCAGGCCGGGGGCGCAACCGAAGCGTGTGCGGCGAACGGCGCGGACGGCGCCAGCGCGCTACTCGTCCTCGTGAACGAAGCGACGGGTGAGGACTCCGACCTCATCGCGCGAAACATCACAGACCCTCCGGGTCCCGACTCGTTCTCAGCGGCCCTGGGGGCAGCAGGCACCATTCTGGACACGGTCACGGAGCCCGGCCGACGCCTGATCGCTGCGGTCGAGGGGATCGTCTTCGACGAGTCCGCCGACCTCGACGACCGGTTGGAGGCGCTGCAGGCACTGGCTCGGGGCAGGTCCCCCGCCGTGATGTCCGCGCTGGTCAGAGCCTCTGCTCTGGAAGCCCTGGAGCTTCAGGTGACAGCTGTCCAGGCGCTCGCCTTCCACGACATGGACACCCACCGCGGCCTCGTCGAAACGCGGGCGGCACGCTGGCCCGAAGGCGCCCCCTACCCGGCAGCGGACGTTCGACGTCTCCTCCGATCACACGACAGGGACAAGAAGTGACCCGCTACGCCGACATACCCAAACCCATCCGCTCCGGCATCGTCGTCGTCGACCCCGAACGCGGCACTCCCCAGCGCATCATCGTCCTCCAGTTCAACCCCGACACCCTGGAACGCTCCCTCGCGCCCCAGTCCGCCGGCGCGAGCGGTGACTCCGGGGGCGGGGGCAGCGGGTCCGGCGACAGGAACGAGGCCCTGCGGCTCAAGGGGCCCGCCGAGGAGACCTGGAAGTTCACCGCCGAGATCGATGCCACGGATCAGTTCGAGGTCGCCGCACCCGACGGGATCCATCCCGAGCTGGCCACCCTCGAAATGCTCGTGCACCCGACCACCGCCCAGCTGCGCGAAGCGAGCCGCCTCTCCAAGAAGGGGACCATCGAGATCAGCCCGATCGAGATGCCGCTCACCCTCTTCACCTGGGGCAGCAAGCGCGTCATGCCCGTGCGGCTCACCGAACTGTCCATCAACGAATCGGCGTTCGACGTGCACCTCAATCCGATCAGGGCGAGCCTCAGCATCGGCATGAAGGTGCTCAGCGTCAGCGACCTGCCGGCCGGGCACCGGGGGGCCGATCTGTACATGGCGCATCTCGCGCAGAAGGAGCAGCTCGCCAGGGCCGCGCGCGGCGGCGGGCTCGGTGCGCTGGGGCTGGCCGGGGGCAACACCGTCATGGGGAGGGGCTGAAGGACATGGCCGAGATCGAACCGTACGAGAACGCGCTGGACGCCGTACCCGGCGCCCACCCCTACCCCCGCTCCAGTCGGTACCACGACGCCGAGATCGGCGTGCACCGGATGGCCGACGGGACCGAAGTGCGGTATGCGAAGCGGAGGTTACTTCCTCCGCTGAGTGAAGCAGCCCACGAGAGCGCCCCGCACACCGTCAGCAGCGGCGACCGGCCGGACCTGCTCGCGCAGCGGTACGTCGGCGATCCGGGGCAGTGGTGGCAGATCGCCGACGCCAACCCCGTGCTGGACCCGCATGAGCTGACCGAGGAGGCGGGGCGCACCATCGCGATCCCGTACGCGGGCGGCTTCCAGGGGGCAAGGTATGTCTGACCAGCCCGTGGGAGGCGGGCCCATCCACATCACGCTGCAGACGGGGCCCCGGCTGACCCGGCCGGTCCCGCCCGAAGTCACCGAGGCGCTGCTGTCCGCGCAGATCACCGCCACCGCGGGCGAACGCAGCGGTTTCCAGATGGCGTTCGACCTCACCAAGCAGGGCGCGCTCTCCCGGAGGCTGCTGCCCGAAGGGTTCTTCGACCCGAAGACCCGGGTGATCCTCTCCGTGAGCGTGAAGGGCACGGCATGGGTGCTGCTCGACGGGCTGATCGTGCGGCAGGAGGTCGGTGCCAGCAACCAGCCGGGCCACTCCACCCTCACGGTGACCGGGGAGGACCTGACGCTCCTCATGGACCTGGAGGAGCGTACCGACCGGTACCCGAATCTGCGGCCCTCCGGACGCGTCGCCCGCATCCTCGCCAAGTACGCCGACTACGGCATCGAGGCCCGCGTCTTCCAGGAGCAGATCGAGCAGCCTCCGCGCGAACAGCTGAGGGTCGACCACCAGTCCGGCACCGACCTGAGTTACGTGAACGACCTGGCGCGGGCCAACGGCTACACCTTCTACCTCGAACCCGGACCCCGCCCCGGCCGCTCCACCGCCGTCTGGGGCCCGGAGGCCCGTATCGGGCAGCGCCAGCACGCGCTCAACGTGAACATGGACGTCAACTCGACCGTGGACCAGCTGACGTTCGCGTACGACGGGACGGCCAGGGAGGAACCGCAGGCCCGGGTGCAGGACCCGGCCACCAGGGACAGCCGGCTCCTGCCGCAGCCCGACATCGGGCCGCTGCGCCCCCCGCTCGGCCGTCGCGCCACCCCCGCGCTCAAACGGCGCACGCTGTCCGGCACGGCGAAGAAGGAGTCGGCGCAGGCGCAGGCGGAACTGCTGGCGCGGGCCGCGCTGTCCGCCGACGCCATCTCGGGGTCCGGGTCGCTGGACGTGAACCGTCACGGGTACATCCTGCGGCCGCGCGAGCTGGTCGGGGTCCGGGGCGCGGGCGTGACGTACGACGGCGACTACTTCGTCAAGTCCGTCACCCACTCCATCAGGCCCGGTTCGTACCAGCAGAACTTCACGCTGTCGCGCGAAGGCCTCATCGCCCGGAGCAGCACCGTACGACCGTGACGGCCGCGACCGGCGAAGAGAAGAAGAACCAGGAGAGCTACGCATGGCTGCAGGACCGAACAACCGGTTTCTCGGAAAGTTCCGGGGGAGGGTCGTGAGCAACGCCGACCCCCTGAGGATCGGCCGGGTCACGGTCAAGGTGCCGGACGTCCTCGGCGACGAGACGTCCACCTGGGCCATGCCCTGCCTGCCGTTCACGGGACCCCGGTCGGGGCAGTACGTCGTCCCCGCCGAAGGAGCCGGTGTGTGGGTGGAGTTCGAGCAGGGAGACGTCAGTTTCCCCGTCTGGACGGGCTGCTGGTACGGCGACGCCTCCGAGCTCCCGCCCGACGCGCTGACCGGAGGGCCCGCGCACCAGAACGTGGTGATCCAGACCTCCGACCGGCACAAATTCGTCATGGGCGACGTGCCGGACGGCGGCAGCGGCATCCGTCTCCAGGCCGCGACCGGGGCGTACATCCAGGTCGACGAGAAGGGCGTGACGATCGCCGACGGCCAGGGCGCCTCGATCGTGCTGACCGGTGGCGAGGTCGACATCAACGACGGCCGGCTGGTCGTGGCCAAGAAGCAGTGAGCAACGAGCAGTACAGCAGTGAGGCAGTCACAGACAACGGGGAGAGAAGACTTGTCCACCACCTCAGCGACCATCGTCAGCGCCGCCGCGACCCTGCACTGCCCGCACGGCGGCCGGGCCTGCGCCCCCTCCGCGCACGCGGCCGTGTGCCTGGACGGGCTGCCCGTCCATACCGTCTCCGACGCCTTCGTGGTGACCGGGTGCCCGCACACCGTCGACGGCGTACCGCATCCGTGCACCACCGTCCGGTGGAGCCCACAACCGGGCGGCGTGCGCATCGACGGCGTACCCGTCCTGCTGCACACGAGTGCTGCCCAGTGCTTCGGCGCGGCGCTCGTACCGCAGGGGCCACCGGTCGTCGACGCGGCCCGGCGGGGGGCGACGTGCCGATGAGGGCCGTACGCAGCGACCTCGCGTTCCCCTTCCGCAGCGACCGGCGCGGCAGGACGGCGCACGCCGGTTACGACGAACATGTGCGGGACCTGGTCGAGCAGTTGCTGTTCACCAGCCCCGGAGAACGGCTGATGCGCCCCGACTTCGGCTGCGGGCTGCTCGACCTGGTGTTCACGCCCAACAGTCCTGAGCTGGCCTCGGCGATGGAGCTGTCCGTGCAGGCCTCGCTGCAGCGCTGGCTGGGCGAGCTGATCGATGTGCAATCCCTGGACGTGGTGAGCGAGGACAACGTCGTCCGGGTGTACCTGCGCTACGTGGTGCGCTCCACGGGGAGCCGGCGCGACGAGGTCTTCGAAGGGAGCGGGCCCGCATGAGCGGTACGGGCAGGGAGGTGGCCTGCCGGACGGCCGGCAGGCGTGGCAGGGTGCGCGCGGCACGGCTCCACGGCGTGGACGCGGTGGAGGCCGGCGACGACGGGCTGACGCTCACGGTGACGTTCCTCGGCAAGGCCCCGCACGGGCTGTGCCCGGAGAACGTCCGCATCGACGGCGGCCGCCGTGTCACGGGCATCGAGGCAGTCGAGGTGACCGTGGAGCGGGAGGAGGACCCGGAGCTCGACGACCGGCTGCTCGTGACCGTCGACCGGACCGGGGACACCTCTCGCTACCGGCTGTCGGTGGTGGAGACCGACCCGTACGGACGGCCGGGCACCGAGCCCTACCCCGGCTTCGACCAGCGCTACTTCCAGGCGGAGTTCGCATTCCGCACGGACTGTCCCGCGCCCTTCGACTGCGCGGACGACCCAGGGGCCGGCGACCCCTGGCCCCGGGCCGAGGCACCCGTCATCGACTACACGGCGCGCGACTACGAGTCCGTACGCCGCCTGATCCTCGACCGGCTCGCGCTGACGACACCCGACTGGGTCGAGCGCAACCCCGCCGACCTCGGCGTCACGCTCGTCGAGCTGCTGGCCCACACGGCCGACCGGATCAGCTACCACCAGGACGCCGTCGCGACGGAGGCCTACCTCGACACCGCCCGCAGGCGGGTGTCGGTGCGCCGCCACGTACGGCTGATCGACTACCCGATGCACGACGGCTGCAACGCCCGGGCCCTGGTCACCGTCGAGGTGACGAAGCGGCTGACGCTGCTGCCGGGGACGTTCCGCTTCGCAGCGGTCGACATCCGCACGCCGGGGCTCCGCGACCGGCCCGAGGCCGGCACCGTCCTCGAGGACCGTGAGCTGGCGGTGCTGGCCGAGCGCGGTGCGGTGGAGGTGTTCGAGCCGGTGGTGGATGCCGAACCGGCCGAACTGCGCCCGGCGCACAACACCATCCGCTTCTGGACATGGGGTGATGAGGTGTGCGCCCTGCCGAGGGGCGCGGTGTCCGCGACGCTCCGGGACGGATGGACCGACAAGAAGTGCACGGTGCGCTCGCTGTCCCTGGCCCCCGGCGATCTGCTGGTGTTCGAGGAGGTACGAGGGCCCCGCTCGGGCACGCCGGGTGACGCGGATCCCGCGCACCGGCAGGCGGTACGGCTGACCTCGGTCACCCCGGGCGTGGACCGGCTGGCCGGCCGGCCGGTGCTGGAGGTCACCTGGGCCCGCGAGGACGCGCTGGCCTTCCCCGTGTGCCTGTCGACACGCGGTGGGCCGGACTGCGCACCGGTGGAAGACGTGAGCGTCGCCCGCGGCAACGTGGTCCTCGTCGATCACGGCAGGTCGCTGACGTTCGGCGGAGCTCTGCCGGAGACGGTGCTCGTGCCCCCGGAGCCCGCGCTCCCCGGCTCCTGCGAGCCCTCCGGCTCCGGCTGCGGGACAGTCGACGCGGGCAACGCGACGGCCCGGTTGCTGGCCGAACGGCTGGACCGGGCGCGGGGCGGACGGCTGCTCACCGCCGCACAGGTGCGGGAGCTGGCCGAGCAGGTCGGCGACGAGCAGGTGACACGTGCCGGAATCGGCCTCGAACTCGCCGGGCGGCGCCGCGAGAAGGTCGTACCGGGCACGGCGTACGAGCAGGCCGAAGCGCTGGCGACGCTCCTGGCCCAGGTGGTCCACCCGGGCATCAGGCCCCGGTTCCGCCCCGTGCTCCAGCGCTCACCCGTCGTCCAGGCGGCGCCGTTCCCCCTGCCGGAGCACGTCTCGGCCGGGCAGGCCGACCGGCTGGCCGCCGTGCCCGGACGGGTCCGGGAACGGCTGGTGGAGCTGTGGCGCAGCGCCCGTGACCGCGACGGGCTGACCGAGGCGGAGATCGACGAGCTGACCGTGCTCTTCGGGCTGCGGACGCTGGAGCACCTGGAGCTGCACCTCCACCCCGTGCGCGCGCTGCGGGAACTGCTGCACCGCGGCGAACGGCTGCTGGCACCCAAGCTGCGCAGGCTCCAGGTGCTGACGGCCCGGGCCCGGGCGGGCGCGGTGCTCGACGGCGGCATCGCCTGGGAGATCGCGCAGACCTGGGGCCCCGGCCACGCGGCCGGGCTGCATCCGGACGAGCCGGTGCTCCGAGGCCCCGCCGCGGCGCTGGTCCAGGACCCGCGGGCCGCGCTGCCGGCGGTGACGGCCGTGGACGGCGACGAGGAGTGGACCGCGCGGCGCGACCTGCTCGCGGCCGGTCACCGGGACCGGCGGTTCGTGGGTGAACTGGAGGACGACGGGCGGCTCGCCCTGCGCTTCGGCGACGGACGGCACGGCGCGCGGCCCCGGCCCGGAGCGCGGCTGGAACTGCACTACCGGCTCGGCGGCGGCACGGCGGGCAACGTCGGCGCGGAGGCCGTCAACCACCTGGTGCTGCACCGCGACCCTGAGACGGAGGACGCCGGAGAGCCGCTGCCCGTCGCCGGGGTACGCAACCCGCTTCCGGCGGTCGGCGGCACGGAACCCGAACCTGTCGAACAGGTACGGCAGTTGGCCCCGCTCGACCTGAGACGCACCGTACGGCGCGCGGTGACCGCCGAGGACTACGCGGCGCTGGCCTCAGCGCTCCCCGGGGTGCAGCGGGCCGCGGCTGAGATCCGCTGGACGGGCAGCGTGCAGGAGGCCCATGTCGCCGTCGACACCCTGGGGGCCGCGGGCCCCGAGCCCGAGCTGCTCGACTCGGTGGCGTACGCACTGGAGCGCTACCGGCGGATCGGACACGATCTGGTGGTCGGCCCCGCGCGCACCGTACCGCTGGACATCGCCCTGTCGGTGTGTGCGGTGCCCGGACATCAGCACGGGCAGATCCTGGCCGAGCTGTACCGGCTGCTGGGCCGAGGCCGGCTGCGCGACGGGCGGCTCGGCTTCTTCCACCCCGACGCCCTGGTGTTCGGCGAACCGGTGCGGCTCAGCCGCCTGGTGGCCGCAGCGGCCGCCGTGCAGGGGGTGGAGAGCGTGACGGTGACCCGCCTGCGCCGGCTCTTCGACGACGCCGACGCAGACGGCACGGCCTTGGAGACGGGCGTGCTGCGGCTCGGCGCGCTGGAGATCGCACGCTGCGACAACGACCCGGACCGCCCGGACGACGGGCGGCTCACCATCGAACTCGCCGGAGGTACCCGATGAGCGGCGCGGGCGGCTGCGGCTGCGGCGGACACGACGAACGCCGGGCCCCCGAGGCCCTGTACAACCCACCGGGGCGCACCGGCCTCGACTACCGGGTCGGGGACCACGGGTCGTTCCTGGCGGCCATGGTGGACCGGCTCGCCTCCCCGGCCTATCCGGCACTGCGGGGACTGACGGTCCGCACCCCGGACGACCCGGCGATCGGACTGCTGGACTCCTGGGCCGTCGTCGGCGACCTGCTGACCTTCCACTCCGAACGGATCATGGACGAGGCGTACGTCCGCACCGCGAACGATCACCGCTCCCTGGCGCTGCTCGGACGCCTGGTGGGGCACCGCCCGAGGCCGGGCATCGCCGCCGGGACCCATCTCGCGTACACCCTGGACAAGGACCCACGGGGTGCGGACGTGGAGGTGCTCGTCCCGCGCGGGGCGCGCAGCAACAGCGTTCCCCTCACCTCCGAGGAGGAGTCACAGGTCTTCGAGACGGAGGCCGATCTCGTCGCCCGTGCTTCCTGGAACGAGCTGGCGGTGCGCCGGCGCAGACCCGCACTGCTCACCGAGGAGGATCTGACCCGGCGCTCCGAGATCCTGGTGTCCGGCACCACGACCGCTCTGCGGACCGGGGACCGGCTGCTGTTCGTCCTCAAGGGCCAGGACGGAGACGGGGTTCCGGGGCAGCGGCTGCTCCGGACCGTGGCCCGGCTCCGTGTCGACCGTGAGGACGACGTCACGGGGATCGGACTCCAGCGGTCCGCCCCGCCGTCACCGGGTGAACTGGTGGAACTCCTGCGCGAGTGGATCACCGAGGACGAGCGGGCGGTGGAGGACGGCGAACCCACGCCCGACAACCCCAACCCACGACCGGTCAGCGGGTTCATCACCGGTTTCGACGCCCAGGTGCTCGCCCCGCTGCGGGCCGATCTGGATGACGTCACCTCACCGGCCGCCCTCGCCGCCCGACTGGCGGAGCCCCACGAACGGCTGGCGGAGGCACGGGTCGTCGCCCGTGCGTACCCCGATGTCGCCGCCTGGTTCGAGCGGCTGGAGGCGCTGGTCGGCGAAGTGATCGACCGGGCCACCGACCTGGAGCCCTCCCGGCCGGCGCCCGACGCCCTGCGCGCCGCCGCACCGGCGTCCGCGGCGCTGCGGGCCCTCGGCGCGGTGCTCCCCGCACTGCGCGGCGAGGTCGCGGGCCCCACCCGCGGCGGGCCGGGCCCGGTGCCCGTACGGACACCGGCTCCGGGCTCCGATCTGGGCGCGCGGCTGCTCGCCGCTCTCGATCCGCGGATCGCCGACGGGATGTACCCGGCGTGGCGGCGTTCCGCGCCCACCGCGGAGCCACTCCTGCACGAGGTGCGGGCGATGCGGGTGACGGCCGCCCCGTTCGGGGCGACGGCCCCGCTGCGGCCGGTGCAGGACGCACGGGGGCGGGTGATCAGGCAGGCGGACTGGCCACTGACCGGCTCCGCCCTCACCACGATGCGGGTGGTGTTCGACACGGCGGGCAGGGTCCCGGTGCGCGCGGAGTTCCAGCACACCGAGACGGGGTCGTCCGTCCAGCACTCGGAGAACCTGCCGTCGGAGGCGACGTTCGCTCTCGGGCCCGGCCGGGTCGCCGTCATGACCCGGACCGCGCAGGACCACGATCTGAGCTGGCTGAACAGACGCCCCACCGACTCGCAGGAGCCGGGAGTGACCGCCCAGTTCCTCGACGGGCTGCCCGAGCGGACCCTGTTCGTGTCCCGGCCCGCGGACGACGGCCGTGTCCATGTCGCCGTACACAACGGTGAGCCGCGGAGCTGGCGTCTGGCGCCCGGCGACCACCAGCAGGTCAGGCACGAGGGCTACGAGCTGACCGTGCGCTACACGGTCGGCAGCGAACCGGCCAACGTGGTCGTCGGCGTCGCCACGGTGCCCGAGCCCGCGAACCGGCGGGTGCTCGCCCTGGACTCGGTGCAGGACTCGATCACACCCGGCAGCTGGGTCGTCGTCGAGCGCCCCCGCAAGGGAGCCGCAGGGCCCGACGGCATTCCCGGCGACGCGGCGCTGAGCCTCGTCACCACCAGGGTCACCTCGCTGCGCACCTCCGTGTACACCGACTTCGGCATCACCGGCCGCGGTACGGAACTGACCCTGGCCGATCCCTGGCTCGACGAGCACGACGTACTGCTCTCCACGATCCGCGACGCCACCGTCCACGCGGGCGGGCAGGCGCTGCGGCTCGCCGACGAGCCGCTCGGAGAGGACGTCCACGGCAACGAGCTGGAGCTGGCCGAGCTGTACGACGGGCTGCGCCCGGGCCGGCCGCTGATCGTGTCCGGGGAGCGCGCCGACGTCACCGCCGCGCCCGCCACCGAACTGGTGACCATCGCGGGCGTCGAGCAGGTCCTCGACCCGCTGCTGCCCGGCGACCACGTGCACACGCGGCTGACCCTGACGACGGACCTCGCCCACCGCTACCGGCGCGCCACCGTGCGCGTACGGGGCAACGTCGTGGCGGCCGGCCACGGTGAGAGCCGGGACGAACCGATCGGCAACGGTGACGCGGACCTCGCCAACCAGACGTTCGCGCTCTGGCAGGCGCCACTGACCTGGCTGCCCGCCGACAACCCGCTGGGCGCGACCCCGGCCCTCGACGTACGCGTCGACGGGCTGCTCTGGCACCGGGTCGACAGTCTCGCCGGGCGCGGCCCGCGCGAGCGGGTCTACGTCTGCGGCGTCGCGAACGGCCGGACCACCGTCACCTTCGGCGACGGCGTGCACGGCGCCCGGCTGCCCACCGGCCACGAGAACGTCCGGGCCCGCTACCGCTTCGGCACCGGCCGGGCGGCCAACGTCCGCGCCGACCGCGTCACCCAGGCGGTCACCCGGCCGCTGGGCGTCACCGGGGTCACCAACCCCCGGCCCGCCACGGGCGGCGCGGACGCGGACGGCCCCGGCCGGACCCGGACCGCGATCCCGCTCGCCGTGTCCGCCCTCGACCGGCTGGTGTCGGTCACCGACTACGAGGACTTCGCCCGCTCCCGGGCCGGGATCGGCCGGGCGGCGGCACGCGAACTCTTCGACGGCCGGCGGCGGACGCTGCACGTCACCGTCACCGGTGTCCAGGACCTCCCGGTCGCCGACGACTCCGACGTGCTCACCGCACTGCGCTCCTCGCTCAGCCGGTACGGCGACTCCAGGCTGCCCGTCCGCGTACAGGTACGCGAACTGCTGCTGCTCGTCGTCGCCGCGAAGGTGAAGGTGACCCGCGACCACAGCTGGCAGATCGTCGAGCCCCGGCTGCGCCAGGCCCTGCTGACCCGGTTCGGCGGCTCCCGGCGTGAGCTGGGCAGCCCCGCGCACCTGTCGGACGTGCTGGCGACGGCCCACTCCGTGCCCGGGGTCGACCACGTCGACGTGGACGTCTTCGGCGCGGTGCCGGCCTCCCTCACCCCCGAAGGTCTGCCCGCCCTCGCGGACACGCTCGCCGAACCGCGGACCACGGTCCCGGCGCGGCCCGCGACGTACGACGAGGACGTGCACCGGGTGACGGCGCCTGAGGGCGAGACGCTCACCGCGGTCGCCGCCCGGTACGGCATCGCCCTCGCCGAACTGCTGCGGCTCAACCCGGACATCACCGACACCCGGCGCCTGGAGAAGGGCCGCGCGGTGTGCGTCTTCCGCGGCATCCGGCCCGCACAGCTCCTTCTGCTGTCTCCGGAAGTCCCGGACACGCTGATCCTGACGGAGGTCACCGCATGAACACCCAGGAAGGGAGCGTCGTATGAGCAGGGAACCCGACGGGCTCGCGGAGCTGCTCCCGCAGTGGCACCGGCTGCGGGACGCGGAGGGCGGGGAGCCGCTGCGGGCCCTGCTCGCGGTGATCGCCGAGCAGGTCGACCGGGTGCGCGACAGCGTCGACCAGAGCTACGAGGACCTCTTCGTGGAGACCGCCGCGCCCTGGGTGCTGCCCTACCTCGGCGACCTGGTCGGCTACCGCCCGCTGCCCGGGTACGAGCGGGTCAGGACGGCCGGGCTGGGCGACACCGCCGACGGCGAGGCCCGTTCCCGGCTGGCCGAGGCGCTTGCCCCGCGCCGCGACGTCGCGGCCACGGTCGCCAACCGCCGCCGCAAGGGCACCCTCGCCCTGCTGGAGGAGCTGGCCCAGGAGGTCGCCGGATGGCCGGCCAGGGCCGTGGAGTTCTCCCGGCTGGTCTCCCACCAGCAGCCGGTGAGGCTGTACGGGACAGGGGCGGCCGCCGACGACGTACGCAGGGCGGCACGCGGCCGACTGGCCGACGTACGCGACGGCGTCGAACTCGACCTGGTGGGAGGGCCCTTCGACACGCTGGCCCGGTCCGTCGATGTGCGCCGGGCCGCGTCGCCACGGCGTAGGGGCGGCCATTCCCCCGCCGGGGTGGGGCTGTTCGTATGGCGGCTGAAGCCCTACCGGGTCAGCCGGGCACCGGCGTACTGCGTCGACCGCGCCCGCAGCCTGTACACGTTCTCCATCCTGGGCAACGACACCGGGCTGGTGACCCGCCCTGTGCCGGAACCCTCCGCCACGCACACCGCGACCGTCGACAACGTGCCGGCGTCCATCAGCCGCCGGCAGCTCGCGGACCGGCTCGCCGACCACTACGGACCGGGCAAGAGCTTCACGGTCTGGCGCGACGGGCAGGCGGAGCCCGTGCCGATGTCGGACATCGTCGTGGCGGACCTGTCCGGCTGGCGCTACCGCCCCGGGCTCGGCCAGGTGGCCGTCGACCCGGTGCTGGGCCGCATCGCCTTCGGGACACGCTCGGCACCCCGGCAAGGGGTCTGGGTCACCTACCACTACGCCTTCGGCGACGACACCGGCGGCGGCGAGTACCCGCGCGAGCGCGTCACCTCGCCCGCCGCCCGGATCTACCGGGTCGGCCCCCGCCAGGCCCACCAGCGGATCATGGACGCGTACGAGCAGTGGCGCACCGACCGGCGGTCCGGGCACTGTGGTGCCGAAGGCGTCATCGAGATCACGCACAGCGGCGCCTACCAGGAGCAGCTCGACTTCGACCTCGAACGCGGCGACCGGCTGGAACTGCGGGCGGCCGAGGGATGCCGTCCCGTCATCCGCCTGCTCGACTGGTACAGCAACCGCCCCGACGCGCTCAACATCCGCGCGCAGGACGGCACGCGGGGCGAAGGCGACGCCCCCCGGATCGTCCTGGACGGTCTGCTGGTCACCGGACGAGGGCTCCATGTCAGTGGCCCCGTCGGCGCGGTCGTGCTGCGGCACTGCACCCTGGTGCCCGGCTGGTCGCTGGAGACGGACTGCGACCCGCACTCGCCCGAGGAGCCGAGCCTGGTCCTGGACCGGACCACCGCCTGTGTGTCCATCGACCGCAGCATTCTCGGAACCATCGAGGTGATCGGTGACGAGGTGAGCACCGACCCGCTGCCGATCCACATCCGTGACAGCATCCTGGACGCCACCGGCCACGACCTCCCGGCCCTGTCCGCCCCGGACTGCCGGCACGCGCACGCCGTGCTGCACGCACACCGCACCACGGTCATCGGTGAGGTCCACACCCATGCGGTCCGGATCGCCGAGAACAGTGTCTTCACCGGGCGGCTGCGGGTGGCCCGGCGCGGCATCGGCTGTCTGCGGTACTGCTACGTGCCGCCCGGCTCCCGCACCCCGCGCCGCCACCGCTGCCAGCCGGACCTCGTGGGCGCCGGACAGGCCGGACAGGTGCGTCCACAGCTGAGCAGCGAGCGGTACGGCACCCCGGCGTACGGGCGGCTCGCCGACGGCGGGCCGTGGCAGATCCGGCGGGGCGCCGACGACGGCTCCGAGATGGGGGTCTTCCACCAGCTCCACGAACCGCAGCGCGAGGACAGCCTGCGGGCCAGGCTCGCCGAGTACACCCCGGCCGGCACGGACGCCGGGATCTTCCCCGTGACCTGACCGGACCTGACCTCACCGCGCCCGTCCGACCCGCCCGCCCCGAACTCTTCCGAACCGACGCACTTCCGAGGGGGACCCCTTCCCATGCACGCAGATCTCTCCCGCGACACCTTCCGGCCCGACCGGCACTACGCGGCGGTCCTCACCCAGCAAGGCCGCGTCCAGCTGGACGCCGACGCCAACGAACAGGCCGCGATCCAGCTGCACCTGGCCCGGACCACCACGGCCGACCTGGTCGGGCAGCACGGCGGCCCGCGGGGCGCCACCGGATTCGAGGTGGGCTTCCTGGGCGGCAGCCGGGAGCTCGACGACCTGTCGCTCGGCGGCGGGCGCTACTACGTCGACGGGATCCTGCTGGACGCGACCCGTCCGGAACCCGGCGTACCGGCCGGGGAGGACGCCGCCGACGACGCGGAGACTCCGGCGACCTGGACGTACTGGGACCAGCCGGACGGCTACCGGGACCCGGAGCGCCCCGGCGACCGGCTGCCCACCCGGTTCCCGTACCTCGTCTGCCTCAAGGTGTGGGAACGCTCGGTGACCGCGGCCGAGGACCCGCTGCTGCGCGAGGTCGCGCTCGGTGCGGCGATGCCCGACACCGCGGCCAGGATCAGGACCGTCTGGCAGGTGCTGCCGCTGCCCGGCGAGAGGCTGGAGCTGGAGGACGGGGCGACCAAGGACCAGGTTCGTGAGGCGTTCGCCCGCTGGACGGCGGCGCAGGCACCGACGGCGCGGATGGCGGCGCGCGGCGAGCGTCCCCCGCACGCGGACGACGACCCCTGCCTGGTGGAGCCGGACGCCCGCTACCGGGGCCCGGAGAACCAGCTGTACCGCGTCGAGATCCACCAGGGCGGCGCGGCGCAGGACGCCACCTTCAAATGGTCGCGGGAGAACGGCTCCGTGACGCTGCCGGTCGACGGGATCGACGGGACCTGGGTGGAGCTGGGATCGCTCGGCAACGACGACAAGCTCGGCCTCGCCGTCGGTGACCAGGTGGAGTTCGTGGACACCGGCTACACCAGCCGGGGCGAGCCGCTGCCGCTGCTGCGGGTGGAGGAGACCGACCTGCCGGGACGGCGGGTACGGCTCTCCGGTGAGCCGCACCCCTCGGTCGGGCGGCGCCCTGAGCTCCAGCCCTACCTGCGGCGGTGGGACCAGCGGGCCGGCCGTACCAAGCGGTCGGCGGCGAAGCTGCGGCACGGAGCGGTCCGCGTCGAGGAGGGCGGCTGGCTGCCGTTGGAGGACGGCGTGGACGTGTACTTCGAGCCGGGCCGGACCTACCGGACCGGTGACTTCTGGACCGTTCCGGCCCGGACCGTGACCGGCGGGGTCGAGTGGCCCACCGACGCGGCTCGCCGCCCCCTGCTGCAGTCACCGAAGGGCGTCCACGTCCATTACGCGCCGCTGGCCTGGGTGCTGGGGGAGGGGTCGGTCGCGGACCTGCGCATGACGTTCGCACCCCTGGCCGCCGTCATCCCCGCGGCCGACGGACAAGCGCTGGCCGCCGAGGCGGAGGCCGAGGCGGAAGCAAAGGCCACGGAGACGTCCGCCGCCGGTTCGGACGGCCGGACGGCCGGGCAGGACGACGAGGGACAGCCCGAGAACTGACGCATCACCTGGGTAAAGGAGCACCACGATGGCAACGCCCCTGTCCGCCGACAAACTGCTCAAGGCCCTGCGGGACGAGGGTCTGCACGTCGTCGAGCACCGGAGCTGGCGCACACACAACCGTAACCACAAAGGCTCGTGGGGGCCCGTGCACGGTGTGATGATCCATCACACCGTGACCTCGGGCACCCAGAGCTCCGTCGACCTCTGCTACGACGGCCATTCGAGCCTTCCGGGCCCGCTGTGCCACGGGGTGATCGCCAAGGACGGCGCGGTCCACCTGGTCGGCCACGGCCGCGCCAATCACGCCGGACTCGGTGACGACGACGTCCTGCGCGCGGTGATCGACGAGACGTCCCTGCCCGCCGACAACGAGGCCAACACCGACGGCAACCGCCACTTCTACGGCTTCGAGTGCGTCAACCTCGGCAACGGCAAGGACCCGTGGCCGAAAGCCCAGTTGGAGGCCATCGAGAAGGCGGCGGCCGCGATCTGCCGGGCCCACGGCTGGAACCAGCACTCGGTGATCGGCCACAAGGAGTGGCAGCCGGGGAAGATCGACCCGCGCGGGTTCACGATGGACTCGATGCGCGGCCGGGTCAGGTCACGCCTCGCGGGCGGACCGGACGGCCCGTCGAAGCCGCCCACCCCCGCACCCCCGGCGAAGTACGAGCCGTTCCCCGGAGCCGCGTACTTCCGGGTCGGGCGGCGCAGCGCCGTCATCACGGCGATGGGAAAGAGACTGGTGGCCGAGGGCTGCGGACGGTACGAGGTCGGCCCGGGCCCGGACTGGTCCGAGGCGGACCGTAAGTCGTACGCCGCGTGGCAGCGCAAGCTGGGCTACTCGGGCAGCGGTGCGGACGGCATCCCGGGCAAGGCCAGCTGGGACAAGCTCAAGGTGCCCAACGTCTGAGCCCGGTGCGACGCCGGTGCGGCGGCCCTCTCCCCGGCAGGGCGGAGGACCGCCGTACGCACCGCGGTCACCCCCGGCGCACCCGCCCCACGATCCGCCTGCCCAGGCGCCCGATCGAGCGGGCCGGCCGGTTCCAGGCGCGGAACGCGTCGAGGGTACGGCTGCTTCCCTCACGCTCCACTGCCTGCTCCGCCGCGGCCAGCCCCTCCGGGGACAGGGCGCGCACGGCGGGGCGCAGCACCTCCTCCAGCAGCGCGGTCCGGGTCCGGGTCCAGTCGCTGCCCGCGTGCGGGTGGGCGTTCCACACGGTGAAGCAGTCCGCCACGTAGGCGGGATCCGTCCGCAGCAGGGCCAGGACCGCCTCGCGACGCGCCGCCCCGCCGTACGCCGCGATCAGGTCCTCGTCCCCGCTGTGCACGAACGCGTACAACTCCTCCTCGGGCCGGCCGGGAGCGAGCAGCCGCTCGGCCAGGGCGCCGAACGCGTGCTCCACGGCCGGGGCTTCAGCCGGTTCGGCGCGGCTGCGCAGCGTCCTGGCGCGGTCCACCCAGCCGGGCTCCGCCGTCCCGGAGCGCAGATCGCGCGCGAAGTCCAGCAGCAGCAGACAGGCGCGTATCCGGGCACCGATCTCCTGCGGGAAGCCGCGCAGCAGGTCGTGGGCGAGCTCGGCAGCGTCGTCGTCGCCGGCGGGGGCCGCGAGCGCGGCGTCGACCAGGCGCGCCCAGGTGCCGGCCGTCCGGTGGGCGTCGGACGTGGTCTCGCCGAGCAGCGACCGGGCCTCGCCCGCCGTCGGGGGGTTCTCCCCCCACACCAGGCCGACAGCGGTCCGCAGCACCAGGGGCTCGGTGAACGGGGACATGCCCGCCGCGCGCAGCACCGTGTGCAGGATCTCCAACCGGTCAGCGCCGCGCGCCTTGGCACCGGGCGCCTCGGCGCACATCCGCAGATGCGGCAGGGTCTGCGTCCCGGTGAACGGCAGGGGGGCCCGCAGCAACAGCCGTTCCGTGTCCGTGGGGTGGTCCGGGGCGAGCCGGTCCAGCTCACCCAGGAGCGCCGTACGCACGTCGAACTGCTCGTCCAGCAGGTCGGGCAGGGTGGGGCACGCGCCCGCCTCGGGGTCGTCGAGCAGTGCGCGGGCCAGCCGGCTCACGACACCCGGAAGCAGCTCCGCGCAGTCGACACCGAGCAGCCGGGTGATCCGCAGCAGCTGCACGGTCCGGGCTACGCCCCGGGGCACCCCGGCGGAGAGTTCGGCCAGCAGCTCGTCGCCGAGCTCCTCGACCAGCGCGGCCAGCGCGCGCTCCCCGGCGGGCTCCGCGAACGCCGAACGCGCGGGCGGCTCCAGGGTCACGTCGCCGCCCCGTACCGCCTCCGTCACGAGCAGGGCGGCCAGCGGCGCGGTCACGGCGGCGGGGCACCGGCCGTCGAGCGCCGTCAGCAGCCGGAGTGCCGCGGCGCACTCCGCGGCCGTGCGGTCGTCGGCGGGCACGGTGAGTGCGTCCGTCAGCTGCCCGATGCCCTTCTCGTCCAGCGCGTAGGGCCGCACGGCCGCCCAGTCGGCCGCCGCTGCCCGCTCGGCGGACCCGAGTGCGATGCCGGCGCCGAGCGCCGTGACGGCGAGCGGCCCTGCGGCGAAGGGCTCACCCGGCAGTTCCGCCGCCGCCCGGAAGAGCTCGGGGGACCTGCTGCGCCAGATCCGGGCCGCGGTCACCGCCCAGACGTCGTCCACCGTCCCGGTGGGACCCTGACCGGATGCGGTGTGCACGCGGAAACGGGGATCGCGGACGTCGGGCGCGTCCTCGGGAAGCACGCCGACGACCTGGTGCGAGGTGCGTCCGGGGTGCCGGGTGTACGTGGTGAAGGTGAGCCGCTCGGCATCCTCCGGGGGCAGTACGGCGGTGGCCAGCGCGACCCAGCGGGCCACGTCCGCGCTCTGCCGCTCCACGAGTACGACCGGGGGCGCCGACGGGTCCTCGCTCACGCGGCGCAGATCACTGAGTACGGCGGCGAGCCACGGGCCGCGGGACACCGCGAAGTCGCCGAGGCCTTCCCGGGTGAGCCCTCGTGAAGGGCCGTGCGTGGTGGACATCGAGGTCAGCGGGTCGGGCAGCATGCGGTCCGGCGTCGTGGAGAGCCACCCCGCGGCCCCCCACGCGGCGACCGGGAGCACCCGGCCCGGTATCGGCGTACCGGGCAGGAGATGCACGGCGTGCGCGTGGAAGCGGCCCGCGCCTGTGGCCACCGTACGGCTCAGCAGATGGCTGCCGTCGGAGAGCGTGACGTAGCCGAACGCCATCGGCAGCGCCCGGAGCCGGGCATCGGTGAGCCGCTCGGGAGTGTCCGCCGGAGCGTCGTACGCCAGAAGCGGTGCGGCCTCCGCGCGCACCGGCCCGGGTATCGCGGGGTCCACGGCGGTGAACCGTCCGGCGGGCACCCCGTCGCCGGACCCCACGGAGGTGTAGTGCAACTGCGGGAGGCTCATGCGTAGGCCCTCATCGTCCCTGCCACGTGCGTCCCCGTCACGCGCACCGGCCGCCGCTCGCCGCCCTGTCGGTGCGGCCCGGCCCGGCGGAGCGACGACCCCGGCGGGGAGCTTGCCGTAGTCGTGCGGGCGACGCTATCAAGCCCTGACGCCCCGTTGGGCCGCACGCGGCCCGCGAAAGCCCTACGTTGGCCGTATGACCGAGGTGACGCTTTCCGCAGGAGTGGTGGAGTACGGGGACACGGGCGGCGACGGGCCCGTGGTGGTCCTGCTCCACGGGGTGGCGATGGACGGTTCGCTCTGGCGCCATGTGGTCCCCGGGCTGCGCTCCGACTTCCGATGCGTGGTGCCCATGCTGCCGCTGGGGGCCCACCGCAGGCCGATGCGCCCGGACGCCGATCTGACGGTCCTCGGGGTCGCCCACCTGGTGGCGGAGTTCCTGGACGCGCTGGACCTCCGGGACGTCACCCTGGTGATGAGCGACTGGGGCGGGGCGCAGGCCCTCGTCGCGGAGGGCCGGGACCAGCGGATCGGCAGGCTGGTGATCACGTCCTGCGAAGCCTTCGACAACTTCCCGCCCGGCCTGCCCGGCCGCAATCTGTACACGGCGGCGAAGCTGCCCGGCGGGCTGCGGCTCGCCTTCGCCCTGCTGAGGCTCAGGCCGATGCGCCGACTTCCCCTGACCTGGGGGTGGATGAGTAAACGGCCGGTCCCGCACGACGTGATGGACGCGTGGTTCCGGCCGCTGTGGACCTCCGCCGCGATCCGGCGGGACCTGCGGGCGTACGTGCTCGGAGTGCCGCCCCGCGACGAGCTCCTGGCATGGGCGGAAGCGCTGCGTACGTTCGACCGGCCCGCGCTCGTCGTCTGGGCGGCCGAGGACAAGGTCATGCCGCTCGCCCACGGCCGGCGGCTGACGGACATGCTGCCCCAGGGCGAACTCGTGGAGATCGCCGACAGCTTCACCCTCATCCCCGAGGACCAGCCCCAGCGACTGTGCGAGGCCGTCAGGTCGTTCGTACCGTTGCCCTGAACGAGGGCCGGCCGGGTGCGGGAGGCGCGGGCACGCGCCTCCCGCACCCGGCCGGGCCGGTCAAGGGGGTCGTCAGCTCTCCACTGCCTCCGGTCGGGTGCGGCTGCCCATGCCGAACGCGGCCAGCAGCGCGCCGATGGCGCACAGGACCGCGGTGACGGTCACGGCGGTGTGCACGCCGTTCATGAACGCGTGTCCGCTGCCCTCGATCACAGCCGCCTTCAGCTGCGCCGGCATGTCGGCCGACACGGGCGAGACACCCATGGCGACGGCGTCCTCGGCCTCCTCGAAGCCGGCCGCCGCGTGCGCCGGGACACCGGCGGAGGTCAGCTCACCGGTGAGCGTGGAGCCCACCTTGCCGCTGATCAGGGAGACCAGCACCGACGTGCCGAGGGCACCACCGATCTGCAGTGAGGTGGCCTGGAGCCCGCCCGCGACGCCGCCGTCCTTCCTCGGAGCGTTGCCGACGATGGCGTCGGAGGAGGCGGACATCACCATGCCGACGCCCAGACCGATGGCGAGGAACGGCGGCCACATCGCGACGTAGGCGGAATCGGCCTCCCACGTCAGCATCCACAGGGTGGCCGCGGCCTGGAGGACCATGCCGAGCGGCATGGTGAGCCGGGGGCCGAAGCGCTGGGTCAGGGCGGCGCCGAGCGGTGCCGCCACCACGGTGGCCAGACTGAACGGGAGGGTGCGGACGCCGGCTTCGACCGGGGAGAAGCCCCGCACGTTCTGCAGGTACAGCATCACGAAGAAGATGACACCGAGCATCACGAAGAAGTTGATCGCGGTGACGAGCGTGCCGATGGTCAGCGAACGGTTGCGGAAGAGACGCATCGGCAGCAGCGGGTGCTCCTGGCGCGTCTCGTACCAGCAGAAGGCGGCCAGCACGGCCAGACCCGCGGCGATCGATCCCAGCGTTCCGCCGGAGGTCCAGCCCCAGGTCTCTCCCTTGACCACGCCGAAGATCAGGGCGACCAGGCCGATGGCGAGCAGGAACACGCCGGCCACGTCGAAGCGGTGGTTGCCCGTGGAGTCCTTGCTCTTCGGAAGGACGAACAGGCTGAAGACCAGCGCGAAGACGCCGATGGGGGCGTTGATGTAGAAGACCGACTCCCAGTTGACGTGCTCGATGAGCAGACCGCCGACGATCGGGCCGAGCGCGGTCGAGCAGGACGCCACCATGGCCCACAGGCCCACGGCCATGCCGAACTTCTGGGGCGGGAAGACCGCGCGCAGCAGGCCGAGGGTGTTGGGGATCAACAGTGCGCCGAAGAGTCCCTGGACGGCACGGAAGGCGATGACGCCCTCGATGGAACCGGAGAGGGCGATCGCGACCGAGGCCAGGGTGAAGCCGGCGGTGCCGACCATGTAGACCGTGTGCCGCCCGAAGCGGTCGCCGAGCTTGCCGCCCAGGATCAGCAGGGCGGCCATGGCGATCAGATAGGCGTTGGTGACCCACTGCAGGTCGGCGGTGGAGGCGTCGAGGTCCCGGCCGATCTCGGGGTTGGCGATCGCGACGACCGAACCGTCGAGGTTGACCATGAACAGGCCGATGGCGACGGCGATCAGCGTCAGCCAGGGATTGGTGCGCCTGCTCCCGGGCACGTCGGGTGGACTGCTGTCGGGCAGGGAGGAGGTGTCCACGGTGGTGGAGGACATGCGGAAGCCTTGTCTGTGAAACGTGGGGTGAAGACGTGCCTCGGCTACGACGACGGCGGCGCAGGCGTGGACACATGGCGGCATCCGGCCGCTGCCGCACCCGGAGCGCCGGTCGTGGCCGTGTCCGTGGGCGGAATCAGCCGATGGGGGAGTGGAGGTGCCGGTTCAATGAGGTCAGTGCGCCCAGAGCCGCACCGAGAGCGTCGAGCTCCCCCTCGGTGAGGACGTGCAGCGCGCCTGCCAGATGGGCTTCCTTGAGCGCCCGCGCCTCGGCGAGCCGCTCTCGGGCCGTAGCCGTCGGGTGGAGATGGGCGATCCGCTTGTCGGCCGCGTCCTGCCTGCGCTCCAGCAGCCCACGGTCGGTGAGCTGGGAGACGAGGGCGCTGACGTTGTTCGGCTTCATGAGCAGGGCTTCGGCGGTCTCCCGGACGGTGATCCCTTCGCGCTCCTCGACGAGGAACAACAACGCCAACTGGCCGTCGGGAAGCCGTGGATGCGGAAACTCCTGTGCGACCTTCCGCTCCAGACCCCGCTGCAGGGCAGGCAGGACCGTCACGAGCGCGGAGGCTACGCGGTCGATGTCCTGGTCGGGCGCGAGGGGGTCGGGCATGCCACCAACATAGGTACCCAGTAATAGATATGTCAACATACCTAAATATCGTGTGAGCCCGACCGGGCGGCCGGGTGGTATATGTGCCGTGAAGAGCCCCGAGATGCCGCGCAGGCGGTCGAGAGAAGGACCGTGGACAAGCCGACGCACCTGATCGAGTTCGAGACGATGCTGCTCGGGCGGCACCTCCATCTGAACGTGTCCCGGCGAGGCGGCGGGCACCTCGATCGCAGCGCGTACACCCTGTTGAGCCGGATCCGTATGGAAGGGCCGATGTCCATCGGCCGGCTGAGCGAGGCCTTCGGCCTCGACGCCTCCACCCTGAACCGGCAGACCGCCGCCATGCTGCGCGCCGGTCTCGTCGAGCGGATCCCGGATCCGGAAGGAGGTGTCGCCCGCAAGTTCCGCATCACCGATGCGGGTGAACGCAGCCTCGACGCGGAACGCACGGGCAACATCAGCGGGCTGGAGCGGGTCATGGCCGGCTGGTCGCCCGAGGAGGTCGCCGTCTTCGCCGCCTGCCTCAGGCGCTTCAACAAGGACATCGAGGACCTCGACGGGCGGCACTGGCCCCGGCCCTGAGCGGGCGAACGCGTCCCGCCCCGGGCCCGGGTGTGAAGCTGAGCTGCGGCGGCGCTTAAGAAATCCTCGATGGACCCGGGGTCCGGCGTGCGGCAAGGTCTCTGTGACGGCAGCGTGCGGCGGATGACCCGTTCGCCCTGCTCCGTCAGTCGTCACCCCACGCACCCAGGGCCGCAGGCCGACTTCGGCATGCCCTGGCCCGGGACATCCGCACGTACCAGGTACAGGGAGCCGCAGCCGTGAAGGCACTCGTGAAGCACAAGGCCGAGCCGGGACTGTGGCTGATGGACGTGCCGGAGCCGGAGGTCGGCCCCGGCGACGTGCTGATCAAGGTGTTGCGCACCGGCATCTGCGGCACCGACCTGCACATCCGTGACTACGACGGCTGGGCGCAGCAGGCCGTGCGGACGCCGCTCGTCCTGGGCCACGAGTTCGTCGGCGAGGTCGCCGGGACCGGCGCGGACGTCGTCGACATCAAGATCGGTGACCTGGTCAGCGGCGAGGGCCACCTCGTCTGCGGGAAGTGCCGCAACTGTCTCGCCGGGCGCCGGCACCTGTGCCGCTCCACCCTGGGGCTCGGGGTCGGCCGGGACGGGGCGTTCGCCGAGTACCTGGCGCTGCCCGCGTCGAACGTCTGGGTGCACCGGGACGAGGTCGACCTCGACGTCGCCGCCATCTTCGACCCGTTCGGCAACGCCGTGCACACCGCGCTGTCCTTCCCGCTGGTCGGCGAGGACGTGCTGATCACCGGCGCGGGCCCGATCGGCATCATGGCCGCCGCCGTCGCCCGCCACGCGGGTGCCCGCAACGTCGTCATCACCGACGTCAGTGAGGCCCGGCTCGAGCTGGCCAGGAAGGTCGGGGTGAACCTCGCCCTGAACGTCGGCGCGGAGACGATCGCCGACGGCCAGCGCCGGCTCGGCCTGCGCGAGGGATTCGACATCGGTCTGGAGATGTCAGGACGTCCCGAGGCCATGCGGGACATGATCGCGAACATGACGCACGGCGGCCGGATCGCGATGCTCGGACTGCCCTCCGCCGAATTCCCCGTCGACTGGTCCCGCGTCGTCACCTCGATGCTCACGATCAAGGGCATCTACGGCCGCGAGATGTACGAGACGTGGTACGCCATGTCCGTACTCCTGGAGGGCGGGCTCGACCTCGCCCCCGTGATCACCGGCCGGTACGGCTACCGCGACTTCGAAGCCGCCTTCGACGACGCCGCGAGCGGTCTCGGCGGCAAGGTCCTGCTCGACTGGGCCGCCTGAAGCTCCTCGTACGCACCCGTATACACCTGGGAGACACCCCTCATGTTCGATTCCGTACGCGACGACCTGCGCACCACCCTCGACGAGATCCGCGACGCCGGACTCCAGAAGCCCGAGCGGGTCATCGGCACCCCGCAGTCCGCCACCGTCTCCGTCACCTCCGGAGGCCGCGCGGGTGAGGTGCTCAACTTCTGCGCCAACAACTACCTGGGCCTCGCCGACCACCCCGAGGTCGTCGCCGCCGCCCACGAGGCGCTGGACCGCTGGGGCTACGGGCTCGCGTCCGTCCGCTTCATCTGCGGCACCCAGGAGGTCCACAAGGAGCTGGAGCAGCGGCTCTCCACCTTCCTCGGGCAGGAGGACACGATCCTCTACTCCTCCTGCTTCGACGCCAACGGCGGAGTCTTCGAGACGCTGCTCGGCCCCGAGGACGCGGTGATCTCCGACGCCCTCAACCATGCCTCGATCATCGACGGCATCCGCCTGTCCAAGGCGAAGCGGTACCGCTACGCCAACCGCGACATGGCCGACCTGGAGCAGCAGCTCAAGGAGGCCTCCGGGGCGCGGCGCCGCCTCGTCGTCACCGACGGCGTCTTCTCCATGGACGGCTACGTCGCCCCGCTCGCCGAGATCTGCGACCTCGCCGACCGCTACGACGCCATGGTCATGGTCGACGACTCGCACGCCGTCGGCTTCGTCGGCCCCGGCGGCCGGGGCACTCCCGAGCTGCACGGCGTCATGGACCGGGTCGACATCCTCACCGGCACGCTGGGCAAGGCCCTGGGCGGCGCGTCCGGAGGTTACGTCGCCGCGCGCGCCGAGATCGTCGCGCTGCTGCGCCAGCGCTCGCGCCCGTACCTCTTCTCCAACTCGCTCGCCCCGGTCATCGCCGCCGCCTCGCTCAAGGTCGTCGACCTGCTGGAGTCCGCGGGCGACCTGCGCGAGCAGCTGAATGCCAACACCGCGCTCTTCCGCTCCCGGATGACGGAGGAGGGCTTCGACATCCTGCCCGGCGACCACGCCATCGCCCCCGTCATGATCGGGGACGCGGCGAAGGCAGGCCGGATGGCGGAGCTGCTCCTCGAGCGCGGTGTGTACGTGATCGGGTTCTCCTACCCCGTCGTCCCGCAGGGCGCCGCGCGCATCCGCGTCCAGCTCTCCGCCGCGCACTCCAGCGACGACGTCGACCGTGCCGTGGACGCGTTCGTCGACGCACGGGCCGCGCTGGAGGCGTAGGACCGGACCGGCCAGGAGGCGGGGAACCCTCTCACGACCTGGGACAATGGGCGCATGATCGATGCTCGACGGCTGCGTGTCCTGCGTGCGGTGGCCGACCACCGCACGGTGACCGCCGCGGCCGCCGCGCTGTATCTGACCCCCTCGGCGGTCTCCCAGCAGCTCGCCGCCCTGGAGCAGGAGACCGGCCACCGGCTGGTCGAGCGCGGGGCGCGGGGCGCCCGGATGACCGCCGCCGGGGAGATCCTGCTGACCCACGCCAACGCGGTCCTCGCTCAGCTGGAACGGGCGGAGGCGGAACTCGCCGACTACAGCGCGGGCGTCGCGGGGACGGTCACCGTCGCCGCGTTCGCCACGGGCATCGGACTCGTCCTCGCACCCGCGATCGCCGAGCTCCACCGCACCGCGCCGGGCATCCGGGTCCGGGTGCAGGACGCCGAGGGCGACGCGAGTGTGCCGATGGTGCTGGACCGCCAGGTCGACGTGGCGGTCGCCGTCGAATACCGGGGCGCGCCCGGTGACGGCGACCGGCGCCTGACCCGGGTGCCGCTGTACTCCGAACCCTTCGACGCGGTGCTGCCGGTCGGCCACCGTCTCGCGGAGCAGGACCAGGTGGCTGTCGCCGATCTCGCCGGTGACACCTGGATCGGGCCGTACCCCGGCAACCCCTGCCACGATGTAGTGGTCCTGGCCTGCGAGTACGCGGGTTTCGAGCCCCAGTTGGAGCACTCCTCGGACGACTTCCACGCCGTGGTCGCCCTGGCCGGGGCCGGTGCAGGGGTGGCACTGGTGCCCCGCTCGGCGCTGCGCGACACGGAGCTCGGCCGGGTCGTCGTACGGCCGGTGGAGGGAGCCGCCCCCACCCGGAGGGTCTTCGCCGCCGTACGGCAGGGGGCCGAGGGGCACCCGCTGATCAAGCCGGTCCTGGAAGCGCTGCGCGCGGCGGCGGCCACGCCTGTCTGATGCCCCGGGGCGGTCAGGCCGGCTGCAGCAGGTCCCACCGGTTGCCGTAGAGGTCCTCGAACACCGCGACGGAGCCGTACACCTCGTGCCTCGGCTCCTCCAGGAAGCGGACCCCGGCTGCCCGCATCCGCTCGTGGTCGCCCGCGAAGTCCTCGGTGTGCAGGAAGAAGCCGACGCGTCCGCCTGTCTGCGCCCCGACGCTCCCGAGCTGGGTCTCGTCCTTGGCGCGCGCCAGGAGGAGCCCTGTGCCCGTGGTGCCTCGTGGCCTGACGACGACCCAGCGGGAGCCGTCACCCCGGTCGGTGTCCTCCACCGGTTCGAACCCGAGCGCGTCGGTGTAGAAGGCGAGTGCCTCGTCGTAGTCGCGGACGACCAGGGTGACCAGAGCGATGTGCGACATGGGGATCCTCGTCCTCGGGAGCGCAAGGGGAAGTTATACGTAACACTAACGCGGGTCGGGCCGATCCGGGACAATGCCCGCCATGGACACGAGCGACCTCGCCGCGCTGACCGACCGCGCCCGCCGCCTCTCCGCCGCCGGGGGCCGCCGCATCCTCGGCATCGCTGGTGCGCCCGGCGCCGGAAAGTCCACACTGGCCGCCCGCGTCGTCGAAGGGCTCGAAGGGCGCGCGGTCCTCGTCCCGATGGACGGCTTCCACCTGGCGGGGGCGGAGCTGGAACGACTCGGGCGGGCGGACCGCAAGGGCGCCCCCGACACGTTCGACGCCGCCGGATACGCGGCCCTGCTCCGGAGGCTGCGCCACCCCGAGGGCCCGGACCCGGTGTACGCGCCGGCCTTCGACCGGGCGCTGGAGGAGCCGGTCGCCGGGTCGGTGTGTGTCCCCCCGGACATCCCGCTCGTCGTGACCGAGGGCAACTACCTGCTGCTGGACGAGGGGTCCTGGGCGCCGGTGCGCGGACTGCTGGACGAGGTGTGGTTCCTGGACACCGATCCGGCGCTGCGGGTGAGCAGGCTCGTCGACCGGCACGTGCTCTTCGGTAAACCCCGCCCGTACGCCGAGCGCTGGGTCGCCGGGTCCGACGAGCCCAACGCGCGGCTGGTCGAGCCGCACCGCGACCGCGCCGACCTCGTCGTACGGTCCGGCTGACCGGCGCACGGACCCTTCGACGCCCGCGCCGGCCCGCGCGGCGTGACCCGAATCCCGCTCGCGTCGACCCGTGCGGACGGGCAGGATGCTGAGAGCCGCGTCGCGCCCCGCCAGGAGGTCTCCATGTCCCGTACCGATCAGCCCGTGCCCTTCACCGCGGACGACTACCGGGCCAGGATGGCCCGCGCGGCCGAGTCCGCCGACGCCGCGGGCCTGGCGGGCGTCCTCGTGGCGCCGGGCCCCGACATGGTCCACCTCACCGGCTACCGGCCGACCGCGGACACGGAACGCCTCACCCTGCTGGTCCTCAGGGCCGGCCACGACCCCGTCCTCGTCGTCCCGGCCCTGGAGGCGGCGGACGCCGAGCGTGCGGCCGGTTCCCCCGCCCTCACCCTGAGGGACTGGACCGACGCCGCGAACCCCTACACCCTGACCGCCGGACTGCTCGACGCCAAGGGCAGGTTCGGGATCAGCGACAACGCCTGGGCGCTGCACCTGCTGGCCCTGCACAAGCTCCTTCCCGACACGTCCTACGCCTCGCTCACCGAGGCGCTGCCGATGCTGCGCGCCGTCAAGGACGCGGCCGAACTGGAGCGGCTCGCCGCGGCCGGGGCCGCTGCCGACGCGACGTACGAGCAGATCCTGAAGGTCCGCTTCTCCGGCCGCCGGGAGAGCGACGTGGCCGCCGATCTGGCCGCACTCCTCACGGAACACGGACACTCCCAGGTCGACTTCACGGTGGTCGGCTCCGGACCGAACGGCGCGAACCCGCACCACGAGGCGGGCGACCGCACCATCGAGCAGGGCGACATGGTGGTCCTGGACTTCGGCGGGCTGATGCACGGCTACGGGTCCGACACCTCCCGCACGGTCCACGTCGGCGGGCCGACCGCCGAGGAGCAGCGTGTCCACGACGTCGTACGGGAGGCGCAGGAGGCCGGCTGCAACGCCGTGCGGCCCGGGGCGGCCTGCCAGGACGTCGACCGGGCAGCCCGTGCCGTCATCACCGAGTTCGGCTACGGCGAACGGTTCATCCACCGCACGGGCCACGGCATCGGCGTCACCACCCATGAACCGCCCTACATGATCGAGGGCGAGGAGCAGCCGCTCGTGCCCGGGATGTGCTTCTCCGTGGAGCCGGGCATCTATCTCCCCGGCCGCTTCGGCGTCCGCATCGAGGACATCGTCACGGTCACGGAGAGCGGGGGCAGGCGGCTGAACACCACCGCCCGCGCCCTGGCGGTCGTCGAGTAGGGCCCGGCCTCAGTCCTGCGGCTCGCGGTCGCGGAACCGGTGCAGCACGTCGTAGGGATACGGCAGGACGCGGTGTGCGTCGGCCTCGTCGGTGTCCTGGCCGAACGTCATGGTGCCGAGGCACAGTTCGCTGACGCGCAGCCCCGAACGTCCCAGGAAACGCTGCTTCATGGATCCCCCTCCGTCTGTTCTCCGGCAGTCGCCGAGACCATATGAGTTGAAGTGCACACGAAGACAAGGGCGTTGTTCAGTCGTCGGCGAGCACGACGCACGATTCCGGCGGCAGGTGCAGTACTCCGTCGGCGCCGGGGGTCCCGGCCGGCTCCCACGCGGCCAGCACCCTCCCGCCACCGGCCCGGTGACGGCCGGCACCCAGCGGGATGGCGGCGGGCTTGCCGGAGAGGTTCACCGCGACCCGCAGATCGCCGCGCCGGTAGGCGATCCAGCGGGCTTCCTCGTCGTACGCCGTCCGCACCGAGGCAAGGTCCGGGTCGGAGAGGTCCGGCAGGGCGCGGCGCAGGGCGATCAGCCGGCGGTGCCAGGCGCGCAGCCTGTCGTGCGGCTCACGTTCCGGCTCGCTCCAGTCGAGGCAGGAGCGGGCCCGGGTGGCCGGGTCCTGCGGATCGGGGACGTCCTCCTCGGCCCAGCCGTGTGCGGCGAACTCCCTCCGCCTGCCGTCGCGCACGGCGCGGGCCAGTTCGGGATCGGTGTGGTCGGTGAAGAACTGCCAAGGGGTGCGGGCGCCCCACTCCTCGCCCATGAAGAGCATCGGGGTGAACGGCCCGGTGAGTACGAGCGCCGCCGCGCACGCCTGGAGTCCGGGGGAGAGCCCGGCGGCGAGCCGGTCGCCGAGGGCACGGTTCCCGATCTGGTCGTGGGTCTGGGCGTATCCGACGAAACGGTGGGCGGGCGTGCGGGTGGCGTCCACGGGACGGCCGTGCGCGCGGCCGCGGAAGCCGGAGTACGTACCGTCGTGGAAGAACGCCTTGGTCACGGTCTTGGCGAGGGCGGACAGCGGGGCGGCCGCGAAGTCGGCGTAGTAGCCCTGGGACTCGCCCGTGAGTGCGGTGTGCAGGGCGTGGTGGAAGTCGTCGTTCCACTGGGCGTGCAGCCCGATGCCGCCCTCCGTGCGGGGGGTGGTCGTACGAGGATCGCAGAGGTCGGACTCCGCGATCAGTGCGAGCGGCCGGCCGAGCTCGGAGGCGAGCGCGTCGACGGCGGTGGAGAGCTCCTCCAGGAAGGTGAGTGCCCGCCCGTCGGCCAGAGCGTGGACGGCGTCCAGTCGCAGGCCGTCCAGGCGGTAGTCCCGCAGCCAGGCGAGCGCACTGCCCAGCAGGTAGGCGCGCACCTCGTCCGAGCCGGGGGCGTCGAGGTTGACGGCCGAGCCCCAGGGGGTGTGGTGGGTGTCCGTGAAGTACGGGCCGAAGGCCGGGAGGTGGTTGCCCGAGGGCCCCAGGTGGTTGTGGACCACGTCCAGGACGACGGCGAGACCCAGCCCGTGCGCCGTGTCGACAAAGCGCTTCAACCCGTCCGGGCCGCCGTACGGCTCGTGCACCGCCCAGAGCGAGACTCCTTCGTACCCCCACCCGTGGGTTCCCGGGAAGGGGCAGACGGGCATCAGCTCCACATGGGTGATGCCGAGGTCCACGAGGTGGCCGAGCCGCGCGGCTGCGGCGTCGAAGGTGCCCGCCTCCGTGAACGTGCCGACGTGCAGCTCGTACAGCACGGCCCCGGGCAGCCCGTGGCCCGCCCAGGTGGTGTTCCAGGCGTACGCGCCGTGGTCGACGACCGCGCTCTCGCCGTCGGGCCCGTCGGGCTGGCGGCGGGAGCGCGGATCGGGCAGCACCGGGCCGTCGTCGAGGGAGAAGCCGTAGCGGTCGCCGTCCACCGCTTCGGCCTCCGCGGTCCACCAGCCCGCGCGCAGCGGGTCGCGTGCCATCGGCAGGCGCCCGCCCGCCGTGCACAGCGCGACGGACCCGGCCTCAGGGGCCCACACCTCGAACTGCATCCATCACTCCTCGTCCATGAACCGGATGCCTCGCCGGAGGCCCCATGATCGGCGGAATTCGCACGCACGGCCCCGGGACACTGGAGCGAGCCCGTAACTGGCGATTAAGGTCTGGTCCTGATCATTGCCCTACCGGGTTCTGCTCATTCGCATGGAGCCCGGGCAGTAATGCGAGGTCCCTCTTACGGCTGCTGGAGGCCGAGATGACCGTGCCGACCTTCCCACCCGGATTCCTGTGGGGCGCCTCCGCCTCCGCTTTCCAGACGGAGGGCGCCTGCGACGCCGACGGTAAAGGGCCCTCCGGCTGGGACGCCTTCGCCGCCCAGCCCGGCCGGATCAAGGACGGCACCGACACCACCCGGGGCACCGGCTTCCACGAGCACTACCGCGAGGACGTCGCCCTGCTCGCCGGACTCGGCGTGGACGCGTTCCGCTTCTCCATCAGCTGGCCCCGCGTCGTGCCCGGCGGCAGCGGCTCGCTCAACCCCGCCGGACTGGACTTCTACGACCGGCTCGTCGACGAACTCTGCGCCAACGGCATCACCCCGGCTCCGACCCTCTACCACTGGGACACCCCGCTCCCGCTGGACGAGGCGGGCGGCTGGCTCAACCGGGACACCGCCTACCGCTTCGCCGAGTACGCGGGCATCGTCGCGGAACGCCTCGCCGACCGGGTGCCCATGTGGATCACCATCAACGAACCGGCCGAGGTGACGATGCTCGGCTACGCGCTCGGCGAGCACGCCCCCGGCCGCACGCTCCTCTTCGACGCGCTGCCGGCCGCCCACCACCAGCTGCTCGCCCACGGTCTGGCCGTACGGGCGCTGCGCGCCGCCGGTGCCGGCAACATCGGCATCGCGCTCTCGCACACCCCCGTCTGGACGGCGGGTGACTCCGACGAGGACCGCATGGGAGCGGAGATCTACGACACCCTGACCAACTGGCTGTTCGCCGACCCGGTCCTCACCGGCCGCTACCCCGACGAGGGCTTCGCCGCACTGATGCCCGGGCCGGTCGATGACGATCTCAAGGTCATCTCCACGCCACTCGACTGGTACGGCGTCAACTACTACAACCCGACCCTCGTCGGCGCCCCCAGGCCCGAGGCGCTCGACTCCTTCTCCGGCTACTCGATGCCCGCCGGGCTCCCCTTCGGAATCAGGGAGATCGAGGGGTACGACACCACCGACTTCGGCTGGCCCGTCGTCCCCCAGGGGCTCGCCGAGACGCTCGGTCAGCTGAGGGACCGCTTCGGCGACCGGCTGCCGCCCGTCTACATCACGGAGAACGGCTGCGCGGTCGACGAGCCCGTCGCCGACGGCCGCCGCATCGCCTTCCTGGAAGCACACCTGGAGGCGCTGCGTGCGGCGATCGACGCGGGCGTCGACGTGCGCGGCTACTTCACCTGGTCGCTGACCGACAACGTCGAATGGACCGAGGGCGCCAGCAAACGGTTCGGCCTGGTCCACATCGACTACGAGACCCTGCGGCGCACCCCCAAGGACTCCTACACCTGGTACCGCGACGTGATCCGCGCGCAGCGCACGGGCGTCGGTGCGCCCCGCCCGGAACTCACCCGAGGTGAACACGCTCCTGGGTGATGCGGTGCCCGGCCCGGGCGAGCGCGGCGGGCGGGTTCGGACTCAGCGGTCCACTGCCGTCTCCCGGTCGACGCGTGACAGCTTCTCGGGGTTGCGGACGGCATAGAGCGCGGTGATGAGGCCGCCCTCGTGGCGTATCGCCAGGACGGTGTCGATCTCGCCGCCCGTACGCACGATCAGGGCGGGGTGGCCGTTGATCTGTGCCGACTCCAAGGTCGCCGAGGTGAGCCTGCTCAGCACGGCGGCCACCGTTTCGGCACCCACGACGGGCTCCAGCGCGGCCTGCACGATCCCACCCCCGTCGGTCAGCAGCACCACGTCCGGGGCGATCATGTCGAGCAGGCGCCGCAAGTCGCCCGTTGCGACCGCCTGCTGGAACGCCACGAGCACCATGCGCGACCGAGCGGGGGAGATGACCTCGCGCGGTCGGCGCGCCGCGACGTGCGCCCGTGCGCGGTGGGCGATCTGCCGGACCGCGGTGGGGGTCTTGTCGACGGCCTGCGCGATCTCGTCGTACCCGAGATCGAAGACCTCGCGCAACACGAACACGGCCCGCTCGGTCGGTGCGAGCGTCTCCAGCACGAGCAGCATCGCCATGGAGACGCTGTCGGCGAGCTCGATGTCCTCGGCGACATCGGGCGCGGTGAGCAGGGGCTCGGGCAGCCAGGGGCCGACGTAGGTCTCCTTGCGCCGACGGAGCGTACGCAGCCGGGTCAGCGCCTGGCGCGTGGTGATGCGGACCAGGAAGGCACGCGGGTCCCGAACCGTGTCGTGGTCGATGTCCGCCCAGCGCAGCCACGTCTCCTGGAGGACGTCCTCGGCGTCCGCGGCGGACCCGAGTATCTCGTAGGCAACGGTGAACAGCAGGTTGCGATGGGCGAGGAACGCCTCGGTGGCGGGGTCCGTACCCCGGGCGTGCGGACGGTGCCCGGTCACGTCGGCCGCTTGTTCGGTGCGCTCATCCATCGTCGGCTCCTGTCCGTCACTTCTCTTGTCCGTGTCGCGCACAAGTCGCCGCTCGGCGCTGCCCCGTGACACGCGAGCTCGGTGGCCTTCGTCACAGCGCCGTGCTGTCACAGGGCCGGGCCGGACGGCGCCTCATGGGCATCAGGACGCTGCGGGAACGTTTCGCGCGGCACACGATTCCACGAGTGAGGACGTTGTGATGGAACCCCGGATGAACCTGTTCGTGAACGAGACCGGCGCGAAGATCGGCAAGCGGATCTTCGCCGTGAGCCAGTTGATCCGCGAGTCGCCGCTGCCCGAGCCCACCCAGGAGCTGGTGCAGCTGCGTGCCAGCCAGATCAACGGCTGCGGCTTCTGCGTCGACATCCACGGCAAGGACGCCGCAGCAGCCGGCGAGACCGCGGCCCGGCTGAACCTGGTCGCCACCTGGCGTCACTCCACCGTGTTCACCGAGGCCGAACGGGCCGCGCTGGCCCTCACCGAGGAGGGCACCCGCATCATCGACAGCCATGAGGGCGTCTCCGACGAGACCTGGGCCCAGGTCCGCAAGCACTACGACGACGACCAGACCATCGCACTGGTCTCCCTGATCGCCATGATCAACGCGACCAACCGGCTCGGCGTCATCCTCAACAACCAGGGCGGCGCCTACGAGCCCGGCAATCTCGCCACCATCGCAGGCTGATCACCCTGGTTGCCGGCGGGCCGGCCCTCGATCGTTCGATTCGGGCCGGCTCGCCGGCGAGGCCGCCTCACTCGTGTTCCCTCCCGGGCACGTGGTCGCGCGCACCGCCGCCGATGTGGTGATCGACGGGGGCGGCGGCCCGGATCCCGCCGGGCGCTCGACACCACACGTCCTCCGCTCCACGGACGGCACACTCTCGTGTACGGGGCGAGTGAGGCCGACCACCGCAAGGACGTCGAGAACTCCGACGCCGAGGGTCACTGCCCGTCAGGACCGGTCACCGGGGGACGCGGTGGCTTGCCGGGCGCCGATGGACGGGGACTGGGGGCCTGGTGTCCGAGCCGGAACCGCCGGGCCGTTCACGGCTGGTCCCACACCATGTCGAACGCGCGCTCGAAGTTGACGTAACCCAGGCGCGCGAACGCCTCGGCCATCGGCACGTTGCCGAGATCCGTCGCGGCCCGGACGCGGTCCACGCCCTGAGCCGCCAGCACCCGGGTGCCCTCCGCGAGGATGTCGTCGATGTAGCCGTTGCCGCGGTGCTCGGGCAGCACGCCGATGTACGCGATCACCGGGTGGTAGTTGTTGCGGGCCGGAATGACGAACCCCACCGGCTCACCGCCGGGAAGCTGCGCGATGCGCCACCACTCCTGAGGGGTCTTCAGGTGCGCGAACTCCTCGTCGTAGTGCTTCTCCGCCGCCTCACGGGCGCTCAGGCCGCTCGCCAGATGCGCCTGGCCGTGTGCGTCGAGGGTGCCCTCCAGCACCGGGGCCATCAGCGCCACGAGGTCCTCGCGCCCGGTGACCTGGCGGAACACCAGCCGGCCGGTGTCCTCGGGCACGGCTGTGCCCGCACGCCACTCGAGGCGCAGCCGTTCGACCAGCATCCGGGCGCCGCTCGCCTCCATGACCCGTATCCGCGCCTCGACGACATCGCGCGCCGCCGGGTCCTCGCGCCAGTGCGGCGGGATGAACCGCCCGTACTCGGGGCGGGCGGAACCGGCGGGCAGGACAGCGGCCGTCGCGGTCTCGAGCAGGCGCAGCCCGATCTCGCCGCGGTCCGGCTCCGGCAGGGTGTCGTCCAGGTCGAAGAAGTCCAGGAACTGGGGGGCGCCTCCGTCCTGACCGGTCCACCAGGAGAGCCGGCCCACCACCCGGTCGCCGCGCAGGGCCACCCACATCCACTCGGGGCGGCGGCGGCCGGTGGCGAGGTCGTCGGCCAGCTCGTGGTCCAGGACGTAGGAAAGACGGCAGAAGAGACCGAGCTCGTCCGCTCCGCTGAGCGGGCGGATGGTCGGTTCCGATGGTGCAGGGGTCACAGAGTCTCCTCGGGAGGGTGCCGCGGCCGGTGGGCGGCGGCGTGCGACCCTAACAACCTCCGCCCCCGGCCGTACGGTGATTACCCGCTGCGGCCCAGGTCGGAGCACCCGGAATCGGGCATCGTCTGGACACCCCGGGCGTCTCGGACCGACAATCGGTTCTGTGACGTCCTCCTTCGAGTTCCACACGTATCCCGCGCGGCTGTCGGACGCCGAGCGCGACCGTGTCCTCGGTGTGCTCAGAGACGGCGCAGCGCAGGGGAAGCTCTCCCACGACACCTTCCTGCGACGCATGGAACTGGCCCTGACCGCCCGGCGTTCCGAGGAGCTGAAGGCGCTCACCTCGGACCTGGAGGCGGGCGGGCGCTGGTCCCAGGGGCTGTTCCGCGCGGTGGGCGGGGTCTCCGCCTTTCCGGCCAGACTGCGCCGGGCCTGGCAGTCCGAGCGGCTGCCCAGGCTCCTGCTTCCGATGCCGGGCCCGCACCCACTGCTCATCGGCCGTGACCCGGGGAACGGACTCCGGCTCAGCCACGAGACGGTGTCGCGGCGGCACGCCGAACTGACCGCCCACGGCAGCCGATGGATCCTGCGCGATCTGGGATCGACGAACGGCACGTGCGTCAACGGACAACGGGTCGTCGGCTCCGTGGTGGTGCGCGACGGCGACCAGGTGAGCTTCGGCCGGATGACCTTCCGGCTGGCCGCGTCCCTCCCCGTCCCGCCGGCCTGAGCCCGCGGGGCCCTCAGCGTCCCGTTCTGACCAGCAGTGCCACCGGACGGTCCGCGAACAGCTCCGCCACCGGGACGGCAGCCCCCCCGAACTGCCGTCCGGGCGCCAGCAGATCGGTCCACTGACCCTCATCGGGCAGCGTGAGCGCTGTATCGCGCCAGCCGCCCTCCTCGTCGAGCCGCAGCGCCAGCCGGGTCACCGCCGTGACCACCTCGCCGGACCGGCAGAACGCCAGGCAGTGCGCGGCCGCCGGGCCCCGGGCCCCCAACGGGGCGTAGGTGCCCGACTCGCCGAAGAGGTCCGGGCGTTCCCGGCGCAGGCGCAGAGCGGCGACGGTCAGTGCGGTCTTCTCGTCCCCCCCGTCGGGCCGGGTGAACGGACGCCGGTTGTCCGGGTCCACCAGCGCGATGTACTCCCGTTCCGTGCCCTGATACAGATCGGGCACGCCCGGCATCGTCAGATGCACCAGCGCGGCACCCAGCACATTGGCGCGTACGAAGGGGCCGAGGGTCTCCGCGAACCGGGTCAGCGTCTCCCGTGCCTCTCCCGCGTCGCTGCCCGGGCCCGCCGCCACGAAATCGGTCACCGCCCGCTCGTACGCCGGATCGGGCTCGGTCCAGCTGGTGAACAGACCCGCCTCACGCACGGACTTCAGCAGCGCCGGCTCCAGCCTGCCCGCCATCTCACCCGAGGGCACTCCCGCGCAGCCGTAGGCCGACTGCCAGGCCTGCCAGGCCAGCTGGGGATCCGGGGCGGCCACGGATGTCGCCCTGGACAGCTGCGCCACCAGCGAGGACCACCTCTCGGGGCACTCGGACAGGACCGCGATCCGGGCCCGGACGTCCCCGCTGCGCTTGGTGTCGTGCGTGGTCAGTACCGTGCCGGTGGCCGGCCAGTCCCGTGCGATCCGGGCGCAGAACGCATGGAACTCCTCCGGGCTCACCGCCGGCCGGCCCGGGTCGCCACCCACCTCGGTCGCCGAGATCAGCGGGACGTAGCGGTAGAACGCCGTGTCCTCCACCGACTTGGCGTGCAGCGCCGACGCCGTCTGTGCGAACCGGTCGCAGAAGGCGACGTGTTCGGGTCCGTCACCGAGGCGGCCCAGCGCCAGATCCCGTACGACGTCGACGGCCTCCGCCTCCTGGGGAACCGAGAACACCGCCTTGGCGTCCCGCACCGCCTCGGCCGGCAGCGTCGACTCGGCGATCTCCGTGAGCGGTCCGCCCGCCGTCACGTACGGCCGGTAGACGGGCACCCGCACCAGCAGCTCACGCACCGCCGTGCGGAGCGCCCACGGCGCGTGGTCGTGCAGGGCCGCGTCCCCCGCGCACGCCTGGACGGCGAGCCGGGTCAGCCACTCCGTCTCGGCGGCCAGCTCGTGGGTGACCACGCGGTACGCCGCACGCCTCACGGTCGCCGTCCAGTAGCCGCCGCGGTCCCCGGGAGGCCCCGCGAAGTCCCGGTAGCGGCCGAGCAGGTCCGCCGCGCCCACCGGGTCGGTGAACAGACCGTCGATCCGGTGCAGCGCGTCGTAGCCCGTGGTCCCCGCGACCGCCCAGCCCGCCGGCAGGGACTCGGAAGCGGTGAGGATCTTCTCCACCACCGTCCATCGCCCGCCGGTCGCGTCACCGAGCCGTCCGAGGTACGCGGCCGGGTCGGCCAGCCCGTCCGGATGGTCGACGCGCAGCCCGTCGACGACTCCGTCGCGGACCAGTTCGAGAATCTTCCCGTGGGTGGCGGTGAACACCTCGGGGTACTCCACCCGGACACCGATCAGCTCGGAGATGGTGAAGAACCGCCGGTAGTTCAGCTCCGTCCTGGCCAGCCGCCACCAGGCGAGCCGGTAGTGCTGGGCGGCCAGCAGCTCGGGCAGCGGGAGGCCGGCCGTGCCCTCGCGCAGGGGGAACTCCAGATCGCCGTACCGGAGCACGGGTGCGCCGTCGTCCCTGGCGCCCGGCTCGAAGCTGCCGCTCTCCTCGCCGATCCGGCCCGCGAGCACGGGCAGCAGTACCTTGCCGCCGCCCGCAGCCCAGTCGATGTCGAACCAGCGGGCGTACGGGGAGTCCGGTCCCTCGCGCAGCACCTCCCACAGCTGCCGGTTGTGCCGGGGAGCGGCGGCCATGTGGTTCGGCACGATGTCCAGGACGATCCCGAGGCCGTGGGCGCGCGCCGTACCTGCCAGCGCCCGCAGGCCCTCCTCGCCCCCGAACTCGGCCCGCACAGAGTGGTGGTCGACGACGTCGTAACCGTGGCCGGAACCGGGCACCGCCTCCAGGACGGGCGACAGATGCAGATGGGAGACACCGAGCTCGGCGAGATACGGCACGGCGTCCGCGGCCGCGGCGAACGGGAAGTCCGGCTGGAGCTGGAGCCGGTACGTGGCGGTGGGCGTCATGGACTCGTACGTACCCAGCCGGGCGGCTCTCTCCCACCTTCTCCGCCACCGGGCACCGACCGGACGGCGCCCGCCCGGTGCCCGTCACCCCATCGGTCTACGCCGGACGCTTGAGCACCGTCAGGCTCCGCCCGACCAGGGTCACCCGCTCGCCCGCCGACACCCTGGGTCCCGCACCCGGCGGCACCCCGTCCGGGATCGCGGTGTCCACGATGACCTGCCACCGCTTGCCGTGGTTCATCGGGACGGCGAATTCCAGGGTCTCGGCGCCCGCGTTGAACATCAGCAGGAACGAGTCGTCGGAGATCCGCTCCCCGCGCGGCCCCGGCTCGGAGATCGCGTGGCCGTTCAGGAAGACCGTCATGGCCTTGGCGTGCGCCGCCTGCCAGTCCCGCTGGGTCATCTCCGCACCCCGCGGGGTGAACCATGCGATGTCGGACAGCTCGTCATGCGTGCCCTCGACCGGGCGCCCGTGGAAGAAGCGCCGGCGCCGGAACACCGGATGGTCGCGGCGCAGCCAGACCATGGACCGGGTGAACTCCAGCAGGCTCGTGTCCGTACCGCCGTCGCCGTCCTCCTCGCCGTCCTCTGCCCGCGAGGCGGCGGACGGGTCGGGCCAGTGGACCCAGGAGAGCTCGTTGTCCTGGCAGTAGCCGTTGTTGTTGCCCCGCTGGGTCCGTGCGAACTCGTCCCCGTGGCTCAGCATGGGCACGCCCTGGGAGAGCATCAGCGTGGCGATGAAGTTGCGCATCTGACGACTGCGCAGCTCCAGGACCTCCTTGTCCTCGGTGTCCCCCTCCGCCCCGCAGTTCCAGGAACGGTTGTGGCTCTCGCCGTCCCGGTTGCCCTCACCGTTGGCGTCGTTGCGCTTGTCGTTGTACGACACCAGGTCGTGCAGGGTGAAACCGTCGTGGCAGGTGGTGAAGTTGATCGAGGCCAGCGGGCGCCTGCCGTCGTCCTGGTAGAGGTCCGAGGAGCCGGTGAGCCGTCCGGCGAACTCCGCGAGGGTCCGGGGCTCACCCCGCCACAGATCCCGCACCGTGTCCCGGTACTTGCCGTTCCACTCGGTCCACAGCGGCGGGAAGTTCCCCACCTGGTAGCCGCCCTCGCCCACGTCCCAGGGCTCCGCGATCAGCTTCACCTGGCTGACCACCGGGTCCTGCTGCACCAGGTCGAAGAACGACGACAACCGGTCCACCTCGTGGAACTGGCGCGCGAGTGTCGCCGCCAGGTCGAAGCGGAAACCGTCCACGTGCATCTCGGTCACCCAGTACCGCAGCGAGTCCATGATCAGCTGCAGGACGTGCGGGGACCGCATCAGCAGCGAGTTCCCGGTGCCCGTGGTGTCCGTGTAGTACTTCTGGTCCTCGGCCAGGCGGTAGTACGAGGCGTTGTCCAGCCCCCGGAAGGAGAGTGTCGGACCGAGGTGGTTCCCCTCCGCCGTGTGGTTGTAGACCACGTCGAGGATGACCTCGATGCCCGCCTGGTGCAGCGCCTTCACGGCCTGCTTGAACTCCAGAACCTGTTCGCCGCGGTCACCCCACGAGGCGTAGGCGTTGTGCGGGGCGAAGAAACCGATGGTGTTGTAGCCCCAGTAGTTGGCGAGTCCCGCGTCAGCGAGACGGTGGTCCTGGACGAACTGGTGCACCGGCATCAGTTCGATCGCCGTGACACCCAGCTCCGTCAGATGGGCGATGATCTCGGGGTGCGCGAGCCCCGCGTAGGTGCCGCGCAGCTCCTCCGGCAGGCTCGGGTGAAGCATCGTCAGGCCCTTCACGTGGGCCTCGTAGATCACCGTGCGGTGGTAGTCGGTCCGGGGCCGGCGGTCGTCCCCCCAGTCGAAGTACGGATTGACGACGACCGAGGTCATCATGTGCGGTGCGGAGTCGAGGTCGTTGCGCTCGTCCGGTCTGCCGAACGGATAGCCGTACACCGCCTCGCCCCACTGGATCTGCCCTGAGATCGCACGTGCGTACGGATCGAGGAGCAGCTTCGCCGAATTGCAGCGCTGCCCGTGCTGCGGTGCGTACGGCCCGTGCACCCGGAAGCCGTAGCGCTGCCCCGGCATCACCCCGGGCAGATAGGCGTGACGCACGAAGGCGTCGGTCTCGCGGAGCTCCACCGCCGTTTCTGAACCGTCGTCGTGCAGCAGGCACAACTCGATTCGGTCGGCGGCCTCCGAGAAGACCGCGAAGTTGGTTCCGGCGCCGTCGTAGGTGGCGCCCAGGGGATACGCGTGTCCCGGCCAGACCTGCATAGATAGGACTCTTCCACTTCTGATCCGGGTGCTGGGGTATTTCGCCCCGATACTCCCCGAAAGGCGGTCCTGTACCTAGTACGTCGACCGGTGCGGCCGGGTTCCGTCGCGGGATCCCGCCGGGCCGGTCAACCTGGGACACCTCGGTGTCGCCCGGACAGGGGGCCCGGGCCGTCGGGCGGCTCCTCCGTCCCGTTGCGGCGTGCGAGGGGGTGCGCAATCACTATGAACCATCTCACTCCGCCCGATCTCACCGCAAGGAACAGGCGCACGTGACAGGGGAGTTGGGAGAGAGCCTGTGCATCCTGCTGCACCGGCTCCCGCTACCGGAGTACCCTTCCTTGATCGTTGGTGGGGGAGTGGAAGGCGGTACACGGGTGAGCTCGGGAGGGTTCGAGCTGCCCCCAGGTGACACGGGTCACGAGGGGGAATCGACCGATGCCCCGCCAGGCGCTGTCTCCCTCGCACAGCCGATGGAGATCGGTGCCGAGCTGGACTGGGGAGCGGACGCCTGGAACGAGGTGCGCACGCGCGCCCAGAGGGCCGGCCGGGCGTACATCTGGCTGAACCTGGTGGAACAGCGGCTGCGCGCCGTGGTCTCCGCCGTGATCCGGCCGATCTACGAGCCGGTGCACGGCGAGGACTGGGTGGTGGCAGCCGCAGGACCCGCGGGGCAGGAGTGGGTGCAGCGCGCCGTCGCGGTCCGGGAGGTCTCGCGCCGCAAGGGCTATCTGCTCGACCCGGCCGACGACAACGTCCTGAGCTTCCTCACGCTGCCGCAGCTGCGTGAGCTGATGGTCCAGCACTGGCCGTGCTTCGAACCGTACTTCGACGACCGCCGCGAGGTGGAGCTCGCGCTCGACGAGCTGGAGGTGGCGCGCAACGTCGTCTCCCGCAACCGCGCGCTGAACGAGGCGGTCCTGGCGCAGGCCGAACGGGCTTCGGCGCGGCTCCTGGAGATCCTCGGCAGCGGCGCGGCGGTCCCCTCCGCGGACCGCCTGCCCGTGGACGCCGTGGAGGAGCTGGTCGGCGACCGCTACGCCGACGTGGTCTCCGTCCACCCGGACCGGGTGCGGCTGCAGCGTCAGCTGCCCGCCGAGAACCTGTTCGGCAGCGCGCGCCGGCTGGACGCGATCGGCATAGGGCTCAATCTCCTCACGCAGAACTTCTCGGGGCGCCGGCTGGTCCGCCTCGCCGAGTCGGGCTGCCGGGTCCGGCTGCTGTTCATCAACCCGGCGAGCAGTGCGGTCAAGCGCCGGGAGCGCGAACTGGGCCTCAAGAAGGGCGAACTGAGCCGCTCCGTGGAGATGAACATCCTTCATATGCGCCGGGTCCGCTCGAAGCTCCGTGACCCGGGCGCCTTCCAGATCCACGTCTTCGACGAGACGCCGCGCTTCACCGCCTATCTGGTGGACGGTGACGGACCCGACGCGGTCGGGGTCGTCCAGCCCTATCTGCGGCGCGCACGCGGCATGGAGGCCCCTGTGCTGGTGCTGCGCGGTGGGGGGCGTGCGGTCGTCAGGGCGGGGCAGGACAGTGAACACGGCCTCTTCGAGACGTACCGCGAGGAGTTCGAGTCGGTCTGGACGGACTCCAGGCCCGTCTCCTGACGCCCCCACGGCCGGCCGCCGTTGTCAGTGGTGCGTGCGAAGGTGGTCATCACCTGGGGGAAAGCACCACAGAAGGAGGTACGGGATGAGCTGGATCAACGGGCCGTTGCTGGCGTTCGACCTGGAGACCACGGGGACGGACGTCGAGACCGACCGCATCGTGACGGCGGCGGTCGTCCGGCTGGAAGCGGACGGAAGCGTGTCCCGGGAGCGGACCTGGCTGCTGAATCCCGGTGTGCCCATACCCGAGCAGGCGTCGGCGATCCACGGAATCTCCACGGAACGCGCCCGCGAGCACGGGATGCCGGCCGCTGCCGCGGTCGAGGAGATCACCCGTACCGTCGCCGAGGGGCTGCGCTCGGGGACGCCTCTGGTGGTGATGAACGCACGCTACGACCTGTCGCTGCTCGACCGTGAGTGCCGTCGGTACGGGGTCGAGTCGGTCAGTGAGCTCCTGGGAGACGCGCCGTCGCCCGTCATCGACCCGCTGGTGATCGACAAGCACGTGGACAAGTACCGGAAGGGGAAGCGGGCCCTGCACGCGCTGTGCGCCCACTACGGGGTGTCGCTCGAGGACGCGCACGACGCCAGGGCGGACGCCGTGGCCGCCGCCCGCGTGGTGCGGAGCATGGGGGAGCGGCACGAGCTCGTCGGAGTGATGCCGTTGGAGGACCTGCACGGTCTCCAGGTGCAGGCGGCAGCCGAGCAGTCGCTCTCGCTGCAGGCCTATCTCCGGCGCACCGCGGATCCGGCGGCGGTCGTCGAACCGGCGTGGCCGCTCATTCCGCGGAGGCGGGAGCCGCAGGCGGGAGAAGACGACGCGGGGTTGTCAGTTCGGAGCCGGTGAAGCCGTCTCGTCGGCCTTGATGTCGAAGTTGATCCGGTCTCCCTCGATGGAGGTGACGTCGACCGACACGCCCAGAGTGCTGCCGTCGCCTGCCGTGAGCGTGCAACGGGTGGTGGTGCCGACCTTGCCGACGAGGTCCTCGGGGCAGGCGATGTCCGGCTTCGGCTGCCCTGTCGTACGGGCGAGCTTGTCGGAGACGGTGGTGGCCAGTTCGTCCGCAGACAGTTTCGGTTCGGACTTTCCGACGTCGACCGACGCCGAACAGCCGACGAGCAGCACACCGGCGGCCATGGCCGAGAGGCTCCACTTCGCCGCGGTCAGGGGGCCGATGGTCATGGGGTTCCGTTTCTCCGGGTGATCTGGACAGTCGCCGGAAGCATACGCGGCACCGCGAGGTGGCCCCGTCGCCACGAGACGGCCCACCTGCGCGGATCGGTGGGGCGTGGCGTTCAGAACGGGTACCAGCGCACCTCGGGGTCGTCCTCGCGCAGTGACGCCACCCTGCGCCGGAACTCCGTGAGCGCCTTGGGGTTCGCCGGGGCGTGCTGGGAGACCCAGGCGCAGCTCGCGGTCTCGCGGGCGCCGCGCAGGACCGCGCACCCCTCCCAGGTGCGTACGTCCCATCCGTACGCCTGCGTGAACGCGTCGTAGGCCCGGGCGGACAGGCCGTACCGGTCGCGGGAGAGGGCGAGGACCACCAGGTCGTGCTCGCGCAGATCCGCGGAGAAGGTCTCCAGATCGACCAGCACCGGCCCGTCCGGGCCGACGTGGACATTACGGGGGAGCGCGTCGCCGTGGACGGGCCCCGGTGGCAGGTGCGGGGCGAGGGCCGCCGCGGCCTTCGCGAAGCCGTCGCGCCGGCCGCGCAGATAGTCGGCGTCCGCCGGATCGATCGCGTCGCCCGCGAGCCGCAGCCAGCGCTCGACGCCGCCGAGCAGCTCTCGGCGGGGCAGGGTGAAGTCCGCGGGGGCGGGCAGCGCGTGGACCCGGGAGAGGAGCGGGGCCAGATCGCGGGGTTCGGACGGGCGTACGGCCGCGGGCAGCCGGTGCCACAGCGTCACCGGATGGCCCTCCACCAGGCGGGCTCGCGGCTCGGCGGCCCGTACGGCGGGCACGCCGGAGGCGGCGAGCCACCGGGCGACGGCCACTTCGCGCTCGGCCCGTTCCCGCAACTCCGGGTGGTGCGTGGCGTCCCGGCCGACCTTGACCACCAGGTCGCCGAGGGCGAACACCGCGTTCTCGCCCAGCGCGAGGAGCTCCACGTCGCCGGTCAGTCCGGCGGCAGTCAGTACCTCGCGCGCACGCATGTCGTCCATGACCCGATTTTCTCATCCTCGCAGGCCACCTTGACGAACGGGCGGCCCGTCAGCACGATGACGAGGGCCGCCCGGGCGGCCATACGGGGATGAAACCGATCCAGAGGATAAAAAGGGGTCGAATTCATGACATTGGCGACCGCAACGACGCGGTCCAGGAGGAAGCGCCCAGAGGGCGGACGGGGCGGGGGCCGGCGACGGGACGGCGCCACCTGGTTCCTGGTGCTGCCCGCACTGATCCCGATCCTGATCCTGAGCGTCGGCCCCTTGCTCTACGGCATCGTGCTGGCCTTCACCGACGCGCAGTCGGGCCGCACCCGTTCCACCCAGTGGATCGGCGTCCTCAACTTCCAGGACCTGCTGCACGACACCCTCTTCTGGGACTCCTTCCGGATCGGTCTGCTGTGGGCCGTCGGGGTCACGGTCCCGCAGTTCGTGCTCGCCCTCGGCCTCGCCCTGCTGCTCAACGCGAACCTCCGTCTGCGCTGGCTCGCCAGGGCGCTGGCGATCATCCCCTGGGCCATGCCCGAGGTCGTCGTCGGCATCATGTGGCGTCTGGTCTACAACCCCGACGCCGGCATCCTCAACGAGACCATCCGCGATCTCGGGCTCGGCGACGGCAGGGACTGGCTGACCGGGCTCGCCACCGCGCTGCCCGCCGTGATGGTCGTCGGGGTCTGGGCCGGGATGCCCCAGACCACCGTGGCACTGCTGGCAGGGCTGCAGAACACCCCGCACGAACTCCACGAGGCGGCCGCCCTCGACGGGGCCGGGGCCTGGCGCCGCTTCCGTACCGTCACCTGGCCCGCCATCAGGCCCGTGGCGCTGGCCATCAGCGCGCTCAACTTCATCTGGAACTTCAACTCCTTCGCCCTGGTCTACGTCCTGACCAGCGGAGGGCCCGGCGGTCGCACCAGGCTGCCCATGCTCTTCGCCTACGAGGAGGCGTTCCGCTACGGGCAGTTCGGCTACGCCGCCGCGATGGGATGCGTGATGGTCGCCGTCATCTCGGTGCTGCTCGCCTTCCATCTCGTCGGCCGGCTCAGGGGAGGCGAGGACGCATGAGCCTGCGTACGGGCAGAACCGCGCGCGCCGGACAGTACGCCGCGCTCCTGTGCTACCTCGTCTTCCTGGCGTTCCCCTTCCTCTGGCTGATCTCGACCGCCTTCAAACCGGCCCGTGAGCTCGGCTCGCTGCACCCCACGTGGATCCCCGAGGACCCGACGCTGGACAACTTCCGGCAGGCCTTCGACGAACAGCCGCTGCTCAGGGCGGCGGCGAACTCGCTCACCGCAGCGGTCTGCGCCGCGCTGATCGCCGTCGTCATCGCCACGCCCATGGCCTATGTGATGGCCCGCCACCGAGGGCGGCTCTCCACGGCCGCCACCGGGTGGGTCGTGGTCAGCCAGGCGTTCCCCTTCGTCCTGGTGATCATCCCGCTGTTCCTGGTACTCAAGTATCTGCACCTGATCAACTCGCTGTGGGGGCTGGTCCTGGTGTACGTCGTCTGGTCGCTGCCCTTCGCGCTCTGGATGCTGGCCGGCTACGTACGGGCCGTACCACCCGAACTGGAGGAGGCCGCCGCCGTGGACGGGGCAGGAAGGGCGCGGATCCTCCTGTCGGTCACGGCGCCGCTGCTGGCCCCCGGGATCGTCGCCACCACCCTCTTCGCGTTCATCACCGCATGGAACGAGTTCTTCTTCGCGCTCGTCCTGCTCAAGACACCGGAGAAGCAGACCTTGCCGGTCGTACTCACCCACTTCCTCGGCGCGGAGGGTGTGGCCGACCTCGGGCCGCTCGCCGCCGCCGCGTTCCTCGCCACCCTTCCCTCGCTGGTGCTCTTCGCGGTCATCCAGAAGCGCATCACTGGCGGTCTGACGGCCGGGGCGGTGAAGCACTGATGCGCCGCCGTCTGCCCGCGCTCGCCACCGCGCTGACCACCGCACTGGCCCTCCTGCTGACCGGCTGCTCAGGAGAGGGCGACACGGACGCGGACGGAACGATCCGGCTCTCCTTCCAGTCGCTGGCCTGGCAGAAGGAGTCCGTCGACGCCAACAAGCAGCTCGTACGGGAGTGGAACGCCGCCCACCCGGACATCCAGGTGGACTACGTCCAGGGCAGCTGGGACAACGTCCACGACCAGTTGCTCACCTCCTTCGAGGGCGGTGAGGCGCCCGACATCATCCACGACGCCTCCGACGACCTCGCGGACTTCGCGTACGGCGGCTACCTCGCCGATCTGCGGACCCTGCTGCCCGACCGGCTGACCGGGGACATCCCGCAGCAGTCCTGGGCGACCACCACCTTCGGCGACGGTGTCTACGGAGTCCCCTTCCTCCAGGAACCCAAGGTCCTGATCGCCAACAAGAAGATCCTCGACTCCTCGGGTGTCCGGATCCCCACCCCCGAGAAGCCCTGGAGCTGGCCGGAATTCCGGCAGGTCACCGAGCGACTGACGAAGAAGGGGACGTACGGGGTCGCCTGGCCGCTCAAGGAGCCGGTCTCCGTCACCCTCAATCTGGGCCTGTCCGCCGGCGGGCGGCTCTTCCACCGCGACGCGGACGGCAAGGTGACCATCCGGTTCGAAGAAGGCGACCGCATCATGCCCGGAACCGTCCGGGACCAGGTCGGCTCCGACGGCAGCGCCGCACGCTCGGCACTCGGCATGGGGGGTTCGGACACGCTGCCTGGCTTCTTCGGCGGCAAGTACGCCATGGTGCCGCTGGGCTTCTCCTACCGCCAGCAGGTCGTGGAGCAGGCTCCCGAGGGCTTCGAGTGGACGGTGCTCCCCACCCCGGCCGGCAGCGACGGGTCGGCCCAGGGCGTCAGTCCGCAGACACTTTCCGTCGCCGAGCAGAGCCCGTACAAGAAGGAGGCCGCACGGTTCATCGACTTCCTGCTGCGCCCCGCGAACATGGTGCGCCTCGCCAAGGGCGACTGGATGCTGCCGACCGGCACCGAGGCGCTCGCGGACCCCGCGCTGCACACCGAGGAGAACGGCTGGGCGACGGGCACCGCTCTCGCCCGGGCGCTGCGGCCCGCCCCCGCGCAGTCGGTACGCGGCTATCCCGAGTGGAAGGACAAGGTCGCCACGCCCGCGCTCCAGGAGTACTACAGCGGGGCCATCGGCACCGAGGAGCTGAGGAAACGACTGGTCGACGACGGGAACCGGGTGCTGGCCCGCTACCAGCGCTGACCCGGCAGCGACACCGCCCGGTAAAACAACTGGACGAGACGTATCGTCTCGCTTACTGTGGGGGCATGACATCGACCCCGCGTGCCCACATCGCCATGTTCTCCATCGCCGCCCACGGCCACGTGAACCCGAGCCTCGAAGTGATCCGGGAGCTCGTCGCCCGTGGGTACCGCGTCAGTTACGCCATTCCGGCCTCCTTCGCCGAGAGGGTCGCCGTCACCGGAGCCGAGCCGGTGATCTACACCTCGGTCCTGCCCACGGAGGACAATCCGGAGGACTGGGGTACCGAACTCATCGACAACCTCGAACCGTTCCTCGCGGACGCGATCCAGGCCCTCCCGCAACTAGCCGAGGCCTTCGAGGACGACCGACCAGACCTCGTCCTGCACGACATCACCTCCTACCCGGCTCGTCTCCTCGCCCACCGCTGGGGCGTGCCCGCCGTGCAGCTCTGGCCCAATCTGGTCCCCTGGAAGGGGTACGAGGAGGAGGTGGGTGAGCCCGCGACCGCCGAGCTGAAGCAGACTGCGAGGGGCCAGGCGTACTACGCGCGTTTCGCGGCCTGGCTCTCGGAGAACGGTCTCGGCGACCTCTCCTGCGACGACTTCGTGGCCCGGCCGCGCCGTGGCCTGGTGCTGATTCCCGAGGTGCTTCAGCCGAACGCCGACCGGGTGGACCACGACAGGTTCGTCTTCGTCGGTGCCTGTCAGGGTGAGCGCGCCGACCAGGGGGAGTGGAAGCGGCCGGCCGGTGCGGAGAAGGTCCTGCTGGTCTCCCTCGGCTCGTCGTTCACCAACGAGCCCGCGTTCTACCGTGAGTGCGTCAAGGCCTTCGGTGATCTCCCCGGCTGGCACGTGGTGCTGCAGATCGGCGCCCATGTCGATCCGGCGCTGCTCGGCGACGTGCCGGACAGCGTCGAGGTGCACTCCTGGGTCCCGCAGCTGTCCGTACTCAAGCAGGCGGACGCCTTCATCACCCATGCGGGCGCCGGGGGCAGTCAGGAAGGGCTCGCCACCGGCACCCCGATGGTCGCTGTCCCGCAGGCCGTCGACCAGTTCGGCAACGCGGACATGCTCCAGGCTCTCGGTGTCGCCCGGCACCTGCCGAAGGAGGAGGCCGATGCCGCGTCCCTGCGGGCCGCCGTCCTGGCTCTGGTGGACGATCCGGAGGTGGCCGCGCGGCTGGCGGTGATCCGGGAGCGGATGGCGGCGGAGGGCGGCACGAGGCGGGCAGCCGACCTCATCGAGGCCGAACTGCCCGCCTGAGAGGGCGTCGAGGCCCAGCTACCCGGGCGGGGCCCCGCCCGTCCCGGCGTCGGCCTCCGGGCGCACCGTCGGCTTCCTTCGATGACGAGCGGAACCGTTCGCGCGCGATCAGGTCGAGTCCACCCGTCCGGAACCCGGTGCGCCCGCACCGGAGGAAGGGGCCCCGGGGCGGCGTGCCCGACATGGAGCGGAGTGCGCCGTTTTTCTGTGACGAAAGCTTGCCGACTGCGTGACGGCTACATGAAGGTCTTGATCTGGGCGCGTCAATCGAGCAGGGTTTCGAGGCAGCCCCCGGAGATCTTCCGGCCGAGGGTCAATCCCCCCACAAAGAATGACGAGGAGACCCCCTCTTCATGGCAATTCACAAGCGCGCCCGCTCGGTCAAGCTCACCGCCGCGATAACCGCAGTGGCAGCGGCCGCCGGCGTCACCCTGCTCGCCACTCCGTTCGCCGGGGCCGCCCCGGCGCCGGCGATGGGCATCGTCTACGGCACGGACGCGGCGACAGCCGTTTCCGGCAGCTACATCGTGATGCTGGACCAGAAGGCCGACAAGGCCGACCTGGCCGAGGAATACGGCGGCACGCTCCGGCGGAACTACACGTCGGCCGTCAACGGCTTCTCCGTCGGCGGACTCTCGGAGACCGAGGCCAAGCGGCTCGCCGCCGACCCGGCCGTCTCCAAGGTCGTCCAGAACAAGAAGTTCCACATCGACGCCACCCAGGACAGCCCGCCGTCCTGGGGTCTGGACCGGATAGACCAGGCCGAGGCCACCGGTGACGACGCCTACACCTACCCGGACGCCGCGGGCGGGGACGTCACCGCGTACGTCATCGACACCGGCGTCCGCGTCACGCACAACGACTTCGAGGGCCGAGCCGCTTCGGGCTTCGACGCCGTGGACAACGACGACGACGCCGACGACGGCAACGGGCACGGAACCCACGTGGCCGGGACCATCGCGGGCGCCGCCCACGGTGTGGCCAAGAAGGCGAAGATCGTGGCCGTCCGAGTCCTGGACGACGCGGGCTCGGGCACCACCGAGCAGGTCGTCGCGGGAATCGACTGGGTCACCGCGAACCACGAGGGTCCGTCCGTCGCCAACATGAGCCTCGGCGGATCGGCGGACCCGGCCCTCGACGCCGCCGTCCAGAAGGCCATCGCCTCCGGCGTCACCTTCGCGGTCGCGGCGGGCAACGAGTCGAGCGACGCGGGCGAGGGCTCCCCGTCCCGCGTCCCCGAGGCCATCACGGTCGCCTCGTCCACGGTGGACGACGAGCAGTCGTCGTTCTCCAACTTCGGCTCGGTCGTGGACATCTACGCACCGGGCTCGGACATCACGTCGACGTGGAACGACAGCGACGACGGCACGAACACCATCTCCGGTACGTCCATGGCGACCCCGCACGTCGTCGGCGCCGCCGCCGTCTATCTCGGCGGCCACCCGGACGCCACGCCCGAGGAGGTCGCCACGGCGCTCACCGACGGCGCCACCCCGGACGCCGTCACCAACGCGACCGAGGGCACGGCGAACAAGCTCCTCAAGGTAGTGGAGTAGGCCGGCCGGACAGGCCGGGCAGAACAGACAGAAGGCCGCCGCGCCCTCCCCCACGGGGCGCGGCGGCCGTCGTCGGTGGAAAGATGGGGACCATGAGCACGATGTACGCGGCGCTGCTGCGCGGGATCAACGTCAGCGGCCACCGGCGGGTTCCGATGGCGGACCTCCGTACGCTGCTCGGGGAGCTGGGGCACGAGGACGTCGCCACACACCTGCAGAGCGGAAACGCCGTCTTCCGCAGCTCGGAGGGCGACGAGATCGCCCTGGCCGCCGGACTCGAGCGGGCGATCGAGGAACGGTTCGGCTTTCCGGTCGACTGTCTCGTCCGCTCGGGTGGATATCTCGCGGCCGTGGCCGAGGCGTGTCCGTTCCCGGCTGCCACGCTCGAGGGCAGGCAATTGCACGTCACGTATTTCGATCAGGCCGTCGACGCCGCACGGTTCGCCTCGCTCGACGCCGAAGGCTTCCGCCCCGAGGAGTTCCGGCTGGGGGACCGCGCCCTCTATCTGTACGCGCCGGACGGACTCGGACGCTCCAAGCTCGCCGTGGCGCTCGGACGGCCCGGCGTCACCCGGGGCCTCGTCGCCACCAGCCGCAACTGGAACACCGTGGCCAAGCTGGTGGAGATGACGCGTGACTGAGTCCTCCCCCGCCGTGGCGGCGGCCATCGAGGGTGAGCTCCGCCTCCTCGACCCGGTGGTGCGAGCCTCCGCCGATGTGATGGCCACGCTGCTGCACCCCGACTTCCGGGAGATCGGCACCAGCGGCCGGCTCTGGGAGCGGGACACGATCATCGCCATGCTGACGGCCCCGGACGCACCACGCCCGGGGCCGCTCGCCGCGACACGGATGCGGGGCGAGCAGCTGACGCCGGACCTGGTGCATCTCACCTTCGACACGGAGTCCAAAGGGCTGCGCTCCCATCGCAGTTCACTGTGGCGACTGACCGACGGTGGCTGGCTGCTCTACTTCCACCAGGCCACGCCCTTCATCGACGATCCGTTCGCCGAGGTCTGAACCGGCGGTTCCGCCCGTTTCCCGGCCCCGCCCGGCAGCACACACCGGGGCGGCACCGCAAGAGCGCCGCCCCGGTCTGATGTGCGCCCGGAGCCCGGCCGGTTCTCGCCGGAAGGGCTGATTTCGGCCATCGGAAGTGCCCGGGCAAAACGCCGGTAAGCCGACCGAAGGGGCGATGCCTCCAGGCATCCGGTCCGGGCTGTGGACACCTGCCTACGCGCGCCCCCGCGGGCCGGAGCATCGTGTGTGAACGTGTGTGAACGTGATGGGCGCGGACGGCGGCCCATGTCGGCCCCGCGTTCCGGTGTTTGCTGCAATTCGCCCGCGCTCCTCCGTTCGGTGGGCGGACGCCGTCGTTCGGAAGCCACCAGCACGCATATCGGAGTTCACGGTCCGTTCTCCGCAGTGGTCCGGAAGACGACCTTGTCACCGGTTCCGGCGGAGTCAAGGATGCGAACGTGCGGTTGGCAGGTTCACGACCAGACCCCGGTCGCGGACAACCGCACGCCACCGGCCCGCCCACCCAGTGGACCGGACACCCCCCAACGACGGAGGATCCTGTGACCTTCAAGCGCTTCGCCCCCCTCGGCTCGCTCTCCAGACGTGCTCGCCTCATCGCCGCGACCTCAGGTCTGGTCACCGCCGTGGCGCTTGCGGCCCCCACCGCTGTCGCCCAGGCGGCACCGGACACCACCGTGACGAAGGCCGAACTGACCGAGGCCAGCTCCGCCGTGCTCGGCGCCGACATCGCCGGCACCGCCTGGTACACCGAGGCGAGCACCGGCAAGGTCGTCGTGACCGTCGACAGCACGGTCACCGCCGCCGAGATCGCCACGATCAAGAAGTCGGTCACCGACTCGGGCGCGAAGGCCGACATCAAGCACACCCCGGGTACGTTCAACAAGCTCATCGCGGGTGGCCAGGCCATCTACGCCGGCGGCGGACGCTGCTCCCTCGGCTTCAACGTCCGCAGCGGCAGCACCTACTACGCGCTGACCGCCGGGCACTGCACCGAGATAGGCAGCACCTGGTACACCAACTCCGGCCAGAGCTCGACCCTCGGCACGAGGACCGGCTCCAGCTTCCCCGTCAACGACTACGGGATCATCCGGCACGCCAGCTCCGCCGCCGCGGACGGCCGGGTCTCCCTCTACAACGGCAGCTACCAGGACATCACCTCCGCCGCGACCCCCCGGGTCGGCCAGGCGGTCAAGCGCAGCGGCTCCACCACCGGCGTCCACAGCGGCACCGTCACCGGCCTCAACGCGACGGTGAACTACGGCAGCGGTGACGTCGTCTACGGCATGATCCAGACCAACGTCTGCGCCGAGCCCGGCGACAGCGGCGGTTCGCTCTTCTCCGGCAGCACCGCGCTGGGCCTCACCTCGGGCGGCAGCGGTAACTGCAGCTCGGGCGGCACCACGTTCTTCCAGCCCGTCACCGAGGCGCTGAGCGCCTACGGCGTCAGCGTCTTCTAGGCCCGGTCCTCCAGGCCTCACGCACCACCGTCCGCCGACGGGCCGCGCTCACCGAGCGCGGCCCGTTGCCGTGTCCCGGAGCGGAACGGTCAGGCGCTCAGCGCTGCGCTGACCGGCGCGCACGCTCGGTCGTACCGGGTCAGCAGCAGCCGGGCGAGCGTCGGGGACGGTCCCAGGACGCCGGCCAGCACATCGGCCCCGGCCTCCTCCGCGCCCGCCGCGATGCGGTCGGGGAGCCGGCCGGGAGCGATGACGTACGGCGCGACCGCGACCCGCCGTACGCCGTCGGCGCGCAGGGCGCGTACGACGTCGGCGGTGCGGGGAAGGGATGCGGAGGCGAACGCGGGCCGCACGGCGCACCAACCGGTGTGCCGCAGCTCCCGCGCGATTTCAGCGATCACCGCGCTCGCCTCCGGGTCTGTGGAGCCCGCCGAGGCCAGAACCAGCCCGGTCGTGCCCTTGTCGCCGGGGGACACCCCGGCCTCGTACAGCCTCTGTTCCAGTGCCGTGTTCAGCAGCGGGGACGGGCCGAGGACGTCGGCCAGGCTGATCCGCAGCCGAGGAAGCCGCGTGCGGGCCTCGCGCAGCACCGAGGGGATGTCCGACTTGGCGTGGAAGGCCCGGGTCAGCAGCAGGGGAAGGGCGACGATCTCGTCCGCTCCCTCCGCGGCCAGCCGCTCCAGCACCCTCGGCACGGACGGGGCGTTGAACTCCAGGAAGCCCGTCTCCACACGCAGGCCGGGCCGCAGCGACCGTACCCGCGCGGTGAGCGCGTGCACGGTCGCCGCGTGCCGCGGGTCGCGGCTGCCGTGGGCGATGACGAGGAGTACGGGGGAGGCCATGACGACTCAGCTCCTGACGAGGAGACCGCGGCTGCGCAGCACCCGCCGCTCCAGCGGGCTGAAGATCAGCAGGTCGATCGCGATGCCGACGAACAGGATGAGGAGGATCGCCAGGAAGATCCCCGGCATGTCGAAGTTGTTCCGCCCGTTCTCCAGCAACTGGCCGAGCCCCAGGCCCAGATCCGGTGACGAGGCGATGATCTCGGCGGCCATGAGCGAGCGCCAGGAGAACGCCCAGCCCTGCTTGAGCCCCGCCAGATAGCCGGGCAGCGCGGCCGGCAGGACGATGTGGATCGTCCCGCGCAGTCCCGTGGCACCGATCGTGCGGCCCGCCCGCAGGAACAGGGGCGGCACCTGGTCGACGCCGGAGACCAGTCCGTTGGCGACGGACGGGACCGCGCCGAGCAGGATCACCGCGTACATCGTCTTGTCGTCGAGGCCCAGCCAGATGATGGCCGGAGCCACCCACGCCACGGACGGCAGGGACTGCAGCCCGGACAGGATCGGGCCGATCGCCGCCCGGACGACCTTGACCCGCGCCACCAGCAGACCCAGCGGGGTGCCGATCGCGACGGCCATCACGAAGCCGAGCAGACCGCGCGACACACTGGTCCAGATGACTTCCAGCAGGGTGCCCTGGAGCCACATGTCGGTCAGGCTGTCCCAGACCGCCGAAGGCGGCGGCAGCTTGTAGTCGTCGGTGACCTTCGCCCAGACCAGCACCTGCCAGACGAGGACCACCAGGACGACCGCGACGACCGGCGGCAGTACCTTGTTGAGCAGGATCTCGCGGGCCGGCGTCCGGCGCACCTGTACGGCGTCGAGCGCGTCCAGGCCCGCCTCGAGCCCCGCCAGGTCGTCGGCCTTCGTTTCAGTGCTGGCCATGTCGGCGGATCTCCCCACGCAGTTGTTCGGTGATCTCGACGGACAGTTCCGCCACGGCGGTGTCCTCGATGCGGCGAGGCTGCTCGATGTCGACCGTCCACTCCCGGGCGATCCGCCCGGGGCGCGACGACAGCAGGATGACGCGCTGCGCGAGGCGCACCGCCTCGCGCACGTTGTGGGTGACGAAGAGGACGGAGGCGTTCGTCTCGCGCCAGATCCGGGTCAGTTCGTCGTGCAGTACGTCGCGGGTGATGGCGTCGAGCGCGGCGAACGGCTCGTCCATCAGCAGCAGTTGGCTGTCCTGGGCGAGCGCCCGGGCCATCGCCACGCGCTGGCGCATCCCGCCGGAGAGCTCGTGCACCCGCTTCCCGTACGCCCCGCCGAGGCGTACGAGTTCGAGCAGCCGTTCCGCCTCCGGGCGGCGGTCCGACTTCGGTACCCCGCGCAGGCGCAGGGCCAGTTCGATGTTCTTGCCCGCGGTCAGCCACGGGAAGAGGGCGTGCTCCTGGAACATCAGGGCCGGCCGCCCGCCGGGGGTCTCGATGGACCCCGCGGTCGGGCGGTCGAGTCCGGCCACCAGATTGAGCAGGGTCGACTTGCCGCACCCGGACGCTCCCAGGAGGGTGACGAACTCGCCCGGAGCGACATCGAGCGTGATGTCGTCCAGGACCAGCTGCTGCCCCGTGGGTCCGGCGAAGGACTTGGAGACGTTTCGGATGCGAGCGGCGTGCTCGACCGCTGCACGGTCCTCGGCCTTGGTGAGGGTGGTGGTCGCCATGGTCGTCACCTCCTGGGAGTCATCAGGAATCCTGCTGGGTCGGGTGGTCTACTGCTTGACGCCGAGACCGGCGTCGGCGACCTCGGGCTGCCCCGCGGCCTTGAGGATCTTGTTCAGCGGCTTCAGGTCGTAGATGCCGTCGAGGTCGGGCTTCTCCAGCAGGCCGGCCTCGACCGCGTGGTCCGCCTGCGCCTCGAGCGTGGCGGCCAGCGGGTCGTCGGTGATCCGGATGGACTTCCACGCCGGGTCGAGGACCTCGGCGGGCAGGGCCTTGCCGCTCAGCTTCTCGAGCGCCGCGTTGGCCGAGGCTTTCGCCTCGTCCGGGTTGGCGTTGATCCACTTGTTGGTGCTCACCGTGCCGCGCAGCACCGCGTCCACGACGTCCGGGTGCTCGGAGAGGAACTTCTGCGACACGATGATGTTCGTGATGACGAACTTGTCGTCCGGCCACAGCGTCGACTCGTCGAGCAGGACCTTGCCGCCTTCGGAGACCAGCTTCGAAGCGGTCGGCTCCGGGACCCAGGCGCCGTCCAGAGAACCGGACTTGAAGGCGTCCGGAGTCACCTTGTTGTCCGAACGGACCACGGAGACGTCGCCCTTGCCGCTCTGGGCGTCGACCTTCCAGCCCTTCTCGGATATCCAGTTGAGGAACGCGACGTCCTGCGTGTTGCCGAGCTGCGGGGTGGCGATCTTCTTGCCCTTGAGATCGTCCACGGTCTTGATCTTCTTCGGGTTCACGACGAGCTTCACGCCACCGGAGGCCGAGCCGCCGATGATCCGCAGGCTCTGGCCCTTGGACTTGCTGTAGCCGTTGATCGAGGGCGACGGGCCGATGAACCCGATGTCGATCGAACCCGCGTTGAGCGCCTCGATCTCGGAGGGCCCGGCGTTGAACGTCGAGGGCATGACCGTGGTGCCGCCCAGCTCCTTGGCGATGAGGCCTTCCTGGATACCGACCAGGGCGGTGGCGTGCGTGAGGTTCGGGAAGTAACCGATCTTCACGGTGTCCGCCGAGAGCTTCTTCCCTCCGGCGGAGACGTTCGCCTTCTCGGAGTCGTCGTCCTCGGCCTGGGAGCCGTAGCCGCAGGCGGTCAGCGCCACGGCCAGCAGCGGCAGAGCGGCGGCAGCGGCGAGGCTGCGGCGGAGATTCGTACGGGCGGCAGGCACGGGAGGTCTTCCTCTCGTCGGCCCGGTGCTCACGTCCTCCTGGAGTCAGGTGGCGCGGCCGGGCGATCGGCAGGTCTTCGTCTGAACTGGCGGTGCGGTCCTTGCGAGCGGGCGCGCAGGCAGTGCGCGTACGTCATCACGCACATCGCCCGACCCCGCCCTGGCCGCTGCCGAGGGCGCCGCTGCCGACCCGGCCCCCCTCCTTCGCGAAGGTCGAGAAGAAGTCGTCGTCCATCAGAAGTCCCACTCCGCGTCCTCGGCGGAGGTGTCCGCCTCCGCCTCCCCGCCGTCGGCGGCGGTGAACGAGGCGCCCGCCATGCCCGCCGTCAGCGTCGTGCCGTCGGCAGGATCGATCAGCAGGAACGAACCGGTCCGCCGCGAAGCAGCGTAGGTGTCGAGCGCGAGCGGCTCGGCGGTACGGACGACGACCCGGCCGATGTCGTTAGCCACCAGCCGCCCGGGAGCCGGATGCTGGGAGAGGTCGTCCAGGGTGAGGCGGGACGGGATGTCCTTGACGATCGCCTTGACCGTGCGGGTGGTGTGCTTGAGCAGCACCCGCTGGCCCACCGTGAGCGGTTGGTCGGCCACATGGCAGACGGTCGCCTCGACGTCCTGCGTGACCGCGGGAGCGTCGTCCGCCGGGGCGATCAGATCGCCGCGCGACACGTCGATGTCATCGGCCAGCCGGAGCGTCACCGACTGAGGGGCCCAGGCGATGCCGACGCTCTCGCCGAGCGCGTCGATCCCCTCGATCGTCGTGGTGCGTCCGGACGGCAGCACGGAGACCGTCTCGCCGACCCGGAACACCCCGGCGGCGATCTGACCGGCGTACCCCCGGTAGTCCGGGTGTTCGGCGCTCTGCGGACGGATCACGTACTGCACCGGGAAGCGCGCGTGGCACTCGGTGAGATCGTGACTGACGGGGACCGTCTCCAGGTGTTCCAGGACCGTGGGGCCGCCGTACCAGTCCATGTGGGCGGACGGTTCCACGACGTTGTCGCCGGCCAGGGCGGAGATCGGGATCGCGGTGATCTCCGGTACGCCGAGTGAGGCGGCGTAGGCGGTGAACTCCTTGGCGATCGCGGCGAAGACGGGCTCCGCGTAGTCCACGAGGTCCATCTTGTTGACGGCGAGGACGACGTGCGGGACGCGCAGGAGGGCGGCGACGGCGGCGTGGCGGCGGGTCTGTTCGACAACGCCGTTACGGGCGTCGACGAGGACGACGGCCAGTTCGGCCGTGGAGGCGCCGGTGACCATGTTGCGGGTGTACTGCACATGGCCGGGGGTGTCGGCGAGGATGAAGCGGCGCCGGGGGGTGGCGAAGTAGCGGTACGCCACGTCGATGGTGATGCCCTGCTCACGTTCGGCGCGCAGGCCGTCGGTGAGGAGCGCCAGGTCGGGCGCCTCCTGGCCGCGGTTGGTGGAGGCCAGCGCGACGGCCTCCAGCTGGTCGGTGAGGACCGACTTGGAGTCGTGCAGCAGGCGCCCGACGAGGGTCGACTTGCCGTCGTCGACGGAACCGGCGGTGGCGAACCGCAGCAGGGTGGTGGCCGACAGATCGGTGATGGTGGTCATGGTTAGAAGTACCCCTCGCGCTTGCGGTCTTCCATCGCGGCCTCGGACATCTTGTCGTCGGCGCGGGTCGCGCCCCGCTCGGTGAGGCGGGAGGCGGCGATCTCGGTGATCACGGCGTCCAGGGTGGTGGCGTCGGAGTCGACGGCGCCCGTGCAGGACATGTCGCCCACGGTGCGGTAGCGCACCTGGCGGGTCTCGGTCTTCTCGTGGTCCTTCGGACCGCCCCAGTCACCGGCGGTCAGCCACATACCGGAACGGTTGAAGACCTCGCGCTCGTGGGCGAAGTAGATCTCCGGCAGCTCGATGCCCTCACGCTCGATGTACTGCCAGACGTCCAGCTCGGTCCAGTTGGAGATGGGGAAGACGCGGACGTGCTCGCCGGGGGCGTGGCGGCCGTTGTAGAGCTGCCACAGTTCGGGGCGCTGGCGGCGGGGGTCCCACTGGGAGAACTCGTCGCGCAGGGAGAAGACGCGCTCCTTGGCGCGGGCCTTCTCCTCGTCACGGCGGCCGCCGCCGAAGACCGCGTCGAAGCGGTGCTGCTGGATGGCCTCGGTGAGCGGGACCGTCTGGAGGGGGTTGCGGGTGCCGTCGGGGCGCTCGCGGAGCTTGCCGGCGTCGATGTACTCCTGGACGGAGGCGACGTGCAGGCGCAGCCCGTGCTTCTCGACGGTGCGGTCGCGGTATTCGAGGACCTCGGGGAAGTTGTGCCCGGTGTCCACGTGCAGCAGCGTGAAGGGGATCGGCGCGGGAGCGAACGCCTTCAGCGCGAGGTGCAGCATCAGGATCGAGTCCTTGCCGCCGGAGAACAGGATCACCGGCCGCTCGAACTCACCCGCCACCTCACGGAAGATGTGCACCGCCTCCGACTCCAGGGAGTCCAGGTGGCTGAGCGCGTACGGGTTGACGGTGCCTTCCGGCACGGTGGCGACAGTGCTCACGCCAGGCCCCTCTCGGTGAGCAGCGCGCGGAGCGCCGCTGCGGACTCCTGCACGGTCTGCTGGTGCGATTCGATCCGCAGATCCGGTGACTCGGGTGCCTCGTAGGGGTCGTCCACCCCGGTGAGGCCACTGATCTCGCCCGCTGCCTGCTTGGCGTACAGCCCCTTCACGTCGCGCTCGGAGCACACCTCGACCGGAGTCGCGACGTGCACCTCCAGATACGCGGTGCCCTCCTGCTGATGGCGCTTCCGCACGGCGTCACGGCTGTCGGCGTACGGCGCGATGACCGGGACGAGGACTTTCACGCCGTTGGCGGCCAGCAGTTCGGCGACGAAGCCGATCCGCTGGACGTTCGTGTGCCGGTCCTCGCGCGAGAAGCCGAGGCCGGCGGAGAGGAACTCCCGGATCTCGTCACCGTCGAGCACCTCGACGCGGTGCCCGTCGGCGCGCAGCCGGCCCGCCAGTTCGTAGGCGATGGTGGTCTTGCCCGCGCTCGGCAGACCGGTGAGCCAGACGGTGGCTCCCGACTCCGTCACGCTCATCGATATCTCCTGATCAGTCGTCATCAGCCGTGCAGCCCGCATTCGGTCTTGCCACGCCCGGCCCAGCGGCCGGCCCGGGCGTCCTCGCCCTCCAGCACCCGGCGGGTGCAGGGCGCGCAGCCGACGGAGGCGTAACCGTCCGTCAGCAGCGGGTTGGTCAGTACACCGTGCTCGGCGACGTAGGTGTCCACGTCGTCCTGGGTCCAGCGGGCGATCGGCGAGACCTTGACCTTGCGGCGCTTCGCGTCCCAGCCCACGACCGGGGTGTTCGCCCGGGTGGGCGACTCGTCCCGGCGCAGCCCGGTCGCCCAGGCGGCGTACGCGGTCAGCCCTTCCTCCAGGGGCTTGACCTTGCGCAGCGCGCAGCACAGGTCGGGGTCGCGGTCGTGCAGCTTCGGCCCGTACTCGGCGTCCTGCTCGGCCACCGACTGACGCGGGGTCAGGGTGATGAGGTTGACGTCCATCACGGCGTCCACCGCGTCCCGGGTGCCGATGGTCTCCTCGAAGTGGTAGCCGGTGTCCAGGAAGACGACGTCCACGCCGGGGAAGACCCGGGAGGCGAGGTGCGCGACCACCGCGTCCTCCATGGAGGAGGTGACACAGAAGCGCTTGCCGAAGGTGTCGGCCGCCCACGTCAGGATGTCGCTCGCGGAGGCGTCCTCCAGGTCGCGCCCGGCCCGCTCGGCCAGGTCCCTCAGTGCCTCGTCGGTGAGTTCGTCGGTATGCGGCGTGTCCGTCATGTCCCGTCCCCTTCCACGTCGTCGCGCTGGAGTCCGTGGGCCAGCAGGCCCAGGAACTTCAGCTGGAACGCGCGATTGCAGGAAGCACATTCCCAGGCACCGTGCCCCGCCTCGTGCGGGCGCAGGTCCTCGTCGCCGCAGTACGGGCAGTAGAACGGCGCGGCTCGCTCGCTCATGACAGCGACTCCGAACTGGCCCGGGCCGCCCAGGTCGCGAAGCGCTCGTCGTCCTCGCGCTCCTCCTGGAACCTGCCGAGCACCCGCTCGACGTAGTCCGGGAGTTCGGCCGAGGTGACCTTCAGTCCGCGGACCTTCCGGCCGAAGCCGGCCTCCAGGCCGAGCGCGCCACCGAGGTGCACCTGGTAGCCCTCGACCTGGTTGCCGTCGTCGTCCAGCATGAGCTGGCCCTTGAGGCCGATGTCCGCGGTCTGGATGCGGGCACAGGCGTTGGGGCAGCCGTTGATGTTGATGGAGAGCGGCTCGTCGAAGTCCGGCAGACGGCGCTCCAGTTCGTCGATGAGCGCGGCTCCGCGCGCCTTCGTCTCGACGATCGCCAGCTTGCAGAACTCGATGCCGGTGCACGCCATCGTGCCGCGCCGGAACGGGGAGGCGTGCACCTGGAAGTCAAGTGCCTCCAGGCCGGCGGTCAGGGACTCGATCCGGTCCTGCTCCACGTCGAGGATGAGCATCTTCTGCTCGACGGTGGTGCGGACCCGGCCCGAGCCGTGCGCCTCGGCCAGGTCGGCGATCTTGGCGAGGGTGGAGCCGTCGACGCGGCCGACGCGCGGGGCGAAGCCCACGTAGAAGCGGCCGTCCTGCTGCGCGTGCACACCGATGTGGTCGCGCCAGCGCGAGGTGGGCTGTGCGGGAGGAGGACCGTCCAGCATCGGGCGCTTGAGGTATTCGTCCTCGAGCACCTGACGGAACTTCTCCGGGCCCCAGTCGGCCATCAGGAACTTCAGGCGGGCGCGGTTGCGCAGCCGGCGGTAGCCGTAGTCGCGGAAGATCCCCACGACACCGGCCCAGACGTCGGGGACCTCGTCCAGCGGCACCCAGGCGCCCAACCGCTCGGCGAACCGCGGATTGGTGGAGAGTCCGCCGCCCACCCACAGGTCGAAGCCGGGGCCGTGCTCGGGGTGGTCCACCCCCACGAAGGCGATGTCGTTGATCTCGTGCACCACGTCCTGGACCGGTGAGCCCGAGATCGCGGTCTTGAACTTCCTGGGCAGGTTGGAGAATTCCTTGCTGCCGATGTAGCGCTCATGGATCTCGTCGACCGCGGACGTGCCGTCGACGATCTCGTCTGCGGCGATCCCGGCCACCGGAGAACCGATGATCACACGGGGGCAGTCACCGCAGGCCTCGGTCGTCGAGAGCCCGACGGCCTCGAGCTTCTCCCAGATCGCCGGGACGTCCTCGATGCGGATCCAGTGCAGCTGGACGTTCTGCCGGTCGGTGATGTCGGCGGTGCCGCGCGCGTACTCCTGGGAGATCTCGCCGATGACGCGCAGCTGCTCGGTGGTCAGCTTCCCGCCGTCGATGCGCACGCGCAGCATGAAGTAGCGGTCGTCGAGCTCCTCAGGCTCCAGCACGGCGGTCTTTCCGCCGTCGATGCCGGGGCGGCGCTGGGTGTACAGGCCCCACCAGCGCATACGCCCGCGCAGGTCGTTCGGGTCGATGGAGTCGAATCCGCGCTTGGAGTAGATCGTCTCAATGCGCGTCCGCACGTTGAGACTGTCGTCGTCCTTCTTGAACTGCTCGTTCCCGTTCAGCGGGGTGAAGTGACCCATGGCCCACTGACCTTCACCACGGTGACGTCCGGCCTTGCGGCGAGGCGTGGCGGTAGCAGGCTTCTCGGGGCTGGCGGCCATGGCGATACGTCCTTCGGGACTGCAGGAGGGCGGCTCTGAACTGCACACTCGCGCGAGGCGCGGCGGTGCGCAGGGGGGTGGAACGGAACATCAGGAATGCGCGGTGCTGGAGACTCTCAGCGGACCGGACAGATGGCGCTGGACATGCGGCCGAGGTCGACGTGCCGCCGACTCACCAAGGCAATTCCAGTTCCAGACATGACGGAAGCGTGTCACGCGCCTCTTGGGCCAGTCCACCACGATCCATCATGTGGACGAGATGGTCCCGAAAAGTGAGACGCTGTGGTGTCGGTCACCCTCCGCCTGTCGACAAAGCGACAGGAAGGGGGCGTGTCAGGCGTGCGCACCCGGCCACGGGCCGGGCTGGGCGACCTCGGGTTCCCGCTCGACCCTGGTGTCGTACAACCGGAAACCCCGCCGCAGATAGTTGTCCCTCGCATGCGGGCCGTCGTCGGAGCAGGTGTGCAGCCAGACCCTCCTGGTGGGGGTCAGCTCCTGATGGCGCTCGGCGAGGTCCCAGGCACGCGCCGCACCGTAGGACAGCAGGTGACCACCGATCCGGCGGCCCCGGAAGGAAGGGATCAGACCGAAGTAGACGATCTCGACGGCACCGTCCTCGTGCGGGCCGAGCTCGATGAACCCCGCCGGGGTCCCGTTCTCGTACGCCACCCACGTCTCGACGCCCGGCCGCTCCAGGAGCTCCCGCCACCGCGCGTACGTGTAGTCCAGCCGGTCGGTCCACCGGACGTCCCCGCCCACCGCCGTGTACAGGAAGCGGCTGAACTCCGGGAGCGCCGTCTCCGACCGTACGACCGTGACCGGGCCCTCCGGGGCCGCGGTCGGCCTCAGGTCACCGGGCGACGTCTGCTCCAGGTACCAGACGGTCACGTCGGCGAGGGGGGTGTCGGGGAGAGGGGAAGCGGCGGAGTGCGTGGCATTGCTCATGGCGGTCAGAGAACCACGGCCCGGGCCCGGCGCCCAAAAACCCTCAGGCCACCCCCGCCGCCGTACGCGCCCTGAGTACCACCGGAGCGGTCGAGCGGGGCAGCAGATCGGCCGGCACGTCCGGCAGGACCACCTCCACCTCGACGTCCTCGCCGAAGCGGTACGGCCGGTGCGCCAGTACCTCCGCGAGATGACGGCGCATCCGCGAAATCTCGGCCCGCACCGTCACCGTCCTGGTCGCGTCACCGAAGACGTCATCGGCCAGCTCCGCCGCGGTGCGCCCCTCCGGGCGCAGGGCCAACGCGTACAGCAGCTCCGCGTGGCGGGGCGAGAGCCGGCACGTCCAGCTGCCCACCGCACCCGTCACATGCACCGCGAGCCCCCGCTCCCGGCTGAGGTCGAGCACCACCCGGCGCGGGACGCGGTCGTGCACACCCTCCGTGATCTGCACCAGCCAGCCGCCGGGCAGCGGCTCCACCCGGCACATGCCGAGCGAGGCCAGCCACACCGTGCCCGGTTCCAGGTGCTTCGGGAGCGGGAGCCGGTCCACCGGCGGCATCCCGCTGACGGCGGCCAGCCAGCCGTGGCTGTCCACCACCAGCGCACGGCCACCCAGCCGGCACAGGAGCGGGGCGGCCACCGACCGCAACCGCTCGATCGCCACCAGGTGCCGGTCGCGCAGCTCGCTCTCCGCCAGAGCCGCCACCGAACCCACCAGCGCCAGCGTCGCCGGATGGAAGGTGTGGGCGGGCCCGCTGATGTCGACGATGCCCATCAGACGGCCGTCCCGTGGGTCGCGCACCGGGGCCGCCGCGCAGGTCCAGCCGTGCAGGGCGCGGACGAAGTGCTCGGCGGAGTGGACCTGGACGGGTGCGCGCGTGGCGAGCGCGGTACCGATGGCGTTCGTCCCCGTGGCCGACTCCGCCCACGCGGCACCCTCCTCGAGACATATGTCCTTGGCCCGGCGCATCACCGCAGCATGGCCCTGACGCCACAGGACACGGCCCTCGGTGTCGCAGACGACCATGATCTGCTGCGCCGCGTCGGCGATCGTCGCCAGCCCTTCACGCAGCAGGGGCATGACCTCACCGAGCCCGGTGCTGCTGCGCCGGTGCTCGATCTCTTCCGTCTCCAGCAGCCTGCTCTCAGGCGACTGCTCGGGATCCACCCCACTGCGCAGCACACGGTCCCAGGACGCGTCGATCTCCGCGCGCGGGAGCGTCCCGGCACGCCCGCCCGTCAGCCGGGCCTCACGCGCCCGGTGGACCAGGCGCTCGGTCACCGCCGAGTACGAGGCCTCCGGCCGCGCCCGCGCGGCAGGAACTGATTCCATGAGGGTCCCCCCAACAAAGCGTGGGCCCGGTCCGGCACAGAGAAACCCGGCCCAAAGGGCTCATCCTGCCGTGCAAGGGTCCCGTTGGCTCACGCTCCACGCAATGGGTGCAACCCCTTGCAACTCTGTTGACCGCCCCCGGACCGTACGAGAGTGGCCGTGACACCGCACGGGAGGTCCCCGACCCGCCGGGCGGTGGTGAAGAAGCGTGGAGGGTGGTGCCGTGTCGGCGCAGCACCACCCTCCGTCGTTCGCACGCCTCAGCCTTCCTGCACCCGCGCCCGCTCCACGACCGACGCCAGGTCGAGACTGTGCGGCAGCGTCCCGAAGGCCGTACCCCAGTCCCCGCCCAGTCGGGAGGCGCAGAACGCGTCCCCGACCTCCGGCGGCGCCCAGCGCAACAGCAGTGAACCCTGAAGCACCAGGGCCATCCGCTCGACCAGCCGCCTGGCACGCGCCTCGACGGCCTCCAGATCCGCCAGCTCCGTCAGCAGGTCCTTGATCGCGGCGTCGAGCCGGTGGTCGGCGCCGCGCGCCTTCCCGACCTCGGTGAGGAAGGCGTTGAGCGCCTGCGGCTCACGCTGCAACGCCCGCAGCACATCCAGCGCCTGTACGTTGCCCGAGCCTTCCCAGATCGAATTGAGCGGGGCCTCGCGGAGCAGCCGGGGCATCCCGGACTCCTCGACGTAACCGTTGCCGCCCAGGCACTCCAGGGCCTCACCGACCACTGCGGCGCACCGCTTCGTCACCCAGTACTTGGCGGCCGGCACCGCGATCCGCAGGAAGGCCCGCTCCTCCTCCGTGTCCGCGTCGTACGCCGCGGCCAGCCGCAGCCCGAGCGTCGTCGCCGCCTCCGACTCCAGGGCCAGGTCGGCCAGTACGTTGCGCATCAGCGGCTTCTCGATCAGCAGCCCGCCGAACGCGCTGCGGTGGGCGCTGTGGTGGATCGCCTGCGCCACCGCCTGGCGCATCAGCGCCGCCGAACCGATCACGCAGTCCAGCCGGGTCGCCGCCACCATCTCGATGATGGTGCGCACCCCCCGTCCCTCCTCGCCGACCAGGCGGGCCCACGTCCCGTCGAACTCGACCTCGCCGGAGGCGTTGGACCTGTTGCCCAGTTTGTCCTTGAGGCGCTGGATCGCGAACACGTTGCGTGCCCCGTCCGGCAGGATCCGTGGCACGAGGAAGCAGCTCAGCCCTCCGGGCGCCTGCGCCAGTACCAGGAAACCGTCGGACATGGGAGCCGAGCAGAACCACTTGTGGCCCGTGAGGAGGTACTCCCCGTCGCCGGCCAGCGGCTCGGCCCGGGTGGTGTTGGACCGCACGTCGGTGCCGCCCTGCTTCTCCGTCATGCCCATCCCGAAGAGCACACCGGTCTTCTGCGACGCCGGGCGCAGTTCCTCCTCGTACACGTGCGAGGTGAGCAGCGGCTCCCATTCGGCGGCCAGCGCCGGATCGGTCCGCAGCGCGGGGACCGCGGCGTGCGTCATCGACAGGGGGCATCCGTGGCCGGCTTCGGCCTGCGTCCAGACCAGGAAGCCGGCCGCCCGGCGGACGTGCCCGCCCGGCCTGCCCCAGGCGTCGGTCAGACCGGCCGAGACCGCGTGCCCCAGCAACCGGTGCCAGGACGGGTGGAACTCGACTTCGTCGAGACGGTGCCCGTAGCGGTCGTGCGTGCGCAGCTTCGGCGGGTTCTCGTTCGCCTGCGCACCCCATGCCTGGGCCTGGGCGGAACCGGCGGACCGGCCCAGTGTGCCGAGTTCCCCCCGGGCCTCCTCCAGGACCGTGGGCGCGAGATGCCGCTCGACGGCCTCCGTCAGTGCCCGGTCACCGGCGTAGACGTCATAGCCGACCAGCGGCGGAACCTGGTTGGTCACTGTGTGGGTGCTAGGTGCCATGCCGATACGGTAAGGAGGTGCAGGCAGCAAATGAAACACCCGAGCGGCCACCGGGTCGGCTCCACCGGGCTCGCGTCCTCTACCGCAACGTGTCGAAGCGGCAGATGGCATGGCAGTTGCTCAAGGACACGGTCAATTCGTGCATCGAGTACCGCATCCTCGGCCTCGCGGCCGAGGCGGCGTTCTTCACCCTGCTGTCCCTGCCGCCGCTGTTGCTCGGCCTGATCGGGCTGCTCGGCTACGTCGACGACTGGACGTCGACCACCACGGTCGCCTCCATCGAGCGCAACATCCTGGGCGCGGTGGAGACGGTGCTGTCCGAGCGGGGCGTCAACGACATCGCGAAACCGCTCATGGCCGACGTCACCACGGGCGCGCGCCCCGACGTCATCTCCCTCGGTTTCGCGATCGCCCTGTGGTCGGGCTCACGCGCGGTGAACGTCTTCATCGACACCATCACCGTGATGTACGGCCTCGACGGACACCGCGGCATCGTCAAGACCCGGCTCCTGGCCTTCCTGCTGTACGTGGTCGCGCTGCTGCTGGGCGCCGTGGTGCTTCCGCTGCTGGTGGTCGGCCCCGACCGGGTGGTGGAGTTCGTCCCGTGGGGCACCGAGGTCCTGGCCGTCCTCTACTGGCCGCTGGTCATCGTGCTGTCCATCGCCTTCCTGACGACGCTGTACCACGTGTCCGTCCCCGTCCGCTCACCGTGGATCGAGGACGTCCCGGGGGCACTCATGGCTCTCGGGATGTGGGTGCTGGGCAGCTTCCTGCTGCGGATCTACCTCACCAGCACCGTCGAAGGTCCCACCATCTACGGCTCGTTGGCCGCGCCCATCGCCGTCCTGCTCTGGATAGGCATCTCGGCCTTCGCCGTGCTCGTCGGTGCCGCGGTCAACGCGGCGATCGACCGCGTCTGGCCCTCGCTGGCCACGGCGGCGGCCCGGGAGGCCAGCGACCGGCTCAGGGCGGCGCAGGCCGCGGAGCTCGTGGCCCGCGCCCAGGCCGCGCACTGGGAGGCGTACGCCGACGACGAGGACGACGTGTCCATGCCCTCCGAATTCCCGGAGCGCTGGTCGCGCTTCCTGCCACCGGACGACGTCGTGTCCCGGCTGCACGGGAACCGGGACAAGGACGCGCCCTGACGAGACCGCCCCGATAGCCTGTGACCATGGGCGCACGGTACGAGGAGCGGACATCACGCTTCGCCGGCGCGGTCCTGTGGGCGTGGGACGGGCCGCGTGGGCCCGGACGGCCGGTCCTGCCGGACGGTTGCATGGACCTGCTCTGGGTGGGCGGCCGGCTGTTGGTGGCGGGCCCCGACACCCGCGCCTTCACCCCGGCCGCCGCCCTCTCCGGCAGTTGCGTGGGCATCCGTTTCGCACCCGGTACCGCGCCGGCGCTCCTGGGCGTCCCCGCGCACGAGCTGCGCGACCGGCGGGTCGCGCTCGACGCGCTCTGGCCGGGCCGGGAGGTCCGCGGGCTCACCGAGCGGATCGCCGCGGCCGATGAACCCGCTGCCGTGCTGGAGGGCATCGCCCTGCGAAGGGCGGCCCGTACCGGACCGGCGGACCCGCTCACGGTGGCCGTCGCCGCACGACTGCGGCAGGGGTGCTCCGTCGCCGCCACCGCGCACGCCGTCGGGCTGGGGGCCCGACAGCTGCACCGCCGCTCACTGGCCGCGTTCGGCTACGGCCCCAAGACGCTGGCCAGGGTCCTGAGGCTGCAGCGTGCCCTGGACCTCGTACGCACGGGCACGCCGTACGCCGAGGCCGCGTACGCCGCGGGCTGTACCGACCAGGCGCATCTGGCCCGGGAGATGCGGGACCTGGCCGGGACGACGCTCGGCGGCCATCTGGCCGCGACGGGTCATGACGGGTTGGCGGCGAACAGCGAGACCCCGCAGCCGTCCGGGTCCAGGACGACCGCGTAACGCTGCCCCCAGACGGCGTCCCACGGCTCGAGATGGCCCTGATGCCCGGCTCCGGTCAGATCGGCGTACACCGCGTCCACCTCCGCCGGGCTGTCGCAGAGGAAGGCCAGCCCGAGGCGCTCGCCGCCCTTCGGCCTCGTCCAGTCGGGGTCGAACGAGCGGATGACGTCTTCGGTGTCCCACAGCAGGCGCCGCCCGCCGGGCAGGGTGACTTCGACGTGGGGCGCCGATTCGGCGCCGGCGGGGATGTCGAGCCCGAGCCTGCGGTAGAAGGCGAGCGATGCGGCCAGGTCAGCGGTGACGACGGAGATCGCGTCGAGTCGTGGAGTCATGGGACGACCGTATGCCGGAGGCCGTGGCCGGGTCTTGTACGAAACGGTCACGGCCTCCGGCACGGGTCGCTGCTACACGCAGTCGGCGGGCGAGGTCCCCGGGTCCGTCAGCGGCAGTCCCAGCTGGGCGCGCTCGGTGAGCCAGCGCGTCGGCCGGTGGCGGGGGTCGCCCGTCGTGGCGTGCAGGGCCCGCTGCAGTTCCAGCATCCGCGCGGCGCCGATCCGGTCACCCCAGGCCAGCGGACCCGCCGGGTAGCCGAGGCCCGTCGTCACGGCGAGGTCGATGTCCACCGGGGTGGCCAGGGCGCGCTCGGCGATCGACGTGGCGACGGACACCACCGAGGCCAGCAGCCGCTGGGCCACCGAACCCGCGGTGTCCCGCACCACGGACACCGCGTAGGGCTCCTCGCCGTCCGCCGCGCGGGTCAGGACCGCGCGGGCGTCCCGCGCGTCGGCCGGGTCGGCCGCGGGGGTGACCGCGAGGACCCGGCGGCGACCGGCCGGGGGCAGCGGGTCGACGCCGAAGGAGCGTGCGGCGGGCAGCCCCAGCGAGGCGACGGAGGACGCCACCGTCGTACCCCAGACCGGGACGAGCACCAGGGCGTCCCCGGTGGGCGCCGGGCCGCTCCCGACCGTGGCCCCGGCGGCGGTCAGCGCGGTCCGCAGTTCTTCGGCGCCCTCGCCACCCGCGACGAACACCGGCCGGTCCGCGTCACCGGTCACCGGCGGCTCCGGCGCGGGGGCGGACGCGTCGGGGCCGTACGTGAACCAGCCCTCCCCGGTCTTGCGACCGTGCAGGCCCGCGGTCACCCGGTTCGGCGTGAGGTAGGAGGGCCGGAGCCGGTCCTCGTGGCGGAACCCCTCCCAGATCGAGTCGATCACGGCGGCCGTGACGTCGAGCCCGGTGAGGTCCATCAGCTCGAACGGGCCCATCCGCAGCCCCAGGACGTCCCGGGCGATCCGGTCGATACCGGCAGGGTCCGCCACGGTCTCCTCGAGCAGCGCCAGCGCTTCGGTCACCAGCCCCCGCCCGGCGTGGTTGACCAGGAAACCGGGGGTGTCGGCGACGGTGACCGCGCGGTGGCCGCAGCTCTCGACCAGCGCGGTGAGAGCCGGCGGGACATCCCGCCGGGTGGCGGCACCCGGCACGACCTCGACGATCTTCATCAGCGGCACGGGGTTGAAGAAGTGCAGCCCCGCGAGCCGCCCCGGGTCCCGGAGCGAGGCGGCGATCCGGGTCACCGACAAGGACGAGGTGTTGGTCGCGAAGACCGCGGACTCCGGCAGCGCCTGCTCCAGCTTTCCGAAGACCTCGGCCTTGGTGTCCAGGTCCTCCCGTACGGCTTCGATGACCAGCCCGACCTCCGGGCCCTGCGCCCACGGGTCGTCCAGCGGCACCAGCCGCTCCACGGCCGCGGCCATGTCGTCGGCGGACATCCGGCCCTTGTGGACAGCGCGTTCCAGCATGGACCGTACGAAGTCCACGGCCGCCGTCACCGCCTCCGGCCGGACGTCGCACAGCTCGACGGTGTGTCCGCCCGCCGCCGCCCACTGGGCGATACCGCGGCCCATGGCGCCGGCGCCGACGATCCTGATACGCATGGCAGTTACGGTCCTCTCGGATGGGGATGCGGTAGTGCTCTCAGCGAAGATAGACGCGCCCGGGGTCGACGTCCTCCCGGAGGAGCCGCAGCTCCGCCCCGGTGGGCGGGGCCACGGTCCCGACCGTGTCGGACACCTTCAGGTCCCAGCCGGTCGCCTCCCGGACCTGCTCGACCGTGACACCCGGGTGGACCGCGATCAGCGTCAGCTCCTCACCGACCCCGGCCCGCGCCAGTATGCCCAGTTCGGTGATGACCCGGGTGACTCCCGCGCCCAGTGGCCGGATGCCCTCGGCGAGCGCCCGGTCCGGGCCCGGGGTGGTGCAGAAGTCCAGGGTCCCGGTGAAGGAGCGAAGGTCGTGACGGCGCATCACCACGAAGACCTCGTGCGAGTTGGCCATCACCTCGACGGCCCCGCCGGAACCGGGGAGCCGCACGGTGGGGCTCTCCCAGTCGCCGATGACGGAGGTGTTGAGGTTGCCCCATCGGTCGATCTGCGCGGCGCCCAGGAAGCCCACGTCGATGTGGCCGCCCTGGAGCACGCAGCCGAACAGCGCCGGCATCGACAACACGGCCTCCGCACCCGAGATGAGTACGGCGTCGGCGATGGTTTCCGGCAGATGCGACGGATGCGCCCCGCACACCCCGGACTCGTAGACCACCTCGATCTGCGGCGCCACCGTCAGCCGGGCCAGCTCGGTGGCGAGTGTCGGCAACCCGATGCCGGCGAACACCGTGCGCCGTGAGGCCAGTTCGCGGGAGGCGACGACGGAGAGCAGCTCGGACGAGGTGACGGTCCGCGGTGCGGTCGGGGTCATCTCGCGTCCCTTCTCCTGCGGCGCGTTCACATTCGCCGCCCGTAGTTCACCGGTTCGCTGAGCGCTTCGCCCACCGCGAGGCCGGCCCAGAAGTCCTCGCCCAGCTTGTCGACGTACTCGGCGTGGTCGGCCGTTGCGTACACCCACTCGTCCAGCCACGCCCGCAGCCGCTCCGGGTCCTTGCTGATGTGCGACCAGGCGCGGTAGAAGGCGTTGTCGCGGTCGTAGTAGCCCTGCGCGAAGGAGGGGTGCGCGCCGCGCGGGCAGACGACGACGGCGTCCACCGCGTGGGAGGGGACGAGCGTGCGGTTGGGGTCCGAGCGGACCACCTCGCCCCCGACGACCTCCTCGACGACCACGATCGCCTTGTCCGCCGCGTACACCGCCTCGGCCTGGATGCCGGTCAGCCCCCAGATCTGGGTGTTCCCCCGGCGGTCGGCCCGCTGGGCGTGGATGATCGTCACGTCCGGGTTCACGGGCGGCACGACGTAGATCTGCTCCTGCTCCCCGCCGGGTCCCGGGTACGGCGACGTCACCTTGCGCAGATCGCTGTTGACGGACGGCAGATCGCTGCCGCCGTAGCTGCGCAGCGGGTAGAACGGCAGCCGCTGGGAGCCTGCGAGGTAGCGGCAGACCATCCCGTAGTGGCTGTACTCCTCGAAGAACAGCGGGGCAGGGTCGGCGCGCTCGATCCTGCGCCGCAGCTCACCGAGCGAGCCGGCGGACGAGTTGCCCACGAAGGAGGAGACCAGTCGCGACACACAGCCCGCGGCGAGCATCTGGTCCACCACGATGTCGGCCGTCATCCGTACGACGGTGAGGTCCTTGCGGCCCTGGCGGATGATCTCGTGCCCGGCGGCCGTGGGGACGAGATGGGTGAACCCTTCGAGGCTGACGGTGGCCCCGTCGTGCACGAAGGCGGCCACGGCCTCCTTCATCGACATGACTTTTCCGGCCCCGTCGGCCGTATCCGTCCGCTCCACGGTGCTCCTCGGCGAGTGCGTGCTGGTCGCCCTCACCGTGTCAGTGGTCATTGATTGCTGTCCAATACCGAATTAAGGTCGCATCAAGACCGAGAGTTAATGAATGTGGAGACCTGATGGAACTGCGTCATCTGACCGCGTTCACCGCTGTCGCCGAGGAACTGCACTTCGGCCGCGCCGCCAAGCGCCTGCAGATGGCCCAGCCCCCGCTCAGCCAGCAGATCCGGCAGCTGGAGAAGGAGCTCGGTGTCCAACTCTTCGAGCGCAACACCCGTTCGGTGCGGCTCACCAGCGCGGGGGAGTCCTTCCTCGAACCCGTACGGACCGTGCTCGCCGACCTCGATCTCGCGGTACGGGCCGCCAAGGCCGCCGGGCGCGGGGAGTACGGCCGGGTCACCATCGGCTTCGCGGGGGCGTCCAGTCACGAGACGCTGCCCCTGCTGACCCGGGCCGTGCGCGCCGCCCACCCCGGGATCGAGCTGGTCATGAAGGGGCAGACCTATGCGAACGTCGCCCTGTCCCGGGTCGCCGACGGCTCCCTCGACCTGGGGTTCGTCCGGCTCCCGGTCACCCAGCCCGGGGTGGCCCACCGGGTGATCGACGAGGAGGAACTGCTCTGCGCGCTGCCCTCCGATCATCCGCTCGCCCGGCTGGAGAGCATCCCGATCGCGATCCTCACCGACGAACCCTTCGTCTCCTTCCCCGCGAACGCCGGCTCCACGGTGCGCGACGCTATGGTCCAGGTGTGCGAGGCCGCCGGTTTCAACCCGCGCGTGGTGCAGGAGGCCCCCGACTCGTACACGATCCTGGCCCTCGTCGCCGCGGGGGTGGGCGTCACGCTCACGGTCTCCTCCGTCCGCCACATCCAGCAGAACGGGCTGGTCTACCGGCCCCTCGCGGGGCCGCCCGTCCGGCGCCAGGCGGCACTGGCCTGGCGCACGGACAACCCCTCGGCCGCGCTGCGCGCGGTGCTCGCGGTCGCCGAGGAGGCCCTGCCGACCCCGTGAGCCCCGATTGAGACGCGTGGCGTCTTGAAAGGCGGGGAACTCGATATTGGACCGACTCAGTGGTCCAGTGCGAAGGTCGCCCCACACATTCGTACCCGCCGAAAGGTGTTCCGCCGTGCCCGACCGGACCGATGTCGTCATCTGCGAGCCGCTGCGCACCCCCATCGGGCGTTTCGGCGGCGCGTTCGCCCAGCAGACCCCGGCCGCGCTCGCCGCGCGCGTCATCGCCGAGGTCGTCGCCCGCACGGGGATCGACCCGGACCGGGTGGACGAGGTGATCCTCGGCCACGCCTATCCCTCGTCCGAGGCCCCGGCCATCGGCCGTGTCGCGGCCCTGGACGCCGGACTCCCCGAGACCGTCACCGGCGTCCAGACCGACCGCCGCTGCGGCTCCGGGCTGCAGGCCGTCCTCGACGCCGCCATGCAGATCCGGGCCGGCTTCAGCGAGGTCGTCATCGCGGGCGGTGTCGACGTCATGAGCGCCGCCCCCTACTACACGCACGACGGACGCTGGGGCATCAAGGGCCCCGGCCTCCAGCTCCACGACTCACTGGCCCGGGGTCGGGTCACCGCGGGCGGCGTCCACCACCCCGTACCCGGCGGCATGATCGAGACCGCCGAGAACCTGCGCCGCGCCTACGCGATCAGCCGCGCCGACCAGGACGCCCTCGCCCTGCGCTCCCAGGCCCGCGCCGCCCGCGCCGCGCGGGAGGGGCGCTACGACGCCGAGACCGTCCCCGTGACCGTGCGCACGAGGAAGGGCGAGACGGTCGTCACCGCCGACGAGCACCCCCGTCCCGACACGACCGCCGAACAGCTCGCCGCACTCCGGCCGATCATGGCCGAGAGCGACCCCGAGGCCACCGTCACCGCCGGCAACGCCAGCGGACAGAACGACGCGGCCGCGGCCTGCCTGGTCACCAACGCCGTCACCGCTGAACGGCTCGGGCTCACCCCGCTCGTCCGCCTGGTCTCCTTCGCCCGCGCGGGTGTCCCCGCCGCGACGATGGGCATCGGCCCCGTCCCGGCCACCCACGCGGCCCTCGGCCGCGCCGGTCTCACCCTCGCCGACCTCGACCTGATCGAGATCAACGAGGCCTTCGCCGCCCAGGTCCTCGCCTGCACCCGGAAGCTGGGGCTCGGCGAGAAGGACCACGAGCAGCGGATCAACGTCAACGGATCCGGCGTCTCGCTGGGTCACCCGGTGGGCGCCACCGGCGCCCGCATCCTGGCCACGCTGAGCCGGGAGATGCACCGCGGCGAGGCACGCTACGGCCTGGAGACCATGTGCATCGGCGGCGGCCAGGGCCTCGCCGCGGTGTTCGAGCGCATCACCGCCTGACCCCTCCCCACAGCCCCCTCCTCCTTCCGTCCCCCTCCACCACGCGACCCGGTGTGTCTCGGGCGACGCCCCGGCCAGCCGTGCCCCCATCCGCTTGTTCCACCATGTTCCCGGGAGCCACCATGAGTGCGACCACCGCCACCGCACGCGAGCGAACGAAAGCCGCCAACCGCGCGGGATTCGGAGCCTTCATCGGCTCCACCATCGAGTGGTTCGACTTCTACATCTACGGCACCGCGGCAGCGCTCGTCTTCGACAAGGTGTTCTTCCCCGAACTCGAAGGCCCCATAGGCACCCTGGTCGCCTTCGCCACCTTCTGGGTCGGCTTCCTCGCCCGCCCCATCGGCGGCATCGTCTTCGGCCACTACGGCGACCGGCTCGGCCGCAAGAAGACCCTCGTCATCACCCTGCTGATGATGGGCGTCTCGACCACCGCGATCGGTCTGCTGCCCGGCTACGCCTCCATCGGCATCGCCGCCCCGATCCTGCTGGTCTGCATCCGCATGATCCAGGGCATCGGCCTCGGCGGGGAGTGGGGCGGGTCCGTCCTCATCGCCTCCGAGCACGCGCCCAAGGGCAAGTCCGTGCTGTACGCGGCGTTCGCCCAGCAGGGCTCGCCCGTCGGCAACACCCTCTCCACCCTGAGCTTCCTCGCCATCAGCCAGTTGCCGGACGACGCCTTCGTATCCTGGGGCTGGCGGGTGCCCTTCCTCGCTTCCGCCGCACTCGTCATGGTCGGTCTGCTGGTCCGCCTGAAGGTCGCCGAATCCCCGGCCATGGCCAAGCTGATCGAGAAGAAGGAAGTGGTCAAGCTCCCGCTGACCGAGGTCCTGCGCAGCCACCCCATGCTGATCGTCCTCGGCATCGGCGCCTGCACCATCGGCCTGTCCGCGACCTACTTCAAGTCGACGTTCGCCCTGTCCTGGGCCACCACGTCCCTGGACTTCGACCGCAGTTCGTTCCTGACCATCATCCTCGTCGCCAACATCACCCAGATCATCGTCCAGCCCTTCGGCGCTCTCATCGCCACCCGGATGAAGAGCTGGTCCCGGGCGGTGACCGTGATGCTGGTCCCCGAACTGATCCTGATGCCGGTGATGTTCGTCCTCATCAGCACCGAGAACTACGGCCTCGCGATGCTCGGTGTCGCCGTCGCGACGATCCCGCACTGCCTCTACTACGCCGCTCTCGCCGGCATGCTCGCCAGCCGCTTCCCGGCCCATCTCCGCTACACCGGCATCTCGCTCTGCTACCAGCTCTGCGGCACCCTGCTCGGCGGGACGACCCCGATCGTCGGCCAGTTCCTGCTCAACCGGACCGGCTCCATCACCGCCGTCATCGCGTACGCCGTCTTCCAGGTGGCGCTGACCCTGGGCTGCATGCTCCTCCTGCTCAAGCGCCCGAACCACGACGAGCAGGCCGCCGAGCCGGTCATCACCTCCCGCTCCGCACCCGTCACCGCCTGACCGCCCGCACACGCAGAACGGAGTACGGCCCATGCCCCTGACCGTGCACGGCATCCCGGAGATCCTCACCCTCGGCGGGCGCGACCTCGGGCGCTCGGCGTGGAAGGAGGTCACCCAGGAGCTGATCGACACCTACGCGTACGTCTCGGGGGACCACCAGTGGATCCACACCGACCTCGAACGCGCCGCCGCCGGCCCGTACGGACGCACCATCGCCCACGGCTACATGGTGCTGAGCTGGGGCGTCCCGATGTTCGGTGAACTGCTCCAGGTGAGCGGCGTGGGCCGCGCGCTCAACTACGGGGTCGACCGGGTGCGCTACCCGGCGCCCGTCCCCGTCGGCAGCCGCGTCCGCCTGCACGCCTCCGTCATCGGGGTGAGCGAGGTCGCACGGGGCGGCGTACAGATGAAGAGGGGCTTCACCTTCGAGCTCGAAGGTTCCGAGAAGCCGGCCTGCGTCGCCGAGTCGCTGACGCACTTCTATCCCTGAGCCGGCCCTGCCCAGTCTTCGTACCGCCGAGGTCGAGGCCGATCACGGCGGTTCGTTCCGCCGACTGGCCATCGGGGCGCGGGACCTGCCGGGGTTCGCCGTCCGGAACCATCGGCGCCGCTCAGCATCATCGCGTCGACCACCAGCTCGTGGCCGGTCAGGACGCCTTCAAGACGTCGCTGATGCTGCGCGGCGTCATCGCGACCAATGTGATGAGCCCGCCGATGCGCCGCCTGGACGCCGCGGAGACGATCACGATCGCCGCGTACCTGGACCGGGCGGGCCTGTCCCGGGTGTAGTACGTACAGAGGGCCGCCCGGCAGTGCAAGCACTACCGGGCGGCCCTCTGTACGACGGCGGAACTAGTTGCGCGCTGCGCGGGTGCGGCGCATCAGCACCGCACCGCCCAGGAGCAGCGCTGCGGCCCCACCGGCGGCCAGGCCGATCTCGCCTGCACCGGTGTGCGCCAACTGCGCGACCGGGGCGTTCGGGGCGTTCGGCGCGGGAGCGCTGACCGACGGCTCGTCGGCCGGCGGCTCCTCGGCGGCGGCCGGGGGCTCGTCGACCTTCGGCTCGTCGGCAGGCGGCTCCACCGGGCCGCTCTCGTTGACGCACTCGTTGTCGGCAGCCACGTTGAGGAGAGCGATCAGGTTGACGCTGTTGCCGCAGACGTTGACGGGGATGTGCACCGGGGCCTGAACGACGTTGCCGGAAAGCACGCCGGGGGAGCCGGCGGCCACAGCCTCGGCGTTCGCCCCGCCGTAACCCTGGTAGACGTCGTCGCCGTAGGCGTCGGAGCTCGGGCCGGCGTGACCGCGGTCGCTCTCGCCGGACGTTTCCTCGGTCGCGCTGTCGTAGGCGTCCTCGCTGTGGATGCCGCGGTCCTCGCCCTGATGGTCGCTCTGCTCGGAGCCCTCATCGTGGTGGCCCTTGGCGGAGCCGATGTTCGCGCATTCGTTGCCGAAGGAGGGGTTCAGCAGTGCGGCCGCGTTGACGGTGTTGCCGCAGGCGTTGACCGGGATGTGCACCGGTACCTGGGCGACGTTGCCCGAGCCGACGCCCGGCGAATTGACGGCGGCACCCTCGGCCGAGGCGTCGGCGTGGGCATATCCGCCGACGGCGGTCAGGATGCCGGACGCCGCTGCCATGACGAACATGCTTTTGTTCAACACTTGACGCATTGAATGGGCCTTCCTCAACATTTCCGCGCGGGTGGTGCACCCGCAAGTGACGCCTGTGTGTGACGAGTGGTGCCGTTGCGTGTGAGGTCATGACCTCGGCGGACCGTCATCTCAAGTGCGCTGGACGACAGTCATAACGAGCGGGTGCCGCCGGGGAAACTCGGAAGACGTCGCAAATTTTGGATTCCCCCGTACGGGTTACGTGTAGGTGCTCCTGGTTGCCTGACAGGCCGGCGCCGTTCGACAGCCGGCCATGGACCTCCGCACACGAGTGCGGTCGGGGCCTCACAGTCGCCTATCACCCTTTCAGCGGCATTACCTGTCCGATTTCACCTCGTTCATTGATGTGGTACGTAGGGGCAAAGCCAGACTTTTGTACAGTCGCACCGTTCTTGCCCCACCAGTCCATTCGTGAAGGTTTGACGCACGCAAAAGAAAGGCATCTCCGTGTTCGGAAAGCGAACTGCCGTTGTGTCCCTGTCAGCCGTAGCACTGCTGGCGATCGGGGCGGCTTCGGCCCAGGCCGATGACGGCCCCAAGTTCGAGAACAACGGTCAAATCCTGTCCTGCTTCAGCCTGGAAGCCCTGCACATCCCGATCGCATCGACCTCCAGCAGCAAGATGGACTGCTCCACGAACTACGAGTGGAACACCCAGGCGAACACGAACACGACGGTCATCGACGCCGACGTGGCTCCCGCCGGGGCACCGGCCGCAGCTCCCGCCCAGGCTCCGGTCCAGGCTCCGGCTGCGGCTCCGGTCCAGGCTCCGGCTGCGGCTCCGGTCCAGGCGCCGGCCGCAGCTCCCGCCCAGGCTCCGGTCCAGGCTCCGGCTGCGGCTCCCGCCCAGGCTCCCGCCCAGGCTCCCGCCCAGGCTCCCGCCCAGGCTCCCGCCCAGGCTCCCGCCCAGGCTCCGGTCCAGGCGCCGGCTGCGGCTCCGGTCCAGGCCCCGGTCCAGGAGCAGGCCCCGGTCCAGGAGCAGGCTCCGTACCAGGCTCCGGTCGAGGAGCAGGCTCCGTACCAGGCCCCGGTCCAGGAGCAGGGTCCCGCCCAGGCTCCGGCCCCGGTCCAGGAGCAGGGTCCGATGTCGGCGCCCGTCGAGGCGCAGGCCGTTGTGCAGACGCCGCTGGAGGGGCAGGCTCCGGTAGGGGCGCAGGCCGCCCTCGCGGCGCCCGTGGAGCAGCTGGGCCTCGCGCAGTACTAGGAAGTACCCCGGCGGAGCGCTTCCGTAGGGTACTTACTTGTTCGTCGCACGCCGAATTCCAGGCGTCACCGTCGCAGCCGAAGGCCGCTGTCGTGCGAAGCGGTTGACTGTGCGCCACGTTCGGTTCGGAATTCGGGACCGTTCCCTGCAGGTCTTCTCGTACGGGGTGTCATTCGATAGTGATATCGAGTGCCTGGGCGACTCCAGGTACATGCCGCACGACGACTGCAGTGGGGAGCGGGAGAGGTCGCCAGGCCGACCTCGTGTCCAATCCGCCGCCGCCCCCGGGTTCCTCCCCCGGTGGCGGCGGCTTCTTTGTGTCGTACCTGTGAAGGCGGGTGGAGGGCGCCGTCGCCGACACGCCGGGCGACATCGCCCGAACGAGTGCATTCGCCCGGGGTGTCGGGCGCACCTCGAGTATCCGGAATCCTTGTCCCCCTTGGGGGAGTTGGCTTTGCATGGCGAGAGATCGTCAATGAATCGTCATCGCCTCAGTGCGTCGTGGTGATTTCGAGAACATTGCCCTCTAATATCTCGTAACTGTAAGAACGCGGCCAACAGCGGACCGTGTTTTACACGTCAAACGGAGAAAAGAAATGCGCAAGCTTCAGAAGGCTGCTGTCGTGGCGGCGATGCTCGGAAGCATCGGCTTCATCGGCGCCGGCACCGCCTCCGCCGGCGAGGGCCCGAGCTTCGACATCACGCAGAGCACCTCCTGCAAGTCGCACGACCTGAACATCGACATCCTCGGCAACGTCGGCATCCTGAACGGTGTGCTCGGCAACGCCCTGAACGGCGAGGGCAACCCCGGCGCTCAGAGCACCACCCAGGGTTCGTCGCAGGGCTGCAACAACTCCGCGTTCTGAGTTCCGGTCGGTAATCGACCGTAGATCGCAGTCGGCGGCGGGCTGTCCCTCGGGGGGCGGCCCGCCGTCTTGCTGTGCCGGCTGCGACCCGCCGGCGCGCATGGCGATGGGCGCTCGGCCGAATGGTGGTCTTCGCCCTGTTGTGCAGCGCGTCGTTTGGCGACGATGGGGCCCCTGTCGTAACGTCATCACCGTGAGTGCGCGCATCACTACGGTGCGTGCCCCTGAGAAAAGCGGAGAAGAAAAAATGCGCAAGCTTCAGAAGGCCGCCGTCGTCGTTGCGATGATGGGCAGCGTCGGGTTCATCGGTGCCGGCACCGCAGTCGCCGGTGGCGGCGAGGGCCCGGAGTTCGACATCACGCAGACGGCGTCCTGTGTCTCGCACGACCTGAACGTGGACGTTCTCGGCAACGTCGGTGTCCTCAACGGCCTGGCCGGCAACCTCCTCAACGGCGAGGGCAACCCCGGTGCCCAGGCCACCGACCAGGGTTCGACCCAGGGCTGCGACAACTCCGCGTTCTGAGCACCCGGTAGTCGAGTAAGCACCTGAGAGCGGGTCCCGGTTTCCGAGCCAAGCGCCCGGAAGCCGGGCCCGTTTTCTTATCCTGGAGGAACACAGCACATGTTCGGTCGGAAGAAGATCGCGGTCGCCTCGATGCTCATGGGCGGCCTTGCCCTGACGGGGCTGGGTGTCACCCAGGCGTACGCCGGACCGCCTCAGGGCGACTGTTCCACGGACGCGCACGGCAATCTCGTCTGCGTCCAGAAGAGCGAGTCCTCCTACACCAGCGAGGACGGTACTTACCACCTTTCGCAGAAGCAGGACTGCACGACGGTCAGCAGGGAGACGGTCTACCAGCCCGGTGTCAGCGTGGGCCAGGGCGGGACGACGGAGGTCGGCCCGACCGTGGGCTGCTCCAACTCGGCGCCCGCTCCGGAGGGGTTCGTCGCCCCCACCGTCGGGCGCTGAGCCCGGCAACCGGCCCCGGCCCTGGTGGCCATGCTGTGGCCCCCGGGCCTGAGACCCAGCACGTATGAACAGACGGATGGCCGAGACCCGAGCGAACCGGGTCTCGGCCATCCGTCTGTTCATACGTGCTCAACGGGCCCTCACAGGGCGGCCGCCGGCCCCCAGGGTTCGGTGCGGGCACGACGGGCCGTCGCACCGCGGCCCCGGCGATCCGGCATCGTCGCAGTACGGCGGGCCGGTCACCGGCCGGTGCGTGCAGAACCTGATGACCAGGTCGGAGACGTCCTCCGTGCTGATGTCGGAAGGCATGGGGCCGCCAGGGGAGTGGGGGCGATCGAGGTTGCACTCCACGATCCTCCCCTCACCCCCGAATCGTGACGACCCGGCCTCAGCAGGCGTGTCGTCCTTCGGGCCGACCGGCCGAGCGCACGTTGAGCCGGTTGACGCAACGTGGGCTACGTATCACGGCACCGCGGGTAGGGCATCCCCATGGACCAGTACGACAGCCGCAGACCGTCGTGGCGCACCGATTCCGATACGCCTGTCTACGATCGCCTGCTCGCCGAATGGCAAGAGGCCGCAGAGGCCGCGAGGCGCACCGAACGGGCATCCGCCTCGCCCACGGGGTCCGACCCGCTCCTCGCAAACATCCTGGTGCCCGGTGCCCGGGCCTCGGTCGAAGGCATGGGCGACGGGACGTAGTCGCGTCGGCAAAAAGCCGTTGACGCCGCCCGGCCACCTCCCGCTAGGGTGTGCCGAGTCAGGAAACAGGAGGTGAGGACATTGATGACTGTCGTTGCGGTGGGCGCTGCCCACAACCCGAAGAGCATCGTTCCCACTCCTGTGGCCGCCGGCTGACCATGAAGTGTTTTCTCCGCGTCTTAGCGCGCGGTGCCGGGGCCGCCCTTGTGAAGGGTTTCCCTTGTCTTTCTCCATTTCTCAGGCTTTCACCCCGTCGCACCCGCTGGCCCCGTACGGCTGGGACGACGCGTGGGCCGACGCCTACGCCCCGTACGCCGCGCAGGGACTCCTGCCGGGACGCGTGGTGCGGGTGGACCGCGGTCAGTGCGACGTGGTCACCCCGGACGGCACTCTCCGGGCGGACACCGCGTTCGTGGTGCCTCGCGACCCGATGCGGATCGTCTGCACCGGCGACTGGGTGGCCGTCGACCCCGACGGCGACCCGCAGTTCGTCCGTAGCCTTCTGCCCCGCCGTACCGCCTTCGTGCGCTCGACGTCCTCGCAGCGCTCCGAAGGGCAGGTGCTCGCCACCAACATCGATCACATCGTCATCTGTGTCTCGCTCGCCGTCGAGCTCGACCTCGGACGGCTGGAACGGTTCCTGGCGCTTGCCATGTCCAGCACCGACGGTGCCGCTCTGCTCGGGGAGGGGGCCCGCTCGGTGGCGTACGAGGTGAACCCGCTCGTGCTGCTCACCAAGGCCGACCTCGTGCCGGACGCCACCACGCTGTCCCACCTCGTCGCGGACATCGAGGGCATCGCCCCCGGGGTGCAGGTGCTTCCTGTCAGCTCCGCCACGGGGGAGGGCATCGATGTGTTCGGCGCGATCGTCGCCGGCGGTACGAGCGTGCTGCTCGGGACCTCCGGGGCCGGTAAGTCGACGCTCGCCAACGCACTGCTCGGCGAGGACGTGATGGACGTGCAGGCGGCGCGGGAGGTGGACGGCAAGGGCCGTCACACCACCACGACGCGCAATCTCCTGGTGCTGCCGGCCGGTGGTGTCCTGATCGACACCCCCGGGCTGCGGGGTGTCGGTCTCTGGGACGCGGAGGCCGGAGTCGGCCAGGTCTTCTCCGAGATCGAGGACCTGGCACGGCAGTGCCGCTTCCACGACTGCGCCCACGAGGCCGAGCCCGGCTGCGCGGTGCTCGGCGCGATCCAGGACGGGTCCCTGCCTGAGCGGCGTCTCGACAGCTACCGCAAGCTGCTCCGGGAGAACCACCGCATCGCGGCGAAGACGGACGCCCGGCTGCGCACCGAGACCCTGCGCGAATGGAAGCGCAGGAGCGCGGAGGGCCGGGCGGCCATGGCGATGAAGCGGGGCAGGACGCGTTAGCGGAACGGGCCTGAGGTGTCCGGGCGGTTGCCGCCGCCCGGACACCCCGCGGTCATCAGCCCCAGATGACGGCGCCCAGCCACGCCCCGACCGCCAGAAGACAGCAGAAGAGCTCCAGGAGCACCGAGTACCCCGTCGCCCGCATCACGGATCTGAGCGACGTCCAGCCGGCCGCCCTGCTGCCGAGGCGCATGCGCTCGACGCCGTAGACCGCGCCGACATATCCCAGGACGGCGCCCACCACCGGGATCACGAAGAAACCGGCGATGGCCGCGATGCCCCCGGCCATCAGTGTCCTGCGCGGCGCCCCCGACTCGTGTGGGCGCCGGGAGGGCAGCAGCGCCTTCAGCGCCTGGTTCAGCAGCAGCAGACACGTCGCACCGATCAGCACGCCCCAGGCGACCGGGGTCGGGTCCGTCAGCGCCCACCACAACACCGCGGCCCAGACGATCGCCTGCCCGGGCACGCCCGGCACCAGCACGCCGATCAGGCCGAGCAGCATCACCGCTCCGACGGCAACGAGCTGCCACACACTCATTCGACCAGCGTGCCGGAGGACGCCGGGTCCCGCGCGTCAGCGGGCCCCGGCCCCCGGCCGGGAGCAGCGGGCCGGGGCGGTCAACGTGGGGCGCGGGCCACCCAGCCGCGTTCGTAGGCGTGCCAGCCCAGCTGCAGCCGGGTCGAGACCCCGGTGAGTTCCATGAGCCCCTTCACCCGCCGCTGCACCGTCCGCAGACCCAGGTCCAGCTGCTTCGCCACACTGGCGTCCGTCAGACCGGCCAGCAGCAGCGAGAGGATCTCCAGGTCGGTCGGATCCGCACCTGGACCGTTCTCCTCGCTGATTCCGCTCACGCCGAGCCGCAGCGGCATCGCATCGCGCCACACCGCCTCGAAGAGGCCCGTCAGTGACTCCAGCAGCCCACTGGCGTGGATGACCAAGGCGGCCGGTTCGGCCCCCCGGCCGGTCAGCGGCACCATGGCCAGCGCGGCGTCGGCGAGCACCAGTTTCGTCGGTACGCGGTCGACCACCCGGCACTGCTCGTCACGGCCCAGCGCCGCCGACAGCTCAACGATCCCGGACGGCAGCGAGAGCACGTCCCGCTCGACGACCACGCGGTAGGTCACCCCACGCATCGTCGCCCGCTCCTCGGACTCGTTCTCCATCCCGGTCACCGCGATCGGCTTCCCCGTGACCAGAGCACAGACCTCGGACGTGGCGCCCAGCTGCAACTGGTGGAACCGGTGGGCCACCGCGCTCGCGCCCGTGACCACCTCCACCAGGTCGTGCACCACGGGTTCGGCTGCCTCCGCCCGGTACTCCTCGGTGAGGAGGACGGACGCCAGCTCCGCCTGTTCGAGCTCATGGCGTTGCTGGGTGAGCAGCGCGCCCAGCGCGACGCCGGGCGGCGCGGCGACCCAGCGGTCCGCCCGCGACGACGACTGGGCCACGAGCCCTTGCTGTTCCAGGAGCCGCAGCGCGCGTTCCGTGTCCGCCTCCGGCAGCGTCAGCCGGCGCGCGAGATCGGGGAGTTCCGCGGCTCCCGCGGCGACCAGTGCCCGGTAGACCGCTTCCTGTCTCTCGTCGAGACCTATCGCTGACAGCATCCTCGGCCCTCCCCGGATCGGTGCTCGCGCGTTCCCACGCTCATCAGGCGGGGTGCGCCATGGCGAGAAACAGCCACGGCGTAAACCCGCCGGGCCCATCATGCCCCGTAGCACCCGTCTCTCTGACAATCTGGCGCCACCGCAGCGACGATCGCCCCACGGGCGGTGGGCTGAACACATGGACCGGCCCGCCGGACGACCTTCCCGTGGGGGGTGGGGACGTCCGGCGGGTCTTCTTGCCGTGCCACTTCCGGGCCACTTTTCGCGGATGAGCCGTTTCGCGCGCTCTGAGCGGTCGACACTATGGGCATGAGCCAGCACGGGGAGAAGCCCGCCGCCCACGAGGACGAGTGGTGGCGCAGGCTGTACGACGAGACCGCGCCGGACACCGGGCCGAGCGGTGTGGCCGACAGTCTCGACGACCGCTTCGACTCGGCGTCGGACGCCGTGGGCGGCACGGACACGGACCACACGAGGCGCGAGGACCACGCGGTCACGGTGGTGCCGCTGCCCGACCCGCGCTCGCCTGGTACGGACCGTGCGCCGGAGCCGCCGAATCCTCCCACACCAGAACCACCACACGCCGCGCCGGAGCAGGCCCATCCGCGTACCACCCTGGCCGGGCGGGCACCCTGGGAGGCCCCTGCCGGGCCCTCACGGCCGCACACCTTCGCCGCGCGGCCGCCGGCCGTGCCCCCGGCTCCCGAGCCACCCGCCGTACCGCGACCCCCGGCAGTGCCCGAGCCGTCGGCACGCCTTGCCGTGGGCCACGTCGGAGACCGGCCCCCCGCCTACGACGCCGAGCCCGCCGCACTGCCCCTGACCGACCTCGACGACCTCGACGACCTCGTCCCCGACACGGTCCTCGACGGCGCGAGGTACGGGGCGTTCACCCTGCGGGCGGCGTCCGTGCGCGGGGACTCGGCGCGCTCGCGGGGTGAGCGCCGCCGCGACGCCCTGCTCACCGCGCGCTTCGGTACCGGGGACGGCGCCCTCGTCCTGGTCGCGGTGGCGGGCGGCGCCCGGGATGCGGGACGCGCCCGCCCCGCCGCCGACGCCTGTCGCTGGATCGGCGGATCCGTCGCCCGCAGCCACGCCCGGCTCTCCGACGACATAAGGGCGGGGCGCAGGGACGACCTGAAATCAGGCCTGCACCGCCTCACCGACCGCACCTACGGCAAGCTGCGCGCCCGCGCCGCCGAGCTCGGCCTCGAACCCTCCGCGTACACCGCCGACCTGCGCTGTCTGCTGCTGTCCGCCGACCCGGAATGCCGTACCCGGGTCTTCTTCGGCATCGGACCGGGCGGCCTCTTCCGTCTCCGCGACGGAGCGTGGCAGGACCTCGACCCCGTACTCCCCGTTTCCCGCGGGGCGGCGAGCGAGGAGGGGCCCGGCGGGGACCGGCTGACGATGGACCTGCAGATCACCACGCGCCCGTCCCCCTACGCCGAGGGCCCGCCGCCGGCGTCCGCGGAGCCCTTCCGCTTCCGTGCCTCCGTCGCCCGGCCCGGGGACACGCTGCTGCTCTGCGCCAACGGCCTGGCCGAGCCGATGCGCGGAATGCCGGCGCTCGCCGACGAGCTGGCGCGGCGCTGGTCCGCGGACGGTCCACCCGGTCTGCCCGCCTATCTTGCCGACACCCTGCTCAGGACCGCGGGGTACGCCGACGACCGTACGAGCGCGGCGGTCTGGGAGGCGTAACCGTGCACGCCGTGGGTTGATGGAGACACGGACAGCCGGAGGCGGAGAGGGTGCACACCCATGGCCAAGCAGAACGTGTCGGAACAGTTCGTCGACATCCTCGTACGGGCGGGGGTCAAGCGGCTGTACGGCGTCGTCGGCGACAGCCTCAACCCCGTGGTGGACGCCATCCGGCGTAACGCCGCCATCGAGTGGGTCCAGGTCAGGCACGAGGAGAGCGCCGCGTTCGCGGCCGGTGCCGAGGCGCAGATCACCGGAACCCTCGCCGCCTGCGCCGGGTCGTGCGGGCCGGGTAACCTCCACCTCATCAACGGCCTCTACGACGCCCACCGCTCGATGGCGCCGGTGCTCGCCCTCGCCTCCCACATCCCGTCGAGCGAGATCGGCCTCGGCTACTTCCAGGAGACCCATCCGGAGCTGCTCTTCCAGGAGTGCAGCCACTACAACGAGATGATCTCCAATCCGCAGCAGATGCCGCGGCTGCTCCAGACGGCCATCCAGCACGCGATCGGCCGCGGTGGCGTCAGCGTCGTCTCGATGCCCGGCGACATCGCTTCCCAGCAGGCACCCGAGAAGTCGATCGAGCACGCCCTGGTCACCTCGCGGCCCTCGGTGAAGCCCGGTGACGCGGAGATCGACACACTCTGCCGCATGATCGACAAGGCCAAGCGCGTGACGCTGTTCTGCGGAAGCGGGACGGCGGGCGCGCACGCCGAGGTCATGGAGTTCGCCGAGCGCGTGAAGGCCCCGGTCGGCCACGCGCTGCGCGGCAAGGAATGGATCCAGTACGACAACCCGTACGACGTGGGCATGAGCGGACTGCTCGGCTACGGAGCCGCCTACGAGGCCACCAACGAGTGCGACCTGCTGATCCTGCTGGGCACCGACTTCCCCTACAACGCGTTCCTGCCGACCGACGTGAAGATCGTCCAGGTCGATGTGCGCCCCGAGCACCTGGGCCGGCGGTCCAAGCTCGACCTGGCTGTCTGGGGCGATGTGCGGGAGACCCTGCGGGCCCTGACCCCGCGCGTGAAGGTCAAGACCGACCGGAAGTTCCTCGACCGGATGCTGAAGAAGCACGCCGACGCGCTCGAGGGCGTGGTCAAGGCGTACACCCGCAAGGTCGACAAGCACGTCCCGATCCATCCCGAGTACGTCGCCTCGGTCCTCGACGAACTCGCCGACGACGACGCCGTGTTCACGGTCGACACCGGCATGTGCAACGTGTGGGCGGCCCGCTACCTCACGCCCAACGGCAGGCGCAGGGTGATCGGTTCGTTCAGTCACGGCTCGATGGCGAACGCGCTGCCGCAGGCGATCGGCGCGCAGTTCACCGACCGCAGCCGGCAGGTCGTGTCGATGTCCGGCGACGGCGGCTTCACCATGCTGATGGGTGACTTCCTCACGCTCGTCCAGTACGACCTGCCGGTGAAGGTCGTCCTGTTCAACAACTCCTCGCTCGGGATGGTCGAGCTGGAGATGCTGGTCGCGGGACTGCCTTCGTTCGGTACGACCAACAAGAATCCCGACTTCGCGGCCATCGCGCGTGCCGCGGGAGCCTACGGGGTGCGGGTGGAGAAGCCCAAGCAGCTGGAGGGTGCGCTCAAGGACGCCTTCAAGCACAAGGGGCCCGCGCTCGTCGACGTGGTCACCGACCCGAACGCCCTCTCCATCCCGCCGAAGATCAGCGCAGACATGGTCACCGGCTTCGCGCTCTCCGCCAGCAAGATCGTCCTGGACGGCGGGGTCGGGCGGATGCTCCAGATGGCCCGCTCCAATCTCCGTAACGTGCCGCGGCCCTGAGCGGGCCGAGCGGGCCGGCGCCGGGCGGTGGGGGGCGGGAGGGCCCGGCTCGGTGGTCTCGATAATGTGAGGCCATGACCAGGGAGACCCGCACCGTGCCGGAGCAGGACGCGGGCGCGGTGCGGTCCTCTTTCGTCATCCACGGCTACGAAGAGACCGTCGCGCACGACACCAGTTGGAACGCCCACGCCCACCCCTGGGACGAACTCTTGTGGAACGAGCGGGGCGCCTCCATGGCCGTGGTCGGTGCGCGGGCATGGACGATCACCCCGACCCTGGGTCTGTGGATGCCCGCGGGCACCATGCATTCCGCTTCGGCGGTCGCCGGGACGTGGTACCGGGCGACCTTCTTCGGCAGCGCCACCACGCCCTCACTCTCCGACGTGCCCGTGGCCGTCGAGATCACACCGCTGCTCCGCCTGCTCCTGGAACGGCTCGGCGATGCCACCCTCGGGCCCGGTTCCCAGGCGGCCACCGAGGCGATGGTGCTCGACGTGCTCACTCCGTCCTCCAGGGAACTGCTGGTCCACGCTCCGACATCCCCGCTGTTGCGCCCGATCGCCGACGCCGTGCGCGACAACCCCGGCGACCAGCGGACGTTGTCCCAGTGGGCCGCCGAGCTGGGCGTGAGTGCCCGGACGGTCACCCGCGCCTTCAACACCGAGACCGGCACCAGCTTCGCGCGCTGGGTCGCCGGGGTCAGGGCGCAGCACGCGGTCGGACTCCTCACCCGGGGCTGGGAGGTGGAGGTCGTAGCGGAGGAGGTCGGCTACCGCTCGGTGAGTGCCTTCGGCGCGGCCTTCCGGCGTACGACGGGGCTGACCCCCGGAGCGTTCAGGGCCCGCTGAGCCCCACTCGGCAACCGTTGGATCCAGCCGTCATGGCGCTCCCTCGATGTCCCGATCGCTACAACGGGTGTCTGCAATGGGTGATTGCGACATTCCTGCGACTTTCATAAGGTCAAATACAAGCCAAGGCTTACCTAAGTTGCTTGTGTGTCTCCGGTGTCGCTCCTTGCCCGATTTTCGGGCGAAGCATTCGAACAAGCCGGAATCACCCTCCCTGAACTGGAGTACGGATCCATGCGTCCACACCGCCTTCGTACAGTCGCCGTCGCGGCTGCCCTGCTGGTGGGCCTCACGGCCTGCGGCGGGGAGTCAGGGTCCGAGAAGGACGAGAGCGGCAAGGCCGGTTCGGAGGCGTTCCCGGTCACGATCGAGCACGCACTGGGCAAGACCACGATCCCGTCCGAGCCCGAGCGCGTCGCCACGGTGAACTGGGCCAACCACGAGGTGCCGCTGGCTCTCGGTGTCGTGCCCGTCGGCATGGCCGCCGCGAACTTCGGTGACGACGACGGCGACGGCGTCCTGCCCTGGGTCGCGGACAAGCTGAAGGAGCTGGACGCCAAGACCCCGGTCCTCTTCGACGAGACCGACGGCATCGACTTCGAAGCCGTGGCCGACACGAAGCCGGACGTCATCCTCGCCTCGTACTCCGGGCTGACCCAGCAGGACTACGACACACTGAGCGACATCGCTCCCGTGGTGGCGTACCCGGAGGCGGCGTGGGCCACTCCGTGGCGTGAGATCATCCAGCTCAACAGCAAGGCGATCGGCCTCGCCGACGAGGGCGAGAAGCTGATCGACGAGGTCGAGGGCGACATCAGGAAGACCGTCGCCAAGTACCCCCAGCTGACGGGCAAGTCGGCGATGTTCATGACGCACATCGACCCCAACGACGTGAGCGAGGTCGGCTTCTACACGGCTCACGACACCCGCGCCCAGTTCTTCGAGGACCTCGGTCTGACGACTCCGGGCAGCATCGCCGAGGCATCCGCGGGCAACAAGAAGTTCTCGCTCACCAAGAGCGCGGAGCAGATCGACGCCTTCGACGACGTCGACATCATCACCGGATACGGCGACGACAAGGGTGAGCTGCTGCAGACCCTGAAGAAGGACCCGCTGCTCTCGAAGATCCCCGCCGTCGAGCGCGGCTCGGTCTACCTCCTGCCGGGCAGCGCCCCGCTGGCGACCGCCGCGAACCCGACGCCGCTGTCGATCTCCTGGGTGCTGGAGGAGTACGTGGCCGAGCTCGCCAAGGCCGCGGACAAGGTCAAGTGACCACGGTCGACACCCGACGGCCCCCGGACGCCGCCCTGGTGCGGCGTCCGGCGCGTGTCCGGCTCCTGTGGCTCGCGGTCACCCTGCTCGTACTGGCGGCGGTGATGGTGCTGTCGGTCGCCGTCGGGTCGCGCACCGTCGCCTGGTCCGACGTCTGGAGCGCACTCGGCGGAGCGGACGGGACGCTGGAACAGGCCGCCGTCACCAAGCGGATCCCCCGCACCCTGCTGGCCGTGGTGATCGGCGCGGCGCTCGGCCTGGCCGGCGGAGTCATGCAGGGCGTGACCCGCAACCCCCTGGCCGACCCGGGCATCCTCGGCGTCAACATGGGAGCGTCGCTGGCCGTGGTCACGGGGGTCGCGTTCTTCGGGCTCACCTCGCCGACCGGGTACGTGTGGGTCGCCATGGTCGGAGCGGCACTCTCGGCCGTGTTCGTCTACACCGTCGGCTCCCTGGGGCGTGGCGGCGCCACCCCGCTCAAGCTCGCCCTCGCGGGAGCCGCGACCTCCGCCGCCTTCGCGTCCCTGGTGACCGCTGTCGTCCTGCCCCGCAACGACATCTCCGGGGCCTTCCGGCTCTGGCAGATCGGCGGGGTCGGCGGCGCGTCCTACGAGCGCATCGGCCATGTACTGCCCTTCCTGGGGGCCGGCTTCCTGATCTGCCTGCTCTCCGCGCGGGCGCTGAACTCGCTGGCCCTGGGCGACGAACTCGCCGCCGGGCTCGGTGAGCGGGTCTGGGTGGCCCGCGCCACAGCGGCGGTCGGCGCCGTCGTCCTGTGCGGCGCCGCGACCGCGGCCGCCGGACCGATCGGCTTCGTCGGACTCGTCGTCCCGCACGCGTGCCGGATGATGGCCGGCGTCGACCACCGCTGGCTGCTGCCGCTCTCCGCGGTGACCGGAGCCGTGCTGCTGACCGCCGCCGACGTCGTCGGACGGATCGTGGCACGGCCCTCGGAGGTCGACGTGGGCATCGTGACGGCGCTGATCGGCGCCCCGTTCTTCATCTACACCGTCCGCCGTCAGAAAGTGCGTGCCCTGTGAGCGCCCCCGCCGTCGCCCGGCCGTCCGTCCTTCGCGAGGTCACCCGCGGACGGGTCCGGAACGCCTCCCGCCGGCGCCTGATCGCGCTGGTCCTCGCTCTGCTCGTCGTCGCCGCGTTCGCGGTGACGCTGATGGCGGGACAGACCTTCTATCCTCCGCGTGACGTGGCCCGGGTGGTCCTCGGGGAGCAGGTCCCCGGGGCTTCGTTCACCGTGGGGCGGCTCCGGCTGCCGCGCGCGGTGCTCGCCGTGATCGCCGGATTCAGCTTCGGGATGGCCGGCGTCACCTTCCAGACGATGCTGCGCAACCCTCTCGCCAGTCCGGACGTCATCGGCATCAGCGCGGGGGCGAGCGCGGCCGCCGCCGTCGCGATCGTGACGCTCTCGCTCGACGAGACACAGGTGTCGGCCCTCGCGATCGTCGCCGCTCTCGTCGTCGCGCTGTTGGTGTACACCCTGGCGTTCCGCGACGGCGTCGTCGGCACGCGCCTCATCCTGATCGGCATCGGGATCTCCGCGATGCTCGACAGCATCACCTCCTACGTCCTGTCGCGGGCCGCCGAGTGGGACCTCCAGGAGGCCACACGCTGGCTGACCGGCAGCCTCAACGGGGTGAGCTGGGACCAGACGGTGCCCGCCCTGGTGGCGCTCCTCGTGCTGGCTCCCGTCCTGCTGTCGCAGGGCCGCAGCCTGTCCGCCCTGCAGCTCGGTGACGACACCGCCTCGGCCCTCGGGGTACGCGTCGAACGCACCCGGATCACCGTCATCGTCGCAGCCGTGGGCCTGATCGCCTTCGCGACGGCCGCCGCGGGCCCCATCGCCTTCGTGGCCTTCCTGTCCGGTCCGATCGCGGCCCGGCTGGTCGGCGCGGGAGGTTCCCTCCTGGTGCCCGCCGGGCTGGTCGGCGCGCTCCTGGTCCTCGTCGCCGACTTCGCGGGGCAGTTCGCCTTCGACACCCGCTACCCGGTCGGCGTCGTCACCGGGGTGCTCGGCGCGCCGTATCTCGTCTACCTGATTGTCCGCACCCATCGGGCTGGAGGCTCGATATGACCACGTCCCACTCCCTGACCGCCGAGCGCTTGACGCTCGGCTACGGCGACCGCGTCGTCGTCGACTCCCTCGACCTCACGGTGCCACCCGGCAAGGTCACCGTGATCGTCGGGGCCAACGCCTGCGGGAAGTCGACGCTGCTGCGCTCGATGTCCCGGCTGCTGGCGCCCCGCGGGGGACAGGTGCTCCTGGACGGCAGGCAGGTGCACCGCATGCCGGCCAAGGAACTCGCCCGCACGCTGGGCTTGTTGCCGCAGTCGCCCATCGCTCCGGAGGGCATCACGGTGCTGGACCTGGTGGGCCGCGGGCGCCATCCTCACCAGGGTGTCTTCACCCGCTGGAGCGAGAAGGACGACGCCGCCGTGGCCTCCGCGCTGGAGGCCACGCAGACCACGGAACTCGCCGACCGCTCGGTGGACGAACTGTCCGGCGGCCAGCGTCAACGGGTCTGGATCGCCATGGCGCTGGCCCAGCAGACCGATCTGCTGCTGCTCGACGAGCCCACCACGTTCCTCGACGCCAGTCATCAGATCGAGGTGCTGGACCTGCTGACCGACCTCAACAGGGCCCGGGGAACGACCGTCGTGATGGTCCTGCACGACCTCAATCTGGCGGCCCGGTACGCCGATCACCTCATCGCCCTCGCCGAGGGGCGGATCCACGCCGCCGGTTCCCCGGCCGAGGTGCTGACGGAGGAAACGGTCGGGACGGTGTTCGGCCTCGAGAGCCGGATCATCGAGGACCCCGTGTCCGGCAAGCCCCTGATGCTGCCCATCGGGCGGCACCATGTCCGGGCGGAGGCCGGTGCGGGCTCCCAGCAGGCGTAGCGCCCCGGGCCTCGGCCGGTTCCCGCTCGACGCGCGCGCGGTCGTGTGGTGCGGGCGGGGAGCAGCCGGTCCAGCCTGCGGACGGGCTCCTCGTGGCCCAGCGCGCGGGCCACGTGGGCGTGGTCGGGCCACTCGATGACGACGGCCCTGTCGTGCTGTCGCGCTGCCCTTGCCGGTCCGATGGTCCGCGCCGCAGGTGGGGGACTACGGCGCGGACCGGACCGGGGGAGAAGATCGATCAGCAGCCGTGGTCGACCAGGTCGAAGGACGCGTAGTGGTCCGCGGTGTAGTAGTCCTCCTCGACCTCTTCACCCGTCACGATCCGGCGGGCCCCGCGGTCCGATGAGCCGGGCGTGATGACCGTGTACTCGTGGTAGTAGCCGGTGCTCCGGCTGGGCAGCAGCGCTTCCCGGTTCTGGAAGACGGTGCCGTCCTGGTCGTACGGGAACGGGCCGCCCGTCTCGATGAGGTCGAGCGTGTCATGGGCCTGGGACGGTAGCGCGGAGTAGCAGACGCTGCCGACCGCGGCCGCCGAGGGAGCCGTCGCCGCGGCCGTGGGAGGCGCCGCGGCCGATGCGGTGACCGGCCCGCCGACGAAGAGGACGGACAGGAGGGCGGCGGTGCCGCCGAGCATGGTGATCCGTGGGGGGATGCGCATGCCCACCATGATGACGCGCGTAGATCCCCATTCGTCAACGCCGATACGGGTAAATTTTCGAGGAGTTGACGACGGGTGCACAAACGTAACGCGCCGGTTGTGCGCCTGGGATCGCAGGAGGCTTGTTCATAGGTTGATGGCTGGGTGACGCGTGACCGCTCCGCTGTGGGGCATGCATCCCGTGAAGGTGTTCGAGACATGACGTCATGAAACGGAATCCAGGGAGGCCGATTCAGCGTGCGTGCGGGGGACATGACCAAACGGCAGGAGAGCCCGCCGATGCGGCTGCGCCGCAGACTCGGGCACACCGATCTGTCCGGTGTGGGGGAGATACGTGCCGCGCTGCGGGAGTTCCTGCGCTATCGCAGGCGGCCGGAGGAGACGGAGGTGGCCGAGCTCCTGCTCAGCGAGCTGGTGACGAACGCGCTCATCCACACGAGGAACGGCGCCGTGGTCACGGTGACCTCCGCGCCCGCGCGACTCCGGGTGGAGGTGCGTGACTTCGTGGGCGGGCAGGAGCCCGCGCCGTACGTACCGAACGCCGACGACGGTACGCACGGCAGGGGGCTGCTCCTCGTCCAGAGCCTGGCGGACTCCTGGGGAGTCACGACGCAGGCGCTGGGCAAGGTGGTCTGGTTCGAACTGAACGCCGGCGTGGCCTGACGCTCAGCCGAACTGCTGCTCCAGGTCTTTCAGTTTCCGCTCCAGCGAATCGAGCCGGGGCAGGGCCTGGGTGTCGTCCTCGGCGGTGAGGTCGACGGTCGTGGGATCACCGCTGGTGGTCTGGGCCGAAGTACTCCTGGAGTTCGAGCCGTTCACGGCTTGCAGGGATGGCCGGGCGCGCAAGGGCAGTTGTCCCGGCTCTGTTATGGCAGGCTCCGCGACGGCCGGTGGGCCGCCGCCCGGTGCGGGGGCGATGGCCTGGACGTCCACCTGGCGGCCGGTCCGGCCACCGCGCCCCCAGGCCCGGTTCTGCCGGTTCAGTGCCTTGATGCGCGCCCTGTCCAGCTTCGCCTGGTCCCTTCTGCGGTGCCGGTCCTGCTCCTTCTCCCGACGGTCCTCGCGCACCTCGTCCACCGCCTCGTCCAGGGTGCGTACCCCCTCGAGGAGCATCAGCGACCAGGCGCCGAAGGTCTCCCTGGGTGCGCGCAGCCACCGTACGATCCGGATCTGCGGCAACGGGCGGGGCACCAGGCCCTGCTCACGCAGTGCCGCACGGCGGGTCTGCTTCAGCGCGCGGTCGAACAGCACGGCCGCCGAGAGTGACATCCCCGCGAAGAAGTGCGGGGCGCCCGCGTGGTCCATCCCGCGCGGTGCGTGCACCCAGTTGAACCAGGCGGCCGCCCCGGCGAACGTCCACACCAGCAGCCGGGACCCCAGCGCGGCGTCGCCGTGGCTGGCCTCGCGCACCGCGAGCACCGAACAGAACATCGCGGCCCCGTCGAGGCCGAACGGCACGAGGTACTCCCAGCCCCCGGAGAGGCTGAGGTTTTGCCGGCCGAAGCCGACGAGCCCGTGGAAGGAGAGGGCGGCGGCGACCGCGGCGCAGCAGAACAGCAGGACGTACGAGGCGGTGGCGTAGAGCGCCTCCTTGCGCCTGCGGCGCTCTTCGCTGCGCTCCCAGCTGTCGTCGGCCGCGGCCTTTCCAGCGGCGCGCTTGCCGCGCGCGACCACCGTCACCGCCGCCATGACCCCCACGAGCAGCACGGCGCCCGGAAGCAGCCAGTCAAGCGATATGTCGGTCAGTCTCATGCACGGTCCCTTGCGTCACGTACGGCGTTTCGGGCGCCATCGTGACGGAGATACCGCTGCGCTCAGAGGGTTTCAGAGTAACTGAACGCGATTGGGGTGGCCGAGCTCATCGTTGGACGGAATCTTCACGAACAACCGTGCGTACGTGACGGGTTGTGTACGAATTCTGGTCGCCCGTCCGGGTGGTGTGAGCCGCCACAGGGTTCAGGCGGCCGTCGTCAGCTTCCGGACACGGTCGGCGTCGCAGGTGCGCGGGCAGGTGACGCACGTGTCCTCCGGCCGCAGGGTGTAGAAGAGGCAGCAGCTCGCCCGGTCGCGGGTCGGGAGCGACTCGCCGTCGGGCCCGGTCAGTTCACGGAAGCCAGCGGTGCCCACGTACGGCTTGGTGGTGCCCGGCAGCAGCAGCTCCAGCTCCCGCATCGCGCGGCCCTCCTCGCCGAGCAGGTGGGCGACGTACCAGAGGCCTTCGACGATCTCGTCGGTCGCCATCCCCCACAGGGCGCGCTTCCCGCGCCGCATCCGCGGACGGAAGCCGTCCAGTACCGGGCCGATGTGCTGCGCCACGGAGTCGAGGACCTCGGCCCGCAACGCCGACTCGTCGGAGACGACCCGGGCCCCGGGCAGTCCGGCCGCCGGGTCGTCGGGCAGGCAGGCGAACTCGCGTACCCGGAGGGTCAGATGTCCCAGACCCCGGTGGAAGGAGACGTCCGCCACGGGGATCCGGGGGACCCTGCGGTGCGTGAACCAGGGCAGCGTCACCAGGAGGCAGGCCGGCCAGGCGTAGCGGTGCAGTCCGAAGCTCGCCACCACGTCGGGGCGGGCCTGGGTGCCGTAGTCCCGCAGCACCTGTGCCCCGTCCCAGGCGAGGAAGTCGTCCAGTGCGGCACCGCCCGCCGCGAGCTCGGCAGCGCCGACCCATCCGCTGCCCGAGGGCGCCGTGACGTCATCGGTGAGTACCTCGGCACGCAGTCCGGGAAAGACCTCGGCCAAGCGGGTGTACGCCTCCGTCAGCGGGGACGGGGCGGGGGCGGCGAGCAGAGCGGGCACGGTCATTCAGGGACCACCGAATCACGATCCTTACAGGTAAGCCTTACCTTACCCGAAGTGATCGGTGTTTGAACTGCGGCTCGCTCCGCCTATCGTGCACAGGGGGCCCGGCGCACGCGAGCCGGCCCGCCAGTCCGAGGAGGTTCCGGTGGAGCAGGGCAGAGCGCGCGAGGACGTGTGGCCGTACGCGTCCGCGGGCACCCCGCCGGACGTCCGCGTGCCCGAGCAGGCGCGCGGCGAGCACACCCACAGCGAGCCGCCCGCACTGCGGGCGGTCCAGCGGCATTCCGTACGCGGCCAGATCCTGGACGCCCTGCGCGCCGCGCTCCTCGCCGGCGAGCTGGCCCCCGGCGAGGTCTACTCCGCTCCGGCGCTCGGCGCCCGCTTCGGTGTGTCCGCGACGCCGGTGCGCGAGGCGATGCAGCAGCTGGCGGTCGAGGGCGCCGTCGAGGTCGTGCCGAACCGCGGCTTCCGGGTCAGCGAGAGGGGCCCCCGCGAGCTGGCGGAGCTCGCCGAGGTGCGGGCCCTGATCGAGGTCCCGGTCATGCTGCGGCTCGCCCGCACCGTCCCGGCGGGCGGCTGGTGCGCCCTGCGCCCGCTGGCGGAGGCCACGGTCGCGGCGGCCGCCGTCGGTGACCGGGCGGCGTACGCGGAGAGCGACCGCGCCTTCCACCGCGCGGTGCTCGCGCTGTCCGGCAACCAGCAGTTGGTGTCGGTCGCCGACGACCTCCACCGCCGGTCCCAGTGGCCTCTGGTCAGCAACCCCGCCGGCCGCCGGGCCGCACTGCTCGCCGATGCCTCGGAGCACAACGCCCTGCTGGACGCGCTCATCGCCCGGGACCTGACGGGCGTGCAGTCCCTCGTCCGCGAACACTTCCACGGGGCCGACGTCTGAGGTGGCCGGCCCCGCCGTGCCGGTGGTCGCCCGGTGGGCAACGGCCCGTCAGTTCGCCACGGCCGTCTCCGGGGCCGGCGGCTCCAGCCGTGGCGCGAGCCAGGTCGGTACGCCGCCCAGCAGCCGGAACAGCCGTCCCGCCTCGGCGCGCAGCCGGGCGGCCGCCTCGGGTTCCGGCTCGGCGTCCGCGAGCGAGATGAGCGCCGGAGCCGTTCCCACGAGGTAGCCGAGCTCCTCCCTTATCCGCAGCGACTCCGCGAAGCCGTGTCGCGCCTCCGCCAGCTCACCCTCACCCAGGGCCAGCGAGGCGAGGTGCCGCCAGGTGAAGGAGAGCAGCAGCTCGTCACCCCGGGCCGTGGCACCCGCATGCGCCCTGCGGTAGGCGGCGCGGGCGGACTGCGGCGCATCGGCGATGTTCTGGGCGATCAGGCCACGGCGGAAGTCCAGCAGGGGCCGGCCGGGGGCCGCGGGGGAGAGCAGGGCCGCGGCCCTGCTGAGCGCCACACTGGCCTCGTCGGCCCGGTCGCGCGCCCCGAGCAGGGTCGAGGCGTAGGCGAGGTAGCCGCGCTCGCAGGCGGCCGCCCCGCGTTCGGAGTCGTCCTGGGCGAGCGCCTCGGCGGTACGCAGCGCGTCCTCGGCGTCCGTCCAGCCGGTGCCGGTGTAGAGGCATCGTTCGGTCAGCAGCGAGGTCCGCTGGAGAGCGGCCGCGGGGTCGGTGGCCGCCCAGGGCTCGAGCAGCGCGGCCGCGTCCGTCCAGCAGGCTCGTGAGCGCAGCCGCCATACCGCGGTCTGGAGCGGCGGATCGTCATCTGCTGTCGTTCCGGAACCAGACATGGCGGTATGCGCCACATTGCCCTCCCCGAGCGCGCCATCGAGCTGTGGAGGCCGGGCCGGCGATCGCCGGTCGGCCAGGGTCTGCGCGCATCTCAGCACGGAATGGCACGCCGGGCCAAGGGGTGGGATCAATGTCAGGTGAAAGATTTCACAATCATCTGGAGCGTGAGCGGACTGTGATACGCCGGGAAGTCAGCTCATACGCAGGGCGAGGAAGAAGTCGAGCTTGTCCTCGAGGCGCGAAAGGTCACGCCCCGTCAACTGCTCGATACGTCCGACGCGATAGCGCAGTGTGTTGACGTGCAGATGCAACCGGGCCGCGCAGCGGGTCCAGGAACCGTCACTGTCCAGGAAGGCCTCGAGCGTCTCGATCAGCTCCGCGCGGTGCCGCCGGTCGTAGTCCCGCAACGGGTCCAGGAGCCGGGCGGTGAAGGCGCGGCGGACGTCGTCCGGTACGAACGGAAGCAGCAGGACGTGTGAGGCGAGCTCGTGGTGGCCCGCCGCGCAGACAGGGCCGGGCCGGGCAGCGGCGACCCGGCGAGCGTGCCGGGCCTCCTCCAGCGCACCACGCAGCCCTTCGGCGGAATGCACGGCGGCGCTGACACCCAGTGTCAGACGGCCGTCGTCGGAGAGACCTTCCGAGAGCGGCGCCCGGACGGTGTCGAGCAGGGCATCGGCGAGCAGTGCGGCGCCCTGTCGTTCCGCGGTGGCAGAACCCTCCGTCGTCTCCGTCACCTCGGTCCCGTCGGGGCCCGGAGCGGCGAGCGCGGTCAACGGTACGAGGGCGACAGCCTCCTCCCCCGTGTGCGCCACGGCGATCCGGTCCGCCGAGTCGGGGCCCGTCACCGCCGGATCGACCAGGATCTCCTCCAGCAGAGCCTGCGCGGCCCGGCCGCCCGACAGGTCCGTACTCTCCGCGGCCCACTCGACCCGGGCGACCACCACCTGCCAGTGCGGCGCCGCGCCGAGTCCCGGCAGCAGGACGGGGGCGGCGACCCTCAGCCTGGCCGCGATCTCGGCAGGGGCCGCGCCCGTCTGGACCAGCTCCAGGATCTCCTGGGCGAGCCTGCGGCGTACCGCGCGGGCGGCGTCGCGGCGGTCCCGCTCGACGGCGATCAGCTGGGTGACGCCCTGGAGCAGGTCCAGGCGGGCCGCCGGCCAGTCGCCGGCGTCGGCCGCCACGGCCAGCAGCCAGTCCGAGAGCACGGACTCACGCACATCACGGGAGGGAGCGGGCAGGGTGTTCCGGCCGGTGTTACGGATCGGGAACAGCGAATAGGCCGTGCCGTCCACCTCCGCCCGGTGCGGCCCCGGGCGGCCGGTGCGGGTCGCCGCGAGGTGCCGGCCCGCCAGCTCCGCGCCCGTGCGAGGGGGCAGGGGTTCGCCCGCTCCGGCGATCTGGCGGCCTGTGGGGGACAGAACCCAGGCACGCAGGTCCAGGTCGGAGGTGAGCAGGTCGAGGACCACCTCGGGACCCCCGCCCGCCGGGCCCGAGGTCATCAGCCTGCGGTGACGGTCGACGACCGCGGCGAGGTCGCCGGCCCGTTCGCCGGAGACCTGACGGACCACGTGTTCGGTGATCGTCGCGAACGCGACGGTCTCGTCGACCGCGAAGAGCGGGAGCCGGTGCCTGAGGCACGCCTCGACCAGATCGTCGGGGACTGCCCCGAGCTCCGCCTCACCCGCGGCCAGGCCTGCCACCCCGGCGTTCGCCAGGATCCGGACGAACGGCTCCGAGTCCGACGCGTCCCGACGCCACGCCAGACCCGTGAGGACCAGCTCTCCACCGGCGAGGTAACGGCTGGGGTCGCGCAGGTCGGTCGTCATGACGCCCCGGACCGAACGGTCCAGCTCGTCCTCGCCGCCGAGCAGCCGCAGGCCCAGTGCCTCGGTGTCCAGCAGTGCGCGCAGCCGCATCGTCGATAGCCGCCGATCTCTTCGTGGGTGCGGGGGACGGCGGAGGGTGGTCACCTGTGCATTGCGGTGAGGTCACCGCTGCCCGCCATTCGTTCGAATCTACAAGACGGAGGAGGGGACCAGCCAATTCCTTGATGGTTTCGGTGACTGCACCGGTTGGAGCAAGGCTTGTGTACTGGGTCACACACCGCGTCAACAACACAGGAACACCCCCGTCGAAGGCCGACAGGCCGGCCGTCCCCCAGCCCTCCAGCCGAACGACCCGATCGAGAAGAGGAGAGCCGCTCATGGACTTCCTTCGCCCCGCCAGCTGGGAGGAGGCGCTCGCCGCGAAGGCCGAGCACCCGACGGCTGTGCCCATCGCGGGTGGCACCGACGTGATGGTCGAGATCAATTTCGACCACCGGCGGCCCGAGTACCTCATGGACCTCAACCGCATCGGTGAGCTGTCCGAGTGGCAGGTGGGCCCGGACGCCGTACGCCTGGGCGCCTCCGTGCCGTACAGCGCCGTCATGGAGCACCTCCGGACCGAGCTGCCCGGTCTCGCCCTCGCCTCGCACACCGTCGCCTCGCCGCAGATCCGCAACCGCGGCGGCGTCGGCGGCAACCTGGGCACCGCCTCGCCCGCCGGGGACGCCCACCCGGCGCTGCTCGCCGCGGGTGCCGAGGTCGAGGCCGCGTCGGTGCGGGGGACGCGGATGATCCCGATCGACGACTTCTACACCGGAGTGAAGCGCAACGCCCTCGCCCCGGACGAACTGATCCGGGCCGTGCACATCAAGAAGGCCGACGGACCGCAGCAGTACTCCAAGGTCGGCACCCGCAACGCCATGGTCATCGCCGTCTGCGCGTTCGGCATCGCGCTCCACCCGGGGACCCGGACCGTGCGTACCGGCATCGGCTCCGCGGCCCCGACCCCGGTGCGGGCGAAGGCGGCCGAGGACTTCCTGGAAGCCGCGCTCGAGGAGGGCGGATTCTGGGAGAGCGGGAAGATCATCACCCCTTCCGTCGCCAAGCAGTTCGCCCAGCTCGCCGCCGGGGCCTGCAATCCCATCGACGACGTACGGGGCACCGCCGCCTACCGCAGGCACGCCGTCGGCATCATGGCCCGCCGCACGCTGGGCTGGACCTGGGAGCAGTACCGCGGAGCGGACCGCACTCTCGAAGGAGCTGCCTGACCATGCGAGTGAACTTCACGGTCAACGGCCGGAAGCAGGAAGCCGACGACGTCTGGGAGGGCGAGTCCCTCCTGTACGTCCTGCGCGAGCGCATGGGCCTCCCCGGCTCCAAGAACGCCTGCGAACAGGGCGAGTGCGGCTCCTGCACGGTCCGCCTCGACGGCGTGCCCGTCTGTTCCTGTCTCGTCGCCGCAGGCCAGGCGGAGGGCCGCGAGATCGTCACCGTCGAGGGACTGGCGGACTACGCCAGGCACCGCGACGACTCCCACCCCGGCACCGGCTGCGCCGCCGGCACCTGCGGCACCTCCCTCGACGCCGCCCAGCGGTGGCAGGCCAGGCCAACCGACGGACAGAGCGCCGATGCGGCGGAACTCTCCCCAATCCAGCAGGCGTTCATCGACGCGGGCGCCGTGCAGTGCGGTTTCTGCACCCCCGGTCTGCTGGTCGCCGCCGACGAGCTCCTCGAGACGCGGCCCTCCCCGTCCGACCAGGACATCCGCGAGGCGCTCTCGGGCAACCTCTGCCGCTGCACCGGTTACGAGAAGATTCTCGACGCGGTCCGCCTCGCGGCCGCCCGTCAGGAAGAGGCGGTCCCACAGTCATGACGCCGCACCCACGAGCCGCGTCCGTACCGGCCGGCACCCCCACCAAGATCACCCAGGGCTCCGAGACCCGGGGCGGCATCGGTGAGTCCACCCTGCGCCCCGACGGCACCCTCAAGGTCACCGGCGAGTTCGCGTACTCCTCGGACATGTGGCACGAGGACATGCTGTGGGGCCACACGCTCCGCTCCACCGTCGCCCACGCCGAGATCCGCTCCATCGACATCGGCGAGGCCGTCGCCACTCCCGGCGTGTACGCCGTCCTCACCTACGACGACCTGCCCGCGGCGATGAAGAACTACGGGCTGGAGATCCAGGACACCCCCGTGCTCGCCCACGGCAAGGTGCGCCACCACGGCGAGCCCGTGGCGCTCGTCGCCGCCGACCATCCCGAGACCGCGCGCCGCGCCGCCGCCAGGATCCGCGTCGACTACGCCGAGCTGCCGGTCGTCACCGACGAGGAGTCCGCGACCGCGCCCGGCGCGATTCTGGTCCACGAAGGCCGGACGGACCACCACGTCGGACACGTCCCGCACCCCAACATCGTCCACCGCCAGCCCATCGTCCGAGGCGACGCCGACGCGGCCGCCGCGCGGGCCGACGTGATCGTCAGCGGCGAATACGTCTTCGGGATGCAGGACCAGGCCTTCCTCGGCCCCGAGTCCGGCCTCGCCGTACCGTCCGAGGACGGCGGCGTCGAGCTGTACGTCGCCACCCAGTGGCTGCACTCCGACCTCCGCCAGATCGCGCCCGTCCTGGGCCTCCCCGAGGACAAGGTCCGCATGACGCTCTCCGGCGTCGGCGGCGCCTTCGGCGGACGTGAGGACCTGTCGATGCAGATCCACGCCTGCCTGCTCGCGCTGCGCACCGGCAAGCCCGTCAAGATGGTCTACAACCGCTTCGAGTCCTTCTTCGGACACGTCCACCGGCACCCCGCGAAGCTGCACTACGAGCACGGGGCCACCAGGGACGGCAAGCTCACCCACATGAAGTGCCGGATCGTGCTGGACGGCGGCGCCTACGCCTCCGCCTCGCCGGCCGTCGTCGGCAACGCCTCCTCGCTCGCGGTCGGACCGTACGTGGTCGAGGACGTGGACATCGAGGCGATCGCGCTCTACTCCAACAACCCGCCCTGTGGCGCCATGCGCGGCTTCGGCGCCGTCCAGGCGTGCTTCGCCTACGAGGCGCAGATGGACAAGCTCGCCGCCGCCCTGGACATGGACCCGGTCGAGCTGCGGCAGCTGAACGCCATGGAGCAGGGCACCCTCCTCCCCACCGGGCAGCCCGTCGACTCGCCGGCCCCCGTCGCCGAACTGCTGCGCCGCGTCAAGGCCCGCCCCATGCCGCCCGAGCGGCAGTGGCTCTCCGCCGACGCGGAGGGCAGCTCCGTCGACGTACGGGCCCTGCCCGGCGGGCTGTCCAACACCACGCACGGCGAAGGCGTCGTACGCGGCGTCGGTTACGCCGTCGGGCTGAAGAACGTCGGCTTCTCCGAGGGCTTCGACGACTACTCCACCGCCCGGGTGCGGATGGAGGCCATCAACGGCGAACCGGTCGTCACCGTGCACACCGCGATGGCCGAGGTCGGGCAGGGGGGTGTCACCGTCCACGCCCAGATCGCCCGTACCGAGCTCGGCGTCAGCCAGGTGACCATCCACCCCGCGGACACGCAGGTCGGCTCCGCGGGCTCCACCTCCGCCTCCCGCCAGACGTACGTCACCGGCGGCGCCGTGAAGAACGCCTGCGAGGCCGTCCGGGAACAGGTCCTGGAGATCGGCCGCCGCAAGTTCGGCACGTACCACCCCGCCTGGGCCACCGCCGAGCTTCTCCTGGAGGGCGGCAAGGTCGTCACCGACGCGGGCGAGGTGCTCGCACCGCTGGCCGAGGTGCTGGAGGGCGAGGCCGTCGACGTCGAGCTGGAGTGGCGCCACCGGCCCACCGAGGCCTTCGACCTGCGTACCGGACAGGGCAACGGCCATGTCCAGTACTCCTTCGCCGCGCACCGGGCGGTCGTGGAGGTCGACACCGAACTCGGCCTGGTCAAGGTCATCGAGCTGGCGTGCGCCCAGGACGTCGGCAAGGCACTCAATCCGCTGTCGGTCGAGGGCCAGATCCAGGGCGGGACCACCCAGGGGCTGGGTGTCGCCGTCATGGAGGAGATCATCGTCGACCCGAAGACGGCGAAGGTGCGCAACCCGTCCTTCACCGACTACCTGATCCCCACGATCCTCGACACGCCAGCCATCCCGGTCGATGTGCTCGAACTCGCCGACGACCACGCCCCGTACGGGCTGCGCGGCATCGGTGAGGCCCCGACCCTGTCGTCCACCCCGGCCGTCCTCGCGGCGATCCGGGACGCGACGGGTCTGGAGCTCAACAGGACGCCGGTGCGCCCCGAGCACATCACCGGTACCTGACGCGCCGTCGGAACGCTCCGAGGCGGTGCGGGTCCACCGTCCGTCGCTTCGGGGCCGACCGGCCACACCATCCGTACGAAGAGTTCGTCCCGGGCCGTCCCCCGGGTCGTGCGCCTCGCACTCATCCCAGATCCCGCAGTCACGAGAGCTTCACGCGGGCGTCCCTGTGAACCTTGGGAGTCAGGCAAACATGACCCAGCAGTCCGTGGACCCCAGGACCGGCGCGCAGGACGCGGGCTCCGGCTCGCGCGTCCCCGCCGGACGGTCCTGGCTCGACCGGTACTTCCACATATCCGCACGAGGTTCGACCGTCGCACGCGAAGTGCGCGGCGGTGTCACGACCTTCATGGCCATGGCGTACATCCTCCTGCTCAACCCGCTCATCCTCGGTGGGAAGGACGTCGACGGCCAGGTGCTCGGCCAGTCCGGGCTGATCACCGCCACCGCCCTGGCGGCGGCGGCCACCACCTTGCTGATGGGCTTCGTCGGCAGGGTGCCCCTCGCCCTCGCGGCGGGACTGAGCGTCTCCGGCGTACTCGCCTCGCAGGTCGCGCCGGCCATGACCTGGGCGCAGGCCATGGGGATGTGCGTGATCTACGGGCTGGTGATCTGCCTGCTGGTCGTCACCGGACTCCGCGAAATGATCATGAACGCCATCCCGCTCGCGCTGAAGCACGGCATCACCATCGGCATCGGCCTCTTCATCGCTCTCATCGGCCTCTTCAAGGCGGGTTTCGTCCACAAGGGGGAGGCGACACCGCTCTCCCTCGGCCCGGCCGGTGAGCTCGCCGGATGGCCCGTCCTGGTCTTCGCGGTGACCCTGTTGCTGATCTTCATGCTGCAGGCGCGCAACGTGCCCGGTGCGATCCTGATCGGCATCGTCGCCGGCACCCTGGCCGCGGTCCTCGTCAACGCCGTCGCCGACATCGACCCCAAGGCGTGGAGCAGCGGCCCGCCCGAGCTGAGCGGCAGCGCGGTCTCCGCGCCGGACTTCTCGCTCTTCGGGAACGTCGAGTTCGGCGGCTGGGGAGATGTCGGCGTGATGACGGTCGGCATGATCGTGTTCACGCTCGTCCTGGCCGGCTTCTTCGACGCGATGGCCACCATCATCGGCGTCGGCACGGAGGCGGAGCTGGCCGACGACAAGGGCCGGATGCCAGGCCTTTCGAAGGCGCTGTTCATCGACGGCGCGGGCGGCGCGATCGGCGGCGTGGCCGGGGGCTCCGGCCAGACGGTGTTCGTCGAGTCGGCGACCGGCGTCGGCGAGGGCGCCCGTACAGGGCTCGCCTCCGTCGTCACCGGGATCTTCTTCGCCGCCTGCCTCTTCCTCACCCCGCTCACGGCGATCGTGCCCGCCGAGGTGGCCTCCGCCGCCCTGGTCGTCATCGGCGCCATGATGATGCAGAACGCCCGGCACGTGGACTGGGCGGACCGTTCCGTCGCCGTACCGGTCTTCCTCACCGTGGTCCTGATGCCGTTCACGTACACCATCACCACCGGTGTCGCCGCGGGTGTCATCTCGTACGCGGCCATCAAGCTCGCCCAGGGCAGGGCACGCGAGGTCGGCGTCTTCATGTGGGTCCTGACGCTGGTCTTCCTCGTGTACTTCGCCCTCCATCCCATCGAGAGCCGGCTGGGCGTCAGCTGACGTCACGCCCCTCCGCACCTCTGTCAGAAGGAGAGAAGCCATGCTGGACATCGCCGAAGAGCTCCACCGGTGGGTCGGGCAGGGACGCGCGTTCGCCGTGGCCACCGTGGTGGCCGTCGGCGGCAGCGTGCCCCGGCAGCCGGGCGCCGCCCTCGCCGTCGACAGCGAGGGCACGGCCGTCGGGTCGGTCTCCGGCGGATGTGTGGAGGGGGCGGTGTACGAGCTGTGCCGGCAGGCGATCGAGGACGGCACCACCGTGCGCGAGCGCTTCGGCTACAGCGACGACGACGCCTTCGCGGTCGGTCTGACCTGCGGCGGTGTCATCGACGTCCTGGTGACCCCGGTGCGCGCGGACGACCCCGCACGCGCGGTGTTCGCCGCCGCGTTCGTCGCCGCCGCGGAAGGCAGGGCCGCGGCCGTCGCACGGGTCACCGAGGGCCCGCAGAGCCATCTCGGCAGGCCCCTGCTCGTCCACCCGGACGGTACGTACGCCGGCGGGCTCGGCGGACCTCCCGAACTGGACCGTACGGCCGCCGCCGAGGCCCGCGCGATGCTCGACGCGGGCCGCACCGGAGAAGTCGTCATCGGCGCCGAGGGCTCCCGCTGCGGCAGCCCCCTCACCCTGCTCGTCGAGTCCAGTGTCCCGCCGCCCCGGATGATCGTGTTCGGGGCCATCGACTTCGCCGCCGCCCTGGTGCGGGCCGGCCGCTTCCTCGGCTACCGCGTCACCGTCTGCGACGCCCGCCCCGTCTTCGCCACGGCGGCCCGTTTCCCGGACGCCGACGAGATCGTCGTCGACTGGCCGCACCGCTACCTCGCCACCACCGATGTGGACGCGCGCACGGTGCTCTGCGTGCTCACCCATGACGCGAAGTTCGACGTCCCGCTGCTGGAGCTGGCCCTGCGGCTGCCGGTCGCCTACGTCGGCGCGATGGGCTCGCGCCGTACTCATCTGGAGCGCAACGAGCGGCTGCGCGAGGCCGGGGTCACCGACCGTCAGCTGGCCGCGCTGCACTCGCCGATCGGGCTGGATCTGGGAGCCCGCACGCCGGAGGAGACCGCTCTCTCGATCGCGGCGGAGATCGTCGCGGACCGGCGCGGCGGCACCGGACTGCCGCTGAAGGGCGCCCACACCCCGATCCACCACGAGGACGGCGCATCCCTGGTCCCGGTGGCCTGAACCCGGCCACCGGCCGCTGACCACGTCGGGCGGGTTGCCGCCACGGATTCACGCGAGCGATGAAGCGTCCGTAGCCCGGGATTTACCGGTAGATCGGCTGCATGACATTTCCTCCTCCTCCGTTTCCGGCCGGGCGAGACCCGCTCGTGCGGGACGCACCTGCTCATAGCGACCTCGGTCGCCCTGGTGAGCGGCGCCATGCTTCCCGCGGCGGGCTCCGCCGTCGCCGCTCCGAAGCCGCAGGCCGCGGCGGACCGCCCCGGTGCAGCAGGAGTCCGAGACCCGGCAGCTGCGCGACGACATGGCCCGCACCGAGCCCGGCGGAGAGGGCGGCCTCACCGGCGGCGGGCCGCCCTCTCCCGTGCCTTGCGCCGCGCCACGGTGTACTTCGACCAGTCCCCGCGGTGCCGGTCGCACCGGGAGGCCCCCTTCATCGCCAGCCGTTGGCAGCGCGTGCCCTTCTGGGTGCCTGCCCCACATGTCGACTGCGTACGAGCCATGTCCGACCGCCCTCCGAGTCCCGTCGGCCGTGTACCGACAGAGCCCAGATTCGCCTGCGGACCCTCTGCGGGGAAGGCGCACCCGTGCCCACCGGGTGCGCACCGGAGTGCACGGGTGGGCGGGCAGGCGCGGAGTACCGCGACGCGGCGCGGCCGGAGATCAGAGTCCGGACTGGAGCGCCTTCCAGGTGTCGGGGCCGACGCTGCCGTCGACCGACAGTTTCCGGGTGCTCTGGTAGTCGCGGACGGCCCTGTCCGTGTCGGTGCCGAAGGCTCCGTCGACAGCCACGGTTCTGCCCAGCGCCGCGGTCAGTGACCGCTGCAGCCGCTTGACCGCGTCACCCGAGGCGCCCGTGACGAGAACCGGTGTGGTGCCGGCGGAGAGCAGTGCGGTCCAGGTCTTCGGTCCGACCGTTCCGTCGGCGTCGAGACCGCGCGCCTTCTGGAACGCGCGTACGGCGCTGTCGGTGAGGGTCCCGAAGAAGCCGTCGGCGGTGCCGGCGTCGTAGCCCTGCTGGTTGAGCAGTGTCTGGACGGCGGTCACCTGCGGCCCCTGTGAGCCCGTCCTCTGGGTCGTGTACGACGGGAAGGTCAGCACGTCGCCCCCACCGGCGGAGCCGCCGACGAGCTGCATGTAGTAAGTCCAGTTCCAGTTGTCACCCGGGTCGGTGTGGTCGTTCCCGGGGACCTCGACGTGTCCGAGGATGTGCGCCCGGTCCTTGGGGATGCCGTACCGGTCGCACAGGTACGTCGTCAGTGCCGCCGAGGAGCGGTACATCGTGTCGGTGAACCACGACGGGTCGTCGACGAAACCCTCGTGTTCGATGCCGAGCGACGAGGCGTTGGCGCTCTTGGCGTGGTACGCGGTGTCCTTGTCCCGCACCATCTGGGTGATCTGGCCGTCCGAGGAACGGACCACGTAGTGCGAACTGACCTTCGACGTCGCGTTCTGGAACCAGCTGATGGTTCCGGCGTACGAGCCCTGCGTGACGTGGATGACCACCTTGTCCACCGTCGCCGTACGGCCTGTCGCGAAGTTGGCGGAATGGGCCGCCACCCAGAGGGCGGGAGGGTAGTCCTGGCTCTTGGCGGTGACGTCGGCCTTCGCGAGGGGGCCCTTGTCGGGGGAGACCGGGCGGGAGGTGACCGAGATCCGTTCACCGCCGGCGACGGTGGCCCGTAGCCCCTGGGCGAGGAAGGTGTAGACGGTGTCGGCGTAGAGAGCGGCGATGGCGCTCTCGGCCCCGCTGTAACGGGCCACGGCCGGATACCAGGCGTCGATGTCCGTCCGCTCGGCCTCGTCCATGCCCAGCGCGTCGGCGTGGCTCCGCAGCACGGCGGCGCCGCCCAGGATGTTGGCCCCGGTGTCCTTGCGCAGGTCGGCCGTGGATTTGCCCGTCAGCGCGGCGGCCTTCTCCAGGGAGTGGTTGACGGGGTTGCTCACCAGGTGCATCACGCCGTAGCCGTTGTCCTGGCTGGGCCGCCCGGCGTGCCCGTCCAGATGGGTCTCTCCGTAGCCGACGGCCGCGAGCAGGTCACGCGGTACGCCGAACCTCTCGGCGGCCTGCTCGAAGGCCTGGTTCATGGAGGCGGTGGAGGCGGTGGAGGCGGTGGGGGCGGCGCCGGCCGGGTGGCCGGTGGCGACGAGGGCGGTGACGGTGAGAGAGGCCAGAACGGCTGCGCGACCTCGGGTGTGGCCTGCGGGGCGTCGGGGCATACCTGCTCCAGGTCTGGGAGGGAGAGGAAGGCCACCGGACCGGTGAAGGTGGGCCGAGGGCCGCTGAGCCCGCACAGGCTATCCGCGTGTCCAGGGCATGACAACGACGCCACGCGGCTGCCAACTGCCTTTCACCTCAATGGAGTTGTGGATCGGTCGGCGTGGTCCGGTGGGCCGTCGCCCCGGCAGCGGGTGCCGGTGCGGCGTCGTCACCGGCGGTTGCGGTGGAACCCTCGGCCGGAGCCTGGAAACGCGTCCGTGTGCTCCCCGTGTGCTCGGGTCCCGCCGGGTCGAGCGACTCGGCGTGCACCGTCTCGAAGGCCATGACCGCGGCGTGCACGGCTCGACGTCCGGCCCGGGGGGCCTGCGGGTGTCCGGCCGCGTCCCCCGGGCCGGTGCGGGTCAGCGCCGCCGGAGCCGGACCACCGGGATGTCCCGGGCGGTCTTCGCGCGGTACTCGGCGTACCGGGGGAAGACCTCCACCAGATGCGGCCACACCCGCTCCTTCTCCTCGGGGGAGAGGGGCTCGGCGAGGGCGGGGAAGCGTTCCGTGCCGACCCTGACGTCCACCTCCGGACCGGCCAGCAGGTTCAGATACCAGAGCGGGTGAGCGTCCGAGCCACCGTTCGATCCGACGATCAGATAGTCGTCGCCGTCCCGTCCGTACATCAGTACGGTCCGCCGGACGGCACCGCTGCGCCGGCCGACGTAGTCCAGCAGCAGGCAGGGCACGCCGAGCTGGGTGGTGCCCTTCGTCCCGCCCGACGACTCGTACAACTCGGCCTGCGCCGCGACCCACTTGGCCGGACTCGTCCGTACCGCCCCGTCGCGCTCCTCTGCTGTCACGGTTCTTTCCCGTCCTCCGGTAGGCCCTCGTGGCCGTACGTCTGTGCCCATCGTGCCATCCCCCATTCCGGCGCTACGGAATCGCACACCTGGCCGTCCCCACTCCTCACGGGGGAACGAGGTCGGGAACGACCGCCGGGAAGGCGTATAAAGGGTGCCTCCCGAGCAGCCGGCGTCCCCGATGGCCGTCTCACCCCCCACGCGGCCGGCGTCACCGCGTACCGAGAGCGGAGGAGCATCCCCATGAGCACCTCGGAAGAGATCAGCGCCTTGCTCGTCACCAGGTTCGGAACCGATCCGGAGGCCATCCGGCCCGACGTTCCGCTCCGGCAGCTGAAGCTGGACTCGCTCGCGCTGGAGGAGCTCCGGCTCCATATCGAGGACCGGATGGACATCGACCTGGAGGACGTGATCCTGTCGTCGCGCGACACCTTCGGCCATCTGCTCGCGGCCGTGTGCAGCAAGGCCGGCGCGTGACGGGCCCGGGGCCGCACGCACGACGGTCCGCCCGGCCGGGCATCGAACCCTTCAGCGCCGCGGTGACGGGCATCGGCCTGGTCACCGCCGCGGGCGTGGGGGTCGAGGAGACCTGGCGCGGCGTGTGCGACACGGGGGCAGCCCCGTCGGTAGGGCACCTGCCGGAACTCGACGGGCTGCCCTGCGACTTCATGTACACCGTCGACGGCCTGGACACGAAGGCCGCTCTGGGCGTGGCAGTGCAGCGGCTGATGGACCGCTTCTCGCAGCTCGCCGTCATCGCCGCCCGTGAAGCGGTCGCGGACGCCGGGCTCGACCCATCGGTCTGGGACGCTGGGCGGGTCGCCGTCGTCATCGGATCCGCCCACGGCGGCCTGCCGTTCTACGACGAACAGCACACCACCCTCATCGAGCGTGGCGCCCGGCGCGTCTCCCCGAAGCTCGCCCCGCTGACCGTCGTCAACGGCGCCGCCAGCAGCGTCGCCATGGACCTGGGTGTGCACGGCCCGAGCCAGGCCGTCTCCACGGCCTGCTCGTCGGGCACCGTGGCCATCGGGACGGCCCACCAGATGCTCCGCGCCGGGGCGTGCGACATCGTCGTCGCGGGCGGCGCCGAATCGGTCCGCTCCCGGCTCCTGATCGCCAGCGCCTGTCAGATGCGGGCCGTCTCCACCCGCCGGCACGACCCCCAGGCGGCGTGCCGTCCCTTCGACACGCACCGCGACGGCTTCGTCGTCGGCGAGGGCGCCGGCCTCCTCGTCATGGAACGCCCCGAGCACGCCCGGGCCCGCGGGGCCACCGTCCGTGCCCGGGTCGCCGGCTACGGGGCCTCCAGCGACGCCCACTCCGCCGTCGCCCCCGACCCCGACGGCCTCGGCATCGAGCGGGCGCTGCGCACCGCCCTGGCCGACGCGGGCATCGGTGCCCCCGAGATCGGCCACGTCAACGCCCATGGGACGTCGACCGTCGCCAACGACCTCATCGAGGCGACCATGCTGCGCCGCGTCCTCGGCGAACACCCCCTCGTCACCTCGACGAAGGCCAGCACCGGGCACACCCTGGGTGCCGCGGGCGGCATCGAGGCGGCCCTGACCGTCCTCGCGCTCCAGCACCAGCTCGTCCCGCCGACCGGCAACCTCGACGCCCCCGACCCCGACATCCCCGTCGAGGTGGTGGGCAAGGAGGCCCGGCACGCCCCGTTCGACTGCGCCGTCAAGACGTCGCTCGGCTTCGGCGGCCACAACGCGGCGCTCGTGCTCACCCGGGCCTGACGGAAAGCGAGGAGCATCATGCCCGAGGAGATCATCCGGTCGCTGACGGTGGACGGACTGCGTTACGGCTACCGGGTCCTGCCCCGTGACCCGGCCGCCGGCGGAACACCGGTCACCGAACCGGTCGTCATCATCGGCGGCGCCCTGCAGGGCATGTTCGGCTGGCCGCAGATGGACGACCACCTGAGCCCGGTGGCCGACGTGGTGACCGCCGATCTGCCCGGCATGGGCTCGGCGGACCCTCTGCCGCCCGGCCCCGGCGCGCCCGTGCTGCGCGCGGCGGTGACCGGGATCATCGACGATCTGGGAGCCTCCAGGATCAACCTCTTCGGCTTCTCCTACGGCGCGGCCGTCGCCTTCGGCTGTGCGCAGCACGATCCAGGACGCGTCGCCCGGCTCGTCCTCGGCGGTGTCCCCACCCATATCGACGACAACAGGCGGGCCTACTGGCAGCGGGCGACCCGCGTGCTGGACGAGGGGGACCCGGAGGGCTTCGCGGCGCTGGCCGCTGACGGGTTGATGTGCCTGGACCCCGACCGGCCCGTGCACCGCAGGGAGCTCGCCCGGCGCTATGTGCGGCGCTCCTTCCAGCACGCGCTCGCCCACTCGGAGCACGCCGTCGACTCGCTGCGCCGGGCGCTCGCCGACCGGCCGGACTTCTCCGGCGGACTGTCGGGCGTACCGGCCCTGGTCTTCGCGGGGGAGCACGACACGGTGACGTCGCCGGAGCTGCAGCGGGAGTTCGCCGGGACGATCGAGGGAAGCCGCTTCCTCACCCTCCCGGAATCCGACCACTGGGTCGTCCTGGAGCGGTCCGACGAGGTCGCCGCCCTCGTGACCCGCTTCTTCACGGACCAGCCGCTCGAACCGGCCACGGCCCTCCTCCCGTGCCAGGCACGGGCCGGTGAGGTCGTCCCGGCGGAACCCACACCCGCAGCGCACCCGCGTCGCGGTGCGCCCACACCGGGTACGGCACCGCGATGAGCTCCCGGGTGGCGGCCCGGCCGGGGCCGCCACCCGGAGGCGTCAGTGCCGAGGGCCCTTGCCCTTCACGTCGATCCGCACGATCTGCGGGTCGTGGTCGCTCGCCTGGTCGGCGAACTCCGCGTTGATGTGTACGACGTCGTAGTCGAAGCGGCGGACACCAGGGCTGGTCAGGATGTGGTCCAGCGTCTGCGAGTTGCCGTCGTAGACGTAGCTGTACTGCTCGTTCGCGGGCAGCGTGGTGATGAGCGGTGTGAGCACCTTGCCGCTGGTCAGCGTCCGCATCGTGGGGGAGAAGGCGAAGTCGTTCAGGTCGCCGAGCGTGACGACCTGGGCCGACTTGTCCACCTTCAGCAGCGAGGTGACGAAGGTGTTGACCTCCGTCGCCTGCCGCACGCGCTGCGTCTCCGAGCTGCGCACCGGCTCCTGGTAGCGGCCGTGCAGGGACTGGTCGCCGCCCTTGGACGCGAAGTGGTTGGCGATGACGAAGACGCTCTCGCCACGGAAGCGGAACTCGCCCACGAGCGGCTTGCGGCTGTTGTCCCAGGCAGTGCTCGCGGGGTTGATCCGGCCGGGCGAGACGGAGAGCGTGGCGCCCTTCTTCGTCTTCACCGCCGTCACGGCGGTGGTCGCGTCGCCGCCAGGGCGGTCCACGAAGTCGACCCGGTCGGGGTCGAAGAGGAAGACGTTGCGGATGTTGCCGCCCGGCTCACCGCCGTCCCGGCCGTCCTCCGGCGCCACGTAGCGCCACGCGTACCGGGGGCCGCCGGCGGCGACGATCGCGTCCGTGAAGCGCTGCAGTGTCGCCTCGGATCCCACCGTGCCGTCGTTCACCGCACCGTTGTCGTCCTGGATCTCCTCCAGGGACAGGATGTCCGGGGACGCGAGGCTGACCGCCACACCGCGGGCGAGCGTGTCGAACTTCGTCTGCGCGTCGGCCGCGTCGAGGTTCTCCACGTTGTACGTGGCGACGGCGAGTTCCTTGCGCTTCTGCTTGCGTGTCACCTCGCGCTCCAGGCCGTTGTCCTTCAACGTGCCCAGCTCGGTGGCCTGCACGTTGTAGCCGCCGTACGACGCGTAGTCGACCACACCCGTGGTGGAGCCGGACAGCACGTCGCCCACGTCCGCGACCGGGACCGGCTGCGCGGCGTTCAGCGACATCACCTTGAGGCGGCCGGTGTTCTGGTCCTCGTAGGAGGCGTACAGCGTGCCCCCGCGCCGGGTCGGGTTCTCGCCCGGCTTCACCGTCACCCACACCTCGTCGTACGCGGTCGTCGCGCCCGTCACCCGGGTGTCGGCCATCGTGACGCGGGTGCCCTCGAGGGACTCGTACAGATCCAGGGCGTACGCCGCCGGGTCGAGCGCGAGGGCCTCGATCGAACCGCCGCCGGCGGTCGGCACATAGGCGTCCGGCACCGAGGAGGCATCGAGGACGACCGCCTCCGGCAGGGTGACGCCGGAGGACAGGACCGTGGTCCGCGGGGCGGTGATCTGGGTGAGCGACTGGGTGCCGGTGGCCGGGTAGTACTCGGCGACCTTTCCGCTGACCAGGACCGAGTCGCCGACGGTGACGGCGGGGGCGGCGGAGCCGGTGTGGACGAACAGGCCCTCGCTCGTACGGGCGTCGTCGTCAGGCGCGGTGTCCTGGATCCAGAACCCGCGTGACCCCGTGGCCCGTACGCCGGTGACGACGCCCGGGACTCCCGTGACCGGCTGTCCCACGAGCGGGGAGAGACGGGTCGTGCCCTGGATGTCGTGCACCCGCACCGTGCCCGGCTCGGTCGGTCCGCCGGGTTCGCCGGGGCCGGAACCGCCGGCGGTCTCGCCCGCCGCGTTGACGGGTGTCGGCGTGCCCGGGGCCAGGTCGGCGGCGTTGTCGTCGGTGTCCGCCAGGGAGGCGGCGCGTGCCACGGAGGAGGAGGCGGAGGCGCCCGCCACCGGTCCGGTGCCCTCACGCACGACTGCGGAGCCGTAGCCGACGAGGTCGACGATCCGCGTGTCGGCTGCGCAGTCGGCAGCGGTCCTGCAGGTCAGCGGGGTGGTGCCGGAGACGAGTGCGACGGTGCCGCTCGCCGCGGACATCGCGGTCGTGCCGGTCGCGTCGGCGGCCGGCAGGGCCACCGTGCCACCGGTGCCCGCGGCCTGCGCGACGAGGTAGCGGCCGCCCGGTGCGACGGAGCCGGACAGGGCGGAGGCCTGCCACAGCGACCCGGCGGAAGGGCTGCCCGGCAGGTACTGGACGCTGAAGCCGGACAGGCCGAAGGCGCTCTGGCCGGCGTTGGCCAGCTCGATGTAGTCACGGGTGAGCGTCGCGCCTGAGTTGCCCCCGCCGCCGTACACCTCGGAGATGACGGCCGACGACGACGGTGCCGCGAAGGCGGCGGGCAGGGCGGTCACCGACAGGGTCACGGCGAGGGCGGTGGCCAGCAGGGCGGAGCCGGGTCTGACTATGTGCACGGGACTGCTCCCAAATGTGTAGTGAGGGCCAAAAGCTATGCGCGTAGACCCGTCGTGGCAAGAGACCGGAGGTTAATTCCGGGGGTCATCACCGCGCTGACGCCGAGCAGTTCGGCACCGGGCGGAGTCCGGCGGCTCTCAGCGCCAGGGAAGGTTCCGCCACGGGCTGCCTTCGCTCTCCGTCAGCAGACGGTGCGCCGTGACGTTGTCCTGGTAGTAGGCGCCGTAGTCCTCACCGTCGAACCGCAGCACACGGCCCAGCGCGTACCCCGCGGAGAAGTCCTCCCAGGAGCGGTAGGCCGACTTGCTCAGCGCGCCGGCGTACACGATGGCCTGCTCCGCCTCGTGCGGGACACAGAAGCGGGCGGAGAGACCCCATCGGGCCAGGTTCACGGCGCGCCCGTAGTCGTAGGCGACCGTCGTGGTGACCCGGCCGTCCGGCGCCAGCAGCCCGTCGGCGCGGAACCGGGCCTCGTACCTGACGATGCGCCGTACCAGCTCCTCGATGTCCTTGACCGTGCCGTGGCCCGCTCCGATGTCCTGGGCGTGCCCGGCGGCCGTCTCCCGCCACAGATCGGCGGAGGGCTGCTCGCCGAGCCCGGCCGCGAGCTGTTCACGTACCCGGAGCACGAAATCGGGCTCGGGCGGACTGTTGTGCGCGTCGAGGAGGGCGTCCAACTGTGTGCGCCAGCCGCTTGGTCCGGTGATACCCCAGGAGTCGCGCAGCAGCTCCCGCTCACACGCGTACTCGTGGTAGGCGGTGCCCACCTCGTTCCACGGGACCCCGTTGCCGACCGCCAGATGCGCTCCGCACGCCAGCCCGTAGGCCAGCGGCCCGTGCAATGCCCCGTGCCGCAGGGCGATCAGCCGGTCGCCCCTGGGGCGGTCGTTCTCCGCGTGGTAGCGAAGCCACAGCGCGCGGTGCGGGGGCGTGGCCGCGAAGAGTATCTGGGCCGGTGTACCCGTGTTGACGGACAGCAGCTGATACGGGTCCGGCCAGTCGAGCTCCGCCACCCACTTGAGGGAGACCGCGTGGAACACCCACTCCGGGTGCCACGGCGGCAGCATCCCCCGGGTGAGGGCCCCCCGGCAGCTCCGGCCGGCCTCGTCCCGGTGCGAGCGCCACATGACCCTGTCGGGAGCGGCGTCCACCTCGGCCTTCGGCGCGAGGATGTAGAGCTCCTCGCCGGCGAGGACGCGTAGTTGGGCCTCCGCGTCGCCGCGTGCTCCCGCCTCGTACAGCAGGTGTTCCGTCACGGACGGCGACACCCACGGGGCTCCGTGGGAGGGGTGACCGGGATGTGAGGGCAGTGGATTCATGACCAGGCGATGTTCCGGTAGGGGCTGTCGGGGTCCTGCGTCAGGATGCGGTGCTGGGCGAGCGACTGCGCGTACTTCGCCCCGGACGGGTCGTCCGCGTCGAAGTGCACCACGCGGGCCAGCGAGTAACCGAGGGAGAACTCCGCCCAGGAGCCGTATGCCTGCCCGGCCAGGGCGCCGATCCGCAGCACGGCCTGTTCCGCCTCGCGCGGATCGCAGAGGCGGGCGCCGAGCGCGAGCCGTACGACGTTGACCGCCCGCCCGTGGTCGAAGGCGGCCAGGGTGTCGACCCGTTCGCCCGCGCTGAGGACGCCGTCCGCCCGGAACCGGTCCTCGTACGTCACGACCAGCCGCATCGCCTCATGGGCTTCGGCCGCGTCCGAGGGGGTGGACCGGCGGCGCGTCAGCGCCTCGGTGAGCGAGGCGGACCACTCCGGGGCCGTGGGGGTGCGGCCCAGCCGTCCGGCGAGGGCGTGACGGATCCGGAGCACCGACTCGTGACGACGGCCGACGAGCCGGGTCGCCAGCAGCGCTTCGAGCGTCTCCTGGTAGGCGGCGCGGTTCATCACGCCCCAGGGGTCGCGGAGCCGGGCGCGATCCGTTCCGTACCCCTCGTAGGCGGCGCCCAGGTCGTTCCAGAGGAGACCGTTGTGCACGGCGAGATGGGCACCGACGGCCAGACCGTGTGCGACCGGCCCGTGCAGCGGACCGGCCCGGTGAGTCAGCAGCCGGCCGCCCTGCGGCCCGCCGGACCGTGCGTGGGCCTTCAGCCACGCCCGGCGTCGCCCCGGCCCGGCCGCGAGGGTGACGGCGTACGGCGTGCCCGGATTGACCGCCAGCCACCGCACCCCGTCCGGCCAGCGGCGCGCGAGGTCCTCGAGCCCGGTCGCCTCGAACACCCAGTCGGGGTGCCAGGGCGGGAGCATGCCGGAGGTCAGGACCGCGACACACATCCGGCCCGGCGTCGCGGGATCAGCCTGCGTGGGGAGCGGGGGAGTGAAGCCGGGGGTGTCCGCGTGCAGCCGGGCGACGAGCGCGAAGAGCCTGCTCCCGGCCAGGGCGTCCAACAGCGTGTCCCGGTCGCCGGCCGCCGCCGTGTCGTGCAACAGCCGTTCCGTCCCGGTCGGTGCCGCATCCGGCAGCGCCGCCGTCCCCCGCGTTCCCGCCCCCGTGGTTCCCGTCCCCGTCGTCACGGTCGGATCCTACGTAATGCCTCCGGCAGCCAGGACGGTGGCCCGGCAGAGCCGGTCTACGCGTCAGGTCCGGCGGACGGCAGCCGGGCGGGGTGCACCGCCAGGGAGAAGGAGTGGCCGGCCGGGTCGGCGTAGACGCGGACGTCGCGGGGGCCGCTGTTGTCCCTGGCCTCCACCGGCCGGGCGCCGAGCGCGACCGCCTCGCGCTCGGCCTCGTCCATGGCGCCCCGGTCCACCAGGATGCGCAGATGGGCCTGTTGGGAATCCTCGGGGCGGGGCCAGCTGGGTGGCGCGTAGCCGTGATCGCGGCGGATCGCCAGACACACACCACTCTGGCCGACGATCTCGACGAAATCCGGATCGTCCCCCATACGTGTCTCGGCGTTCAGCAGCGCCGCATAGAACTCGGCGAGCTCCACGTGCTCGGCGCAGTCCAGGACCAGAACACTCGTTTTGGCGACAGTCATACTCTCCCGGATACCCGCGAAGCGGCCGGACAGGCCGGATGACGCCGACAGGGCCCCGCCCGCCGGACGCACGGCGTGCCCGGGGTGACGATCGGGGAGCGGCGTCCTAGGCTGCGGATCATGGCAGCGAGCGCGGGGAACCGGGACACGGCCTCTTCCGGCAGCGGTCCCGACGACCCCCGTCGCTGGCGTGCCCTCGCCGTCTGTCTCGTGGCGGGCTTCATGACACTGCTGGACGTCTCCATCGTCAATGTCGCGCTGCCGTCCATCAAAGAGGGCCTCGACACCCCGGAGTCCGACCTGCAATGGGTGCTGTCCGGCTACGCGCTCGCCTTCGGCCTCGTCCTCATCCCCGGCGGACGCCTCGGCGACGCACGGGGGCGGCGCGCGGTGTTCATGGCGGGGCTGACCCTCTTCACGCTGGCCTCCGCCGCCTGCGGAGCAGCCCAGTCCAGCCTCTGGCTCGTCATCGCCCGGCTCCTCCAGGGCGCGGCCGGCGGGCTGCTCTCGCCTCAGATCTCCGCACTGATCCAGCAGATGTTCTCCGGACGCGAGCGGGGCCGCGCCTTCGGCATGTTCGGCACCGTCGTCGGCATCTCCACCGCCGTCGGCCCGCTCCTGGGAGGCCTCCTGATCCAGGTCGCCGGAGCACAGGAAGGCTGGCGCTGGGTGTTCTACGTCAACCTGCCGATCGGGGTCGTCTGCCTCCTGCTGGCCCGCCGGCTGCTCCCCGACACCCCGTCGGCCACCCGGGTACGCCCGCGCGACCTGGACCCCGTCGGTGTCCTGCTGCTCGGGGCGGGGGTCCTCGCCCTGCTGCTGCCCTTCGTCCAGGCCCAGCAGTGGCCGGGCCTGCGGAAGTGGCTGCTCGTGGCGGTGGCCGCAGTCCTGCTCACTGCGTTCGTCGCCTGGGAGTCCCGCTGCGCGCGACGGAACGTCCAACCGGTGCTGAACCTGTCGCTCTTCCGGCTCCGGACCTTCTGGCTGGGCTGTCTGATGATCCTGCTGTACTTCGCCGGCTTCACCTCGATCTTCTTCATCAGCACGCTCTACCTGCAGTCGGGGCTGCACTACAGCGCGTTGGAGGCCGGCCTCGCGATCACCCCGTTCGCCCTGGGCGCCGGAGCGTCGGCGAGCATCGGCGGCCGGCTGGTCGGCCGCTTCGGGCGGCCCCTGATCGTCGTGGGACTCACCATGGTGGCCGTCGGGCTCGGGCTCACCGCCCTGGCCGCACACCTGGTGCCGGGCCGCGGTGCCGGCTTCGCGATGGCCGCCCCGCTGCTGCTGGCCGGCCTGGGCAGCGGCCTGGTCATCGCACCCAACCAGACCCTCACCCTCTCCGAGGTGCCCGTGCACAACGCGGGCAGCGCCGGCGGCACCCTCCAGACCAGCCAGCGCGTCGGCTCGGCCGTCGGGATCGCCGCGGTGGGCTCGCTCTTCTTCGCCCAGCTCGGTGACGGCGACTGGGCGGCCGCCTACGACCACGGGCTCCTCGTCTCCGTCGCCTTCGTCCTCGCGGGCCTGATCGTGGCTCTCGCCGATGTCGCTGCGGGCAGGCGGGGAAGGAGACGGTCCGAAACGTCCGACACCACCGATGCCACCGACGTCCCGAGGGGAACACCATGAGCGACACCGAGGACCAGGAGCAACGCGGGAACACCTCGTACGGCCACAAGCCCTTCAAGCGCTCCCGCAGCCACTTCGCCGACCGCATCACCGCCGACGGCCGGGACGGCTGGCCGGTCGAGGCCGGGCGCTACCGCCTCGTCGTCAGCCGGGCCTGTCCCTGGGCGAGCCGGGCCCTGGTCTCACGTCGGCTGCTCGGGCTGGAGAGCGCGCTCTCCCTGGCCGTGGCCGACCCCGTCCAGGACGACCGCAGCTGGCGCTTCACCCTCGACGAGGGCGGCAAGGACCCGGTGCTCGGCATCGGCTACCTGAGCGAGGCATACGACGCGCGGGAGCGCGGCTACCCGGGCGGGGTCAGCGTGCCCGCGGTCGTCGACGTACCCACCCGAACCCTGGTCACCAACGACTACCAGCAGATCACGCTGGACCTGGCCACCGAATGGACCGGCCTGCACCGCTCCGGTGCCCCCGACCTGTACCCGGAGCGGCGGCGCGACGAGATCGACTCAGTGATGGACGGCATCTACCGGGACGTCAACAACGGCGTGTACCGCGCGGGATTCGCCGCCGGGCAGGGCGAGTACGAGGCGGCGTACGTCGATGTGTTCCGCCGCCTGGACCTGGTCTCCGAACGTCTCGCCGGGCAGCGCTACCTGGTCGGGGACACGATCACCGAGGCGGACATCCGGCTGTTCACGACCCTGGTGCGCTTCGACGCCGTCTACCACGGACACTTCAAGTGCAACCGCTCGAAGCTCACCGAGGACCCCGTCCTGTGGGCGTACGTCCGCGATCTGTACCGGACGCCGGGTTTCGGCGACACCGTCGACTTCGACCACATCAAGCGGCACTACTACCAGGTCCACACCGGTATCAACCCGACCGGCATCGTGCCGTTGGGCCCCGACCTGGCAGGATGGCTGACCCCGCACCACCGGGAACAGCTGGGCGGCCGCCCGTTCGGCGACGGCACCCCGCCCGGACCGGTGCCGCCCGGCGAGGAGATCCCCGCGCGGGGACGCCCCTGACCGGCCGTTCCGCGCGGCCGCCGTCCGGCTCACTCCACGCGTGGCGGCGCCGTGTTCGCCGCCGCCAGCGGGGAGCGGGCGAGGACCACGCAGCCGACGGCGACCAGAGCAGCCCCGGCCAGCTGGGGCAGCAGCCACCAGCCGGTCCGCAGCTCCTCGCCGAACAGGGTCACCCCGTAGGTGATACTGATCAACGCGTCCCCGAGCGTCAGCATCGGCTGTACCGCCACCAGCGAGCCGGCCTGCAGCGCGTTCTGGAGGAGGAACAACGCGCCCACGCCGGCCACCGCGGTGGCGTACAGCTGCCACGCCGTCAGCAGGCCGGTCACTCCGTCGCCGTCCAGCCGCGACATGGCGTCCTTCATCAGCGCGGCGGTCAGCGCGTACCCGCACGCCGCGGCCAGTCCCAGCAGCGCGGCCCGGGCGTCACCGGAGGTACCGAGCGCCGCGGCGATCAGCGCGGCCTCGAAGACCCCGGTCACCACCAGAGCCGGGATCCAGGCCGCGCCCTGCACGTCCTCACTGCCGCCGACCGGCGCGGCGGCGGCCATACCGAGGGCCAGACCCAGCGTCACGGCGGCCACCCCGGACCAGACCTGGCGTGGCACCCCGACCCGCATGACGTAGCCGGCGACGAGCAGGGTCGCGGGCAGTTCGATCACGAAGATCGGCTGGACGACGGCGATGGGCCCCGTGGCCAGCGCCACCGCCTGGAAGACGGCGGCGACGATCACGAGAGCGATCCCGGCGAGCCACACCTTCTGCCGCAGCAGATGCCCGAACAACGACAGCCGCATCGCCTCGCTGTCGGGCACCTTGACGGCGGCGCGGCGCTGCAGCACCGAGGCGGTGCCGTTGCTGAGAGCGGTCAGGACGGCGAACAGGACACTGATCACCGCCTCATCATGCGGGCCGAAGCCGCCCTGTCGACGGTGCCGCGTATCCGCGCGAGTGTCGCCCGACCCGGGCCGGGGCGGCAGGCGCATGCCGGCGGTCATGCCTTCCGCGTCCCCCGCCACGGCCGGCCCGGCACTTCATCGACTTCGCCGACCGGGACGCCGTCGCCGACCGCGACGCAGTCCTCGAACGCGACGCGTCCTCACGGCAGCAGTCCCGCACGGCGTGCCGAGACCACCGCCTCCAGCCGGGTGTGCGCGCCCAGCTTCCGCATCGCGGACCGCAGATAACTCTTCACGGTCTCCGGCCGCAGTCCCAGCCTTTCGGCCGCGGCGGCGTTCGTCGCGCCCGACGCCACGCAGGCGATCACATCCACCTCGCGCGGCGCCAGCCGTGCCCGCCCCGCACCGGGGATGCGGCCCGCACCGGGGATGCGGCCCGCACCGGGGATGCGGCCCGCCCCGGCGGCCATCGCCAGCCGTCCGCACACCGCGAGCAGGTCCTCGCGCAGTGACGCGTCCACGATCTTGGGGACCAAGGCACGCAGCTCGCGATGCGCCTCGCGGACGTCCTCCCAGGTGCCGGGGCCCGTGGTGGGCTCCGCGACCTGTTCCCGGGCCGCCGCCAGGAGCTGCTGCACCTCGTCCCGGACGACCAGGGCCTGCTCCACGTCCCGGGCGGCCGAGGTCGCCGCGTCGAACGTACGGTCTCCGAGCGTCAGCGGCTCACGCAAGGCCCCGTACAGCACACCGCGCACCGTCCGGCGTACGACGACGGGCACCGCGACCACCGAGCGCAGGCCCTCCGTCGCGACGGCCGTGTCGTACTCATGGCTGATGTGGCGCGAGGAGGGGTAGTCCGTGACCGCGCACGGCCGCGACAGAGCGATCGCCTTACCGCCGAGCCCGCTCCCCGCCGAGACGACGAGCCCGCGCAGTGCCGGTGTCTGCGCACCGCTCAGCTCGGCGATCATGGCGCGACGGGCATCGGACAGCAGCCCGCCGAAGACCACCGGCAGCCCGCTCGACCGGCGCAGCCTCAGCAGGGCCGCCCGCAGCTCGGTCGCCTCGCCCGGTTCCGGCACGCCGACGCCTCCCCGCCCTGTCACCTACCCCCGTTCGGGGGTGGTGAGATCTGGGTCACTGTTCACATGATGTTAAAGGACGGGTTCGCGACGAGGAGGGCACATGCCGGCAACGAGTGCGACGGAGACGTTCCGGGCGGCCCGGGACTTCCTGATCGAGCACCGCGAGGACTACACCACGGCGTACGAGGGCTTCAGCTGGCCCCGGCCCGACCACTTCAACTGGGCGCTCGACTGGTTCGACGTCATCGCCGAGAACAACGAGCGCACCGCCCTGCACATCGTGGAGGAGGACGGCGGCCGCACCGAGGTGTCCTTCGCCCGGATGGCGGACCGCTCCGACCGGGCGGCGAACTGGCTACGGGAACAGGGCGTGGCCGCCGGTGACCGGATCCTCGTCATGCTCGGCAATCAGGTCGAGCTGTGGGAGACGGCACTGGCCGCGATGAAGCTGCGCGCCGTCGTCATCCCCGCGACCCCCCTGCTGGGACCGGCCGACCTCCGCGACCGGGTCGAGCGCGGCAGGGTCCGCCACGTCATCGTGCGGTCGGCCGACACGTCGAAGTTCGACGAGGTGCCCGGCGGCTACACCCGGATCGCCGTCGGCGGCGACGTCGAGGGCTGGCTCTCCTACAGCGGGGCCGACGGAGCGCCCGGGACGTTCACCCCGGACCGGGAGACGGACGCCGACGAGCCCCTGATGCTCTACTTCACCTCGGGCACCACGGCGAGCCCCAAGCTGGTCGAGCACACCCATGTCTCGTATCCCGTGGGCCACTTGTCGACGATGTACTGGATCGGCCTCAAGCCCGGCGACGTCCACCTGAACATCTCCTCACCCGGCTGGGCGAAGCACGCCTGGTCGAACCTCTTCGCACCGTGGAGCGCCGAGGCCACCGTCTTCATCTTCAACTACACCCGCTTCGACGCAGCCCGGCTGATGGCGGAGATGGACCGCTCGGCGATCACCAGTTTCTGCGCCCCGCCGACGGTCTGGAGGATGCTCATCCAGGCCGACCTCGGCCAGCTGAAGGCACCGCCGCGCGAGGTCGTCGCGGCCGGTGAGCCGCTCAACCCCGAGGTCATCGAGAGCGTCCGCCGCGCCTGGGGCGTCACCATCCGCGACGGTTTCGGCCAGACGGAGACCGCGGTGCAGGTGGCCAACACGCCGGGGCAGACGCTCAAGCCGGGCTCCATGGGACGGCCGAGTCCCGGCTTCAAGGTGGAACTGCTGGACCCTGTCTCCGGTGCTCCAGGCGTGGCGGAGGGCGAGATCTGCCTCGACCTGGCCGCGGCGCCGGTCGGCCTGATGGCGGGCTACCACGGAGATCCCGGCCGAACGGCGGCAGCCATGGCCGGCGGTTACTACCGCACGGGCGACATCGGCGCACGGGACGAGGACGGCTACCTCACCTACGTGGGCCGGAGCGATGACGTCTTCAAGTCCAGCGATTACAAGATCTCGCCGTTCGAGCTGGAGAGCGCACTGCTGGAACACGAGGCGGTCGTCGAGGCCGCCGTCGTGCCCGCCCCCGACGCGGTGAGGCTCTCCGTCCCGAAGGCGTACGTCGTGCTCGCCGAGGGCTGGGAGCCCGGGCCCGCCACCGCCGAGGTGCTGTTCGAACACTCCCGGGCGGTTCTCGCCCCGTACAAGCGCGTGCGACGGCTGGAGTTCGCCGAGCTGCCCAAGACCGTTTCCGGGAAGATCCGGAGAATCGAACTGCGCGAGCGTACGGCGGAAGGCACCGGTACCGAGTTCGTCGAGGGGGACGTGCGATGAGTGGCCTTTCCTACGCACACGGCACCAGCGCCACGGCTCTGCTCGGCGACACCATCGGACGCGACCTGGACCGGGCGGTCGAGGCGTTCGGGGAGCGGGAGGCACTGGTCGACGTGGTGTCCGGGCGCCGCTGGACCTACGCCGCATTCGGCGCCGACGTCGAGGAGCTGGCCCGAGGACTGATGGCGTCCGGGGTGGCCAAGGGCGACCGGGTCGGCATCTGGGCGGTCAACTGCCCGGAATGGGTCCTCGTCCAGTACGCCACGGCCCGGATCGGTGCCGTCATGGTCAACATCAACCCGTCCTACCGCGCGCACGAGCTGGCGTACGTGCTGAGGCAGGCCGGGATCTCCGTCCTGGTCGCCTCGCTCGCCCACCGCACCAGCGACTACCGCGCGCTCGTCGGCCAGGTCCGCGCGGACTGCCCGGCGCTGAGGGCCGTCCACTACATCGGTGATGCGTCCTGGGACGAGCTGACGGCCGCCTCGGTCAACGTGACGGCACAACAACTCGCGGCGCGCGAGGCGGAGTTGTCGTGTGACGACCCGATCAACATCCAGTACACCTCCGGAACCACCGGCTTTCCCAAGGGGGCCGTCCTCTCCCACCACAACATCCTCAACAACGGCTTCTTCGTGGGGGAGATGGTCGCCTACACCGAGCAGGACCGGGTCTGTCTGCCGGTGCCCTTCTATCATTGCTTCGGCATGGTCATGGGGAACCTCGCCATCACCTCGCACGGCGCCTGCATCGTCATTCCCGCGCCGGCCTTCGAGCCCGCCGCCGTGCTGGCCGCCGTCCAGCAGGAGCGCTGCACCTCGCTCTACGGGGTGCCCACGATGTTCATCGCGGAGCTCGACCTCCCCGGCTTCCCCTCGTACGACCTCTCCTCGCTGCGCACCGGGATCATGGCGGGATCGCCCTGTCCGGTCGAGGTGATGAAGAGGGTCGTCGCCGAGATGCACATGGACGAGGTGTCCATCTGCTACGGGATGACGGAGACCTCGCCCGTCTCCACCCAGACCCGCCGGGAGGACGACCTGGAGCGCCGCACCGGCACCGTCGGCCGGGCGATGCCGCACATCGAGGTGAAGGTCGTCGACCCGGTGACGGGCGTGACCCTGCCGCGCGGTGAGGCCGGCGAACTGCGCACCCGTGGCTACAGCGTGATGCTCGGCTACTGGGACCAGCCGGAGCGGACGGCCGAAGTCATCGACGCGGGACGCTGGATGCACACGGGGGACCTCGCGGTGATGCGGGAGGACGGGTACGTCCAGATCGTCGGCCGCATCAAGGACATGATCATCCGCGGCGGGGAGAACGTCTATCCGCGTGAGATCGAGGAGTTCCTCTACGGGCACCCCAAGATCGCGGACGTCCAGGTGGTCGGGGTGCCGGACGACAGGTACGGCGAGGAGATCCTGGCCTGCGTCATTCCCCGTGACCCGGCCGACCCGCCGACGCTCGACGAGGTGACGGCCTACTGCCGTGAGCAGCTGGCGCACTACAAGATTCCGCGGGGGCTGCGGATTCTGGAGGCGTTCCCCATGACCGTCAGCGGTAAGGTCCGGAAGGTCGAACTGCGGGAGGGGTACGGCGCGTAGCCCGCGGGGTCAGGCGGCCTCGATGACGCCGGAGCCTATACCCTGGGTCGCCATCGCCCATTCTATGAGCAGCACCTCGTACTCCGCGGCTTCCACCGGCGTCCAGTCCTGGCCGGCCCGTGAGTCGACGAGTGCGCGGATCGCGTCGTTGGCCTCGACGACGGACGGGTGGACGGGCTGGGTCAGGAATACGGGGGCGGAGTGAGTGGAGAGCCGAGGAGTTAAGACCATGCCTTCACTCTACGTCCTCATGCTGACAACAGCTCGAACATATGCGGCTGGCACGGCACAGGTGACCGAAATCATTCGACGGGGGCGGGCGGTCCGGGGCCGACGCTGACCAGTTCGTCCGCGGCGCCGTTCACCGGCTGCGGTGGTCCGGTGAGATCCAGGACGAACAGCGGGATCGCGAGGCCGTCGGCGCGTGAGCGGGCCTCGTCCGTGTAGCCGGCCAGGGAGAACAGCACGCTGGACACCGAGGCGTGCAGGGCGTTCAGCCACAGGCATTCGACATCACGCAGGGCGGTCGGCCGCGTCGTCGCGTCGACCTGGGCGATGATGCCGGCGGCCCGCAGGTCGATCCGGAAGCCGGGCCGCACCTCGGGCTGGACGACGTCGCTGAAGCCCAGCCACCTCAGGTACAGCGCCGCGGTGTTCACGGCGTCGCGGGCCGTGCGTATCACCAGCGGGCGGAACGACGGCCGTGGATGCGCGGCCGTGCGTGGCAACGGTATGTGGGACGGGCCGGGCGGATCTGCCGCCGCCGGCGGCGGGGCGGTGCCGCGCGTGGCCACCGGACGTACGGGTATCCGTAACACCGCACCGCAGGGGCAGCAGAGTTCGGGGTGCGGCCATTGGTCGCGGCGCCCGCAGGAATGACACCGCACGCGCACCCAGTCGTCGTTCCAGGTGCGGTGCGTGATGAGCACGGCCGGTGCGCCGCGCATCAGCGGTGGGGCGGTCGGAGAGCCGCACGGGCAGGGGTACACCGGCGTGATGTACGCGTGGTCCCGGCGGCAGACCGGGCAGCGCACCGGTACGGACTCCACGTGCTGCCCCTTCCTTCCGCCCTGCGGCGACGACCGCGTTCCGTACCTCCATCGTCCACCAGGAGCGACGTTCGGGGGAGGGAATCGCACACTTCGACCCGATGGGCTCCGCCGGCTTTCGCCGTCTTCTCTTGACTGCTGTCCGGGGTCGCCCTAAGTTGCTTCCATATAGCAGAAGTAAATTTCCGTAATACGGAATTGGTGCTCTCAGGTGGCGCGACAGAGCCCGACTCCACCAAGTCCGAGCAGGAGCACTCATGCCTCGTATGACCGCTGCCCGAGCGGCAGTTGAGATCCTCAAGCGCGAAGGCGTCAGCAACGCGTTCGGTGTGCCGGGGGCGGCGATCAACCCGTTCTACGCGGCCCTCAAGGCCGCCGGCGGGGTCCAGCACACCCTGGCCCGCCATGTCGAGGGCGCTTCCCACATGGCGGAGGGCTACACCCGTGCCGCGGCAGGCAACATCGGCGTCTGCGTCGGTACGTCGGGGCCCGCGGGCACCGACATGATCACCGGCCTCTACTCGGCCATCGCCGACTCGATCCCGATCCTCTGCATCACCGGCCAGGCGCCGACCGCCGTCCTCCACAAGGAGGACTTCCAGGCCGTCGACATCGCGTCGATCGCCGCGCCGGTGACCAAGGCCGCCACCACCGTCCTGGAGGCCGCGCAGGTCCCGGGCGTCTTCCAGCAGGCTTTCCACCTGATGCGCACCGGACGGCCCGGGCCGGTCCTCATCGACCTGCCGATCGATGTGCAGCTCACCGAGATCGAGTTCGACCCCGAGCTGTACCAGCCGCTGCCGGTCCACAAGCCCGCCGCGAGCCGCAAGCAGATCGAGCGGGCCTTGGAGATGCTCAACGCCTCCGAGCGGCCGCTGCTCGTGGCGGGCGGCGGCATCATCAACGCCGACGCGTCGCAACTCCTGGTGGAGTTCGCCGAGCTTACCGGCGTCCCGGTCGTCCCCACCCTGATGGGCTGGGGCATCCTCCCCGACGACCACGAGTTGAACGCGGGCATGGTCGGCCTGCAGACCTCGCACCGCTACGGCAACGCGACCTTCCTGGAGTCCGACTTCGTCCTCGGTATCGGCAACCGCTGGGCCAACCGTCACACCGGCAGGCTGGACGTCTACACCGAGGGCCGCACCTTCGTCCACGTCGACATCGAACCCACCCAGCTGGGCAGGATCTTCGCCCCGGACCTCGGTATCGCCTCCGACGCGAAGGCGGCGCTCGAGCTCTTCGTCGAGGTCGCGCGGGAGCTCGAGGCGGCCGGCACGCTGAAGGACCGCTCGGCCTGGGCCGCGTCCACGCAGGAACGCCGGGCCACGCTGCAGCGCCGCACCCACTTCGACGACGTGCCGCTGAAGCCGCAGCGCGTCTACGAGGAGATGAACCGGGCGTTCGGCCCGGAGACCCGGTACGTCACCACCATCGGCCTCTCCCAGATCGCGGGCGCGCAGATGCTGCACGTGTACCGGCCGCGCCACTGGATCAACTGCGGCCAGGCCGGCCCGCTGGGCTGGACCATCCCCGCCGCGCTGGGTGTGGCTACGGCGGACCCGCAGGGCTCCGTGGTCGCGCTCTCCGGCGACTACGACTTCCAGTTCATGCTGGAGGAGCTCGCTGTCGGTGCGCAGCACCGCATCCCGTACGTCCATGTGCTGGTGAACAACTCCTACCTGGGGCTCATCCGGCAGGCGCAGCGCACCTTCGACATCGACTTCCAGGTCAGCCTGGAGTTCGAGAACATCAACTCCCCGGAGCTGGGCGTCTACGGCGTGGACCACGTCAAGGTCGTCGAGGGTCTGGGCTGCAAGGCGATCCGCGTCGCCGAGCCGGACCAGCTGCTGCCGGCCTTCGAGGAGGCCAAGAAGCTCGCGGCCGAGCACCGGGTCCCGGTCGTCGTCGAGGCGATCCTGGAGCGGGTCACCAACATCTCGATGAGCGGGTCCGACATCGCGTCGGTCAACGAGTTCGAGGACGTGGCCTCCGAGCCGGGCCACGCACCGACGGCGATACGCCCGCTGACCGTGTCCTGACCCGTCCGCGCGGCGTGTCGGAGGACCTCGGCGGCCCAGGGGGCCCGCCGGGGTCCTCGCGGCACGCCGTCCTCCCGCCCCCTGTTCGGTCCGTACGGTCGCGCCCTGCTCGGAGACCCGGTAAGCACTCGGTCTGTGACAGCCGCAGCTCGAAGACCATCCCGTACCGCTCGCGGAGGTCCGTCACCGTCGTCGACGGCGGTTCGTGCAGGCGCCGTGTGACGGGCGGATCGCTCTCCGCCTGCGGGTCCGAGCCCTCGACCAGCGTCGGCGGGCTGCTGCGCACGGTGTCCCAGGACAAGGTCTGCGGGGGGTCCGAGACCTGGGGGTTCCGGTGTGCCCGGACCGGTCGGGTGGGCACCGCGGGCCCGGTGGTGGTCGACGAGAGCACGGCGGTAGTGGTCGTGACCGAACGGAACGGCATCGGCGACGACACCGGCGGACCGCGTCGGCCATCCGTACACGTACTCATCCGCGTCCGGCCAAGGCGCGAGGGGCGCAGGTGACCGGGCGCGTCTCCTGTGGCTTCCCGTCCCACGGTAAAGGCATCACGCACCACCCGGTACGGCCGGATCGCGCCCTACCCCCACCCACGGCGGGCCCGGATCATCGACCTATGGGGGAGATTGACAACGTTTCGTCCCGTCCGGACCGGCCCGCCGGCGACTCCGACCACGTCAACGCCGCTTTTCACGCACTCCTGGAAGGCGCCACCGCGCCACGGCCGCCCGCGCCGCCCGACTGTCCCTTCTGCGACCTCCCGCAGGACAGGTACGCCACTTCCTACCGCGGGCACTGGATTCTGCTGGAACCCCGCATCCTCGTCCCTGCCCACACCGTCCCCCCACGGCGGCGGTGGGTGATCTCATCGTCCGGGACCGCCCTGAACCTGTGGGACGCGGAGCCGCTCCCCGGCACCGTCTGCCGGATCCCGCACCGCATCGCCTGTCCCCGCCTCGAGGCGGAGGACCACTGGCCGTGGGTGACGGCCCTGCGCGGGCACAACAGCCGGCGGTCACAGCGCCTGTTCGACCTGCCCGACGAGGGGCTCCCGGACGCCGGGTGACTGCCGGGCGAGGGCGCGGAGCCCCGGCCGCGGCGGTCTGCGGACAATGGCCGGTATGACGAAGAGGCATGGAGCGGCGCACAAGGGCCGCCGGTTCACCAAGTCCGTGACCTGGGAGACGGCCGCGGACGGAGACCGGCGTGTTTGTGCGGCGTGCGGGACGGCCGTCCGCTCCTACCAGTACCGCTTCCATCCTCCGGCCGGCCTCCTGTTCGAGCGGTGCGTCGGGCTGGCCTGGTGCAGGGGCTGCCGGGTCTACTCCGGCTCGATGGTGCGTGTGCCCCGGGAGCAGGTGCTCGTCGACGCCCTGGCCTCGCTGCCCCGGGACCAGCGGGAGCGCGTCGAGCGCAGCGAGGCCGAGCTCGTCGGACATCTCGACGAGTGGATGGACAACGGCTGTGGCATCCCGTCATGAGAGGAGGGGTGCGGTGCACGCCGCACGCGTGCACCGCACCCCTGTCCGCTGGTCACAGAGACCGCGGCGGCGGCGAGCAGAGTGCCGGGGCCGGCTCCTTCGGGTCTGGAGCCGGGCCACCGGGCCCTTCACCACCGCACTGGCGTCGTCCGCCGCCGCGGTCCCGTCCTGCCGGTGCCACGCGCCACCCCTCATCCGGGTGCGGCGGCACGGGCAGGGCCATGGGAAGGAGGCTCAGTCCTCGCGCAGGGCGCGGACGGCCTCCTCCACGCGCTTGCCGTAGTCGGCGTCGGCGGCGTGGAAGTGGGCGAGGTTCTTCTCGATCACGTCGTCACGGGTGACCTGCGAGAGGCCTCCGGCGATGTTCGCGATCAGGCGGTTCTTCTCGTCCGACGACATCAGCCGGTAGAGCTCGCCCGCCTGGAAGAAGTCGTCGTCCTTCGTGTGCGGGGGCGCCTCGTGCGTACCCGTCCAGCCGTGCACCGCGAGCGGCGAGGCGAGGGCCACCCCGGTCTGTGCGGGGCCCGCGTAGGAGTTGGGCTCGTAGTTCTTGTCCTGGCGCGAGCCGTAGCGGGTGGCGTGCAGACCGTCGCGCCCGTAGTTGTCGACGGTGGCGGCCTTCGGCGCGTTGACCGGGAGCTGGGTGTGGTTGACGCCCAGCCGGTAGCGCTGCGCGTCGGCGTACGCGAACAGCCGTCCCTGGAGCATCTTGTCCGGGGAGGGGCCGATGCCGGGCACGAAGTTGTTCGGTGAGAACGCCGCCTGCTCCACCTCGGCGAAGACGTTGTCCGGGTTGCGGTCCAGCACCAGCCGGCCGACGCGCTGCAGCGGGTAGTCGGCGTGCGGCCACACCTTCGTCACGTCGAACGGGTTGAAGCGGTACCCGCCGGCCTCGGCGGCCGGCATGAGCTGCACGTACAGGGTCCAGGACGGGTTGACCCCGCGCTCGATGGCCTGGAGCAGGTCGGTCTGGTGGGAGTCGGCGTCCTTGCCGACCTGTTCGGCGGCCTGCTCGGCGGAGAGTGAGCGCACGCCCTGGTTCGTCTTGAAGTGGTACTTGACGAAGTAGGCCTCGCCCTCGGCGTTCGTCCACTGGTACGTGTGTGAGCCGAAGCCGTTCATGTGGCGGTACGAGGCGGGAATCCCGCGGTCGCCCATCAGCCAGGTGACCTGGTGCGTCGCCTCGGGGGAGTTCGCCCAGAAGTCCCAGACGTTGTCCGGCTCCTGGCGGCCCGTGAAGGGGTCACGCTTCTGGGAGTGGATGAAGTCGGGGAACTTGATCGGGTCCTTGATGAAGAACACGGGCGTGTTGTTGCCGACCAGGTCGTAGTTGCCCTCGTCCGTATAGAACTTGAGAGCGAAGCCACGGGGGTCCCGCACGGCGTCCGCGCCGCCCAGTGAGTCGGCGACCGTGGAGAAGCGGATGAACGTCTCGGTGCGGCGCCCCACTTCGGAGAGGAAGTCGGCGCGGGTGAAGCCGGTGACGTCGTCCGTCACCTCGAAGTAGCCGTACGCGCCGGAGCCACGGGCGTGGACGACGCGCTCCGGGATGCGCTCACGGTTGAAGCGGGCGAGCTTCTCCAGCAGGTGCTGGTCCTGGAGGAGGATCGGCCCGCCGGCGCCGGCCGTGGCGGAGTTCTGGTTGTCGGCGACCGGGGCGCCTGACTCGGTCGTGAGCACACGCTGGGACATGGAGGCCTTCCGTACGGGGCTGCTGACGGCCTGAGGAGCGTAGATTCGCCGATGTCCGGGCGTCAACAGTTTGTTGAAATTGGAGGGTAGCGTTCCGGATCGCGGCGGCGCCTGGGCGCGACAGGACAGGTGTCAGCGCCGCCGCGACCCGGAGTTCAGGGGGCCCCGGTAAGGGGCGAGGTGTCAGACCTGGGTACCGGAGAGCCGCTCGACCGAGCGCAGCAGCGCCGAGTGGTCGAGGCCGCCGTCGCCCTGCGCCCGCAGGGAGGCGACCAGTTGGGCCACGACCCCGCCGACGGGCAGCGCGGCGCCGACGTTGCGGGCGGCGTCCGTGACGATGCCCATGTCCTTGTGGTGCAGGTCGATCCGGAAGCCCGGAGCGAAGTCGCGCTTCAGGAAGTTGTCCTTCTTGCGGGTCAGGACCGTCGAGCCGGCGAGTCCGCCGTTCAGGACGTCGAGTGCGGCGGCGAGGTCGACCCCGGACTTCTCCAGGAAGACGACGGCTTCGGCGCAGGCCTGGATGTTGACCGCGACGATGAGCTGGTTGGCCGCCTTCACCGTCTGCCCCGACCCGTGGGGGCCGCACAGCACGATCGTCCTTCCGAGGGCGTCGAGCAGCGGCTTCGCGGCGTCGAAGTCGCTCCGCTCGCCGCCGACCATGATGGACAGGACGGCCTCGATCGCTCCGGCCTCACCGCCGGAGACGGGGGCGTCCAGCACACGGATGCCCTTGTCCTTCGCGTCCTTCGCCAGGTCCACGGAGGTCTGCGGCGTGATCGAGGACATGTCGATCAGCAGGGCGCCCCGCCGGGCGTTCTCCAGGATGCCGTCGGGACCGTATGCGATGGCCTCGACCTGCGGGGACGCGGGGACCATGGTGATGACGACATCGGCGTCGCGCACCGCGTCGGCGATCGAGGCGGCACCCTTGCCGCCCGCTGCGACGAGCCGGTCGATCTTGTCCTGCTCCAGGGTGTATCCGGTGACGTCGTAACCGGCCTTGACCAGGTTCTCGGACATGGGTGAGCCCATGATGCCGAGTCCGATCCAGGCGACCTTGGGGAGATTGCTGCTCATGAGGGTGCCTTCCGGTAAGCGTGTGTGCGGGAGGGGGCGGGGTCTCAGCGGGCCGGCCGGTGCTCGGCGGGAAGCCATGCGAACGACTCGGCGCTCGGCCGGTCGCCAGGCTTGTACTCCAGGCCGACCCAGCCGTCGTAACCGGCTTCGGCCAGCTCGTCGAGGAGTCGCTCCAGCGGGAGCGAGCCGGTGCCGGGCGCGCCACGCCCCGGGTTGTCGGCGATCTGGACGTGGCCGGTCTTCGCGGCGTACGTCTTGATCACCTGGCTGAGGTCCTCGCCGTTCATCGACAGGTGGTAGAGGTCCAGCAGGAACGTGGCGTTGCCCAGCCCTGTCGCCTCGTTGACCCTGTCGACGACCTCGATGCCCGCCGGTGCGCCGGCCAGGGGGTACAGCGGCGACTCCGTGGCGTTGAGGGTCTCGATCAGGAGGGTCGCCCCGATCCGGTGGGCCGCGCGGGCGGCGAGGACCAGGTTGCGCAGAGCGAGTTCGTCCTGTACGGCCGGGTCCGCACCCTCGACGCGGTTGCCGTAGAGCGCGTTGAGTGCCGTGCAGCCGACCGAGGCCGCGAAGTCCGCCGCCACGTCGATGTTGGCGCGGAAGCGGTCCGACTCCTCGCCGGGCAGTGAGAGCGCCCCGCGGTCGGGGCCCGGGAGTTCGCCCGCGTAGAAGTTCAGCCCCACCAGTTGCGTGCCCGCGTCGTCGAGCGCCTTCTTCAGGGCGTCGAGCTCGGTCTGCGCGGGGGTGGGGGTCTCGATCCAGGGCCACCAGAGCTCGACCGCAGTGAAGCCCGCGGCGGCTGCCGCCGCCGGGCGCTCCAGGAGCGGGAGTTCGGTGAAGAGGATCGAGAGGTTCACATCGAAGCGCTGGTCCGAGTAGCCCATCATGCGCTCCTTCCGTATCGCGGAAGTTTGTTTCTGCTCAACGGAAGATTGCCTGGCGCGTGGTGAGGCTGTCAAGAGGGGACCCGCATCCCGGACATGCGGGAGCGGGGTGGAGGCCCCGCTCGCCCTCCACCCCGCTCCCGCTCACATCTGCCTGGTCAGGCGGCCGGCACCGTGTCCCGGGACGTGGTGCCCGCCGCGCGGTACCCACTCACCAGCGCAGCGAGGACCTGGTCCTTCACGTGCAGGACGTGGTCCACCTGCTGGTCGTACGAGCGCGGAGTGGTGCTGCTCCGGGAGGTACGCCGCCCCGTGCGTGCCGAAGAGCTGCCCGTCGACGTAGTACCTGATGGCGCTGTCGTCGATCGTCACCACCAGATCGTGCCAGCCGGCATAGCTCTGCCGTACCTCGCTGTGCTGGTTGACGGCCTCCCACGGGTCGGGGCGGTAGGTCGACGAGGTGGTCGCCGTCGGGCCCGGACCCAGGGGCGTCGCTGAACTTCACGCGGGCCGCGTAGGTGCCGTCGTGGTCCAGCAGGCTGCTGGAGTTCACCACCCTCCAGGCCGGCGCCCGTGTGGGCCGCACGCTGCGGATGTCGCCCGCCGACGAGATCGTCTACGTCGCCCGGCTGCGCCTGGTCGACGGCGCCCCGATGGCGATCGAGCACCTGCACATCAGGGCGGCGCTCGTACCCGGGCTGTCGGCCCGGGAACTGGAGGACGGTGATCTGTACGAGCATCTGCGGCACACCCACGGGGTGCACGTCCGCGAGGCGGTGCAGGCCATCGAGCCCACCGTCGTCACACGCTCCTGGAGGTGCCCGAACTCTCCCCGGCCCTGCTGTTCGAGCGCCTGACCTCTGACACCGCCGGGCCGCCCGTGGAGTACGTCCACTCGCTGTACCGGGGCGACCGCTACCGGATCGTGTCCCGGCTGGCGCTCGGTCCGGCGGCCGCGACCGCCGGGCTCGTCCGGGACGGGCACCACCCGGGGACCCCGCCCGGGGACTTCACGCACGGTGACCCGATCGCGTCGTCCACCCGTGGGGACATCCAGGCCGGGCCGTAGGCGGCGCGGTCCGCCGTGCCCCGGGCCTGGGTCCGCCGTGCCCTGGATCCGTGCTCTAGGGTCGGGGCGAGCCGTGCGAGCCGACCGACACGGCGGGACATGAGGGAGGCACCGTGCGCTTGAGGGTGGAATGCACCACCGAGCCCTTCGACCTCGAGGAGGCGCCCACCCACGCGGTGGTGGCCCGCGAGGTCATCCAGGCCGCCGATCTGGAAGCCGTGGATGTGGGCCCCTTCGGGAACACGGCCGAAGGAGGCGCCGACCAGGTCCTCACCGCGGTGGACTCCCTGCTGCGCAAGGCGCTGGCCTCGGGAGCCACCCGGGTCTCCCTCCAGCTCAACGTGATCGGGGAGGGCACCCCGTGACCGAACCCGCCGATCACCCCCTGGTCGTCGCGGTGAAGCCGCTCGTCGACGCCATGGGCGCCGAAATCCTCGCTCCTGAGCTGGCCACCACGGAGGACGTGGTGCTCGCGTGGGAGGGGGCGGACGTCATGGCGGTGCGGCTCCCGCAGCTCTCCGAATCGCTCGACCACATCCTGGCCGCTATGGAGCGGCGGCACGGGATGCCCCTGTCCGACCTGGACCGTAAGGCCAAGCAGGGCGTGGTACGCACGCTCGAGGCACGTGGTGCCTTCTCCGTGCGGCACGGAGTGGAGACCGTGGCCGGTGCGCTCGGAGTCAGCCGCTTCACCGTCTACAACTACCTGAACCGGGACGACACCGCCAAGAGCGAGTAGCTGAGCGCAGTGCGGTCCGATGCCGCCGCCCGGGGACCCGGGCGGCGGCATCATCTGTTCGTGGAATTTCAACAAACTGTTGACGTGCTGTTGTGAAGGGCGTTAGCTATCCGCAGCCCGACAACGCACAGCGAAATACAGCCACGGAGGCTCCCGTGACTTCGAGCTCCACGCCGGGCCTCGCCCGGTTCAACACCCTGGCGGCCGGCGACGCCACCGCCGCGCTGCACGAGGTGTGTGCCAGTGCTGAGTGGGGGAAGACCGTCCTCGCCCACCGGCCGTACGCCACCACGGAAAGCCTGTTCGCAGCGAGCGACGCCGCCATGGCCGAGCTCTCGGCGGAGGACCTGGCCGAGGCGATGGCCGGCCATCCGCCGATCGGCCGCCCGAAGCCCGGTGACCCGGCCTCCGCCCGCGAACAGCGGGGGATGGCCGGTGCGTCCGAGGAGCTCAGGACCGAGATGCTCGCACTCAACCTGGCCTACCAGGAGCGGTTCGGACACGTCTTCCTGATCTGTGCCACCGGAGCCACCGGTGAGCAGATGCGCGACGCGGTGAAGTCCCGGATCGGCAACTCGCCCGAGCAGGAGCGCGAGATCGTGCGCACCGAACTGGGCAAGATCAACCGTATCCGGCTGACCCGACTCGTGCAGGACCTTCCAGAACAAGGAGCGTGACGGTCTTGAGCACCGACACCACCGCCTCGGTGTCCACCCACATCCTGGACACCAGCGTCGGCCGCCCAGCCGGGGCCGTCACCGTCTCGCTCGCCGCACGCAGCGGCACGGGCGCGGACTACGTGACGCTCGGCGGATCCGTGACCGACGCGGACGGGCGCTGCAAAGACCTGCCGGCCCTGCCGGAAGGAACCACCCACGTACGGCTCGTCTTCGACACCGAGTCGTACTTCACCGCGACGAAGAAGCAAGCCGAGGCGCAGCAGGACGCCCCCCGCGTAAGGGACAGCGGCGCGTTCTTCCCGGAGGTGGCGATCACGTTCTCCGTCACCCCGGGCGAGCACTATCACGTACCGCTGCTGCTCAACCCGTTCGGCTACTCCGTTTACCGAGGGAGCTAGCAGACAACATGCCCACGATTCTCGGCCAGAACCAGTACGGCAAAGCAGAGAACCGCGTCGTCAGGATCACGCGGGACGGCGACACCCACCACATCAAGGACCTCAACGTCTCGGTCGCCCTCTCCGGCGACATGGACGACGTCCACTACTCCGGTTCCAACGCCAACGTCCTGCCGACCGACACCACCAAGAACACGGTGTTCGCCTTCGCCAAGGAGCACGGCATCGAGTCCGCCGAACAGTTCGGCATCCACCTGGCCCGGCACTTCGTCTCCTCGCAGGAGCCGATCAAGGTGGCCAGGATCAGGATCGAGGAGTACGCCTGGGAGCGCATAGCGACCTCCGACGGCAACTCGAAGTTCATCGGCGCCGACGAGGTCAAGCACTCCTTCGTCCGCAAGGGCCAGGAGACGCGCACCTCCCAGATCACCTACGACGGTGAGAAGTGGGAGGTCATCTCCGGCCTCAAGGACCTCAGCGTCATGAACTCCACCAACTCGGAGTTCTGGGGCTACGTCAAGGACAAGTACACGACGCTGAAGGAGGCGTACGACCGCATCCTGGCGACCGACGTCTCCGCCAGGTGGCGGTACAACTGGACCGACGACGCGCAGCGCATGCCGAACTGGGAGAAGTCCTACGAGCAGACGCGCACGCACATGCTCCAGGCTTTCGCCGAGACGTACTCCCTCTCGCTCCAGCAGACCCTGTACCAGATGGGTTCGCGCATCATCAACAACCGCAGCGAGATCGACGAGATCCGTTTCTCGCTGCCGAACAACCACCATTTCCTTGTGGACTTGGAGCCCTTCGGCCTCAAGAACGACAACGAGGTCTACTTCGCCGCCGACCGCCCGTACGGCCTCATCGAGGCGACGGTGCTGCGGGACGGCGTCGAGCCGAAGATCCCGGTCGACATGACCAACCTCTGACGCGGTGCTGAACCGGCCCCCGTCCCGCCGCGGGCGGGGGCCGGTCATCCCGGAGGGAACATCCCATGGCACAGCCTGCAAGGGGGCCGGCGAAAGGCCCATGTACCACACCACCGACCGCTGCCGGCACGGCAGTTCACCCGGTGGACGAAAAGCTCCCGCCCTCGCGGCTCGTCCCCGCCGCGCTCCAGCACATCGCCGCCATGTACGCGGGCGTCGTCACCCCTCCGCTCATCATCGGGCAGGCCGTCGGGCTCGACGCGGCCGGTATGACCCGTCTGATCGCGGCGAGTCTCCTGATCGCGGGACTCGCCACCCTCCTGCAGACCATCGGCGCCGGACGCTTCGCCGGCAACCGGCTGCCCTTCGTCAACGCCGCGTCGTCGGCCGGCATCGCGCCGATGCTCGCCATCGCCGAGACCAGCGCCCCGGGCCGTCAACTCCCCGCGATCTACGGCGCGGTACTCGTCGCAGGCGTCTTCTGTCTGGCGGTCGGCCCGTTCTTCGGGAGGCTGCTGCGCTTCTTCCCGCCGCTCGTCACCGGGGTCGTGATCACCCTCATCGGGGTCACGCTGATGCCCGTACCGGTCGGCTGGGCCCAGGGCGGCGACGCCGAAGCCGCCGACTTCGGCGCCATGAAGTATCTCGCGCTGGCCGCCTTCACCCTGGTCGTCATCCTGCTGATCCAGCGCTTCGGACGCGGCTTCGTCAAGCAAGTGGCGCTGCTGGCAGGAATGTTCGTCGGCACACTGGCCGCCATTCCGTTCGGGCTCGCCGACTTCTCCGCACTCGGCTCCGCACCCGTCGCCGCGCTTCCCACGCCCTTCGCCTTCGGGCCGCCCGAATTCCAGCCCGCCGCGATCCTCTCCCTGTGCATCGTGATGCTGGTCCTGATGACGGAGTCGTCCGCCGGAATGCTGGCACTCGGCGAGATCTGCGACCGGCGTACCGACGGCGCCACCATCACCCGCGGTCTGCGCACCGACGGCATCGCCACACTCCTGGGCCCCGTCTTCGGCGGTTTCCCGACCAGTGCCTTCGCCCAGAACGTCGGTGTGGTGTCGCTGACAAGGGTGCGCAGCCGCTACGTCGTCGCCGCGGCCGGCGGCGCCCTGTTGGTCCTGGGTGCCTTCCCCGTGCTGGGAGCGGTCGTCTCGCTCGTCCCGATGCCCGTGCTCGGCGGCGCCGGCATCGTCCTGTTCGGCTCGATCGCGGTGAGCGGCATCCGGACCCTGTCCGAGGCGGGGCTCGACGACAGCTCCAACATCATCCTCGTGGCGGTGGCACTCGGCGCGGGCATCATCCCCCTCGCCGCACCCGCCTTCTACGCCGGATTCCCGTCCTGGGCACAGACCGTACTCGGCTCCGGGATCAGTGCGGGAGCGCTCGTCGCGGTCCTGCTCAACCTGTTCTTCCACCATCTCGGCACCCACAGCCGTAACGCTGTGGCACTCAAATCCTCCTAGGGTCCTGCCGTGCCCACATCGCCAGAGACAGAAGAGGGAAGCACCATGGCAGCTTCGGCGGATCCAAGGACCACACGACGCATCGTCATCGAGAACTGTTCGATCGCGACCGTCGACGCCCACGACACCGAGTACGCCTCCGGGTACGTCGTCGTGGCGGACAACCGCATCGAGTCCGTCGGTGCGGGCAGGGCACCGGCGAACCTCGAAGACGTCGTACGCCGCGTCGACGGCACCGGGCACCTCGTCACCCCCGGCCTCGTCAACACCCACCACCACTTCTACCAGTGGATCACCCGGGGCCTGGCGACCGACCACAACCTCTTCGACTGGCTGGTCGCGCTGTACCCGACATGGGCGCGCATCGACGAACCGATGGTCCGCGCCGCCGCCCAGGGCTCGCTCGCGATGATGGCCCGCGGCGGTGTCACCACCGCCATGGACCACCACTACGTCCACCCCCGCGGTTCCGGCGACCTCTCCGGCGCCATCATCGGCGCCGCCCGTGACATGGGCGTACGCTTCACCCTCGCCCGCGGCTCCATGGACCGCAGCGAGAAGGACGGCGGGCTGCCGCCGGACTTCGCGGTGGAGACCCTCGACGGAGCGCTCGCCGCCACCGAGGCGAGCGTCGACGAGCACCACGACACCTCCTTCGACGCGATGACACAGATCGCGGTCGCACCGTGCTCACCCTTCTCCGTCTCCACCGAACTCCTGCGACAAGGCGCCGAGCTGGCTCGCCGGCGTGGTGTGCGGCTGCACACCCACGGCTCGGAGACCGTCGAGGAGGAGCAGTTCTGCAAGGAGCTGTTCGGGATGGGCCCGACCGACTACTTCGAGTCGACCGGCTGGCTCGGTGACGACGTGTGGATGGCGCACTGCGTGCACATGAACGACTCCGACATCGCCGCTTTCGCCCGCACCGGCACCGGCGTCGCGCACTGTCCTTCCTCCAACGCCCGCCTCGCCGCAGGCATCGCCCGGGTCCCCGACATGCTGGCCGCCGGTGTCCCGGTCGGGCTCGGCGTCGACGGCACCGCGTCCAACGAGTCCGGTGAACTCCACACCGAACTGCGCAACGCACTCCTCATCAACCGCCTCGGCGCCCACCGCGAGAAGGCCCTCGACGCGCGCCAGGCGCTGCGCCTGGGCACCTACGGCGGTGCGCAAGTCCTCGGCCGGGCCGCGGAGATCGGCTCCCTGGAACCGGGGAAGCTCGCCGACCTCGTGCTGTGGAAGCTGGACACCCTGGCCCACGCCTCCATCGCGGACCCCGTGACCGCCCTGGTCTTCGGTGCCGCGGCACCCGTCACCCTCTCCCTGGTCAACGGCAGAACCGTCGTCGAGGACAACCGCCTCACCACCGTGGACGAGGACGCCATCGCCCGCGCGACCCGCGACGAAGCCAGGCGCCTGGCACAGATCGCCGCCGGAGCCTGACGCTCCGTACCCCCTGACAGGCCGGCCGAGGGGGACGGCCCTCGGCCGGCCGCCGTGGACCCATCAGGTTCACGGCAGCCCGTGCGGGTGCGCGTACGTCCCGTACGCGCACCCGCACAGGTGAGCACGAAGCTGCCCGCACCAGCTGCACGACCTGTACCAACGCACCACTCAGCACCACCTCCCTGACACCCACGTCGCCCGACGTGTACCCGACCGGAGGAAGCCGTGGCAGCTACGCCCAGGTTTCGTAAGAACGCAGTCGACGCAGACGCAGTCGCAGCAAGCACGGGAGAAGGAGAACCGGACCGGAAGCACCCGGTCGACGAGACGCTCCCGCCCCTCAGGATGTTCACCAGCGGTCTGCAGCACGTGGCCGCGATGTACGCGGGCGTGGTGGCCCCGCCCATGATCGTGGGGCCCGCCGTGGGCCTCAGCGCCAAGGAGACCGCCTTCCTCATGGGAGCGAGCCTCTTCACCGCGGGGATAGCGACCCTGCTCCAGACCCTCGGCTTCTGGCGCATCGGTGCCCGGCTGCCGTTCGTCAACGGTGTCTCGTTCGCCGGGGTGACCCCGATGATCGCGATAGGCAAGGACCGCGGGCACGACGGCATCGCCGTCATCTTCGGCGCGATCATCGTCGCCGGTCTCCTCGGCTTCCTCCTCGCCCCGTACTTCTGCAAACTGGTGCGGTTCTTCCCGCCCGTCGTCACCGGCACCGTCATCACGCTGATCGGCGTCTCGCTGCTGCCGGTCGCCTTCAACTGGTCGCAGGGCGGCAACGCGACCGCCGACGACTACGGCTCGATGACGAACATCACGATGGCCGCCGTCACCCTCGTGATCGTGCTGGCCCTGCGCAAACTGCTGCGGGGCTTCCTCCAGCAGATCGCCATCCTGCTCGGCCTGGTCATCGGCACACTCATCGCGATCCCCGCCGGCATCACCGACTTCGGGGCCCTGGGCGACGCCGACGTGGTCGGCTTCCCGACGCCGTTCCACTTCGGCGCGCCGCAGTTCGAGATCGCCGCCATCGTCTCGATGTGCATCGTGATGCTGGTCTGCATGACCGAGTCCACCGCCGACATGCTGGCCCTCGGGAAGATCGTCGGCCGCCCGGCGGACGAGCGGACCATCGAGGGCGGACTGCGCGCCGACGCCCTGGGAAGCGCCGTCAGTCCGCTCTTCAACGGTTTCATGTGCAGTGCGTTCGCCCAGAACATCGGGCTGGTCGCCATGACCAAGGTCCGCAGCCGGTTCGTCGTCGCCGCCGGCGGGGGCATCCTGGTGCTGCTGGGGCTGGTGCCGGTGGCCGCGTCCGTCATCGCCCTCGTACCGCTTCCGGTCCTCGGCGGCGCCGGCATCGTGCTGTTCGGATCGGTCGCCGCGAGCGGCGTCCAGACGCTGGCCACCGCCGCCCTGGAGAAGGGCGAGAACGCCTTGATCGTCGCGGCGGCCGTCGGTGTCGGCCTCATCCCGATCGCCGCGCCGGGCTTCTACCACGCCTTCCCCGAGGACCTCCTCGTCGTCCTGGACTCGGGCATCTCCACCGGCTGCGTGGTGGCGATCGTGCTGAACCTGGCCTTCAACCACTGGGGCCGGACGCCGGACGCGGAAGCGGACACGGAAGCCGTGGACAGCGAAGTGCCGAAGGACCCGATGGCCGTGCCCGTCGCCCACTGACGGGCCCCGTGCGCGTACGGGGCCGTAGCGGGGCCCGTACGCGCACGAGCGCGGTGGTGTCAGCCGATGTGGTAGCTGTCGCCGTAGACCTGCCAGTCCAGCGGCGGGTCGGGGGGCCCGGCGTGGGCGATGGCCGGTACCGCCGTGAACGTCAGCCCGAGGGCCAGCGCGGCGAGTCCGACGGTACGGGCGAATCGGGTGGTGCGACGTGAGGTGCTGTCGTGGGGGTGATGCACCGGACCTCCATCAGGAGTTCGTCGTTCCGACGTTCTGTTAGGAAACTTTCCTACCAGGGGTCGGTGCGTGCGGTAACCCTCGTGCACGGAGTTCTTCAGCCCGCGTCGATGCGGAAGCTCTCCCCGTAGACCTTCCACACCAGCGGGGTCTCCAGCCACAGTTTCCCCTGGCGTACGAAGACGCGCTGCGCGGTCTCCACCCGGCTGGTGTCACGGTGCGAGGGCTCCTCGCGGAGCGCGGCCACCCGGGCGTCCAGGAAGGCGTTCAGGTACGCCTCCTCGTCACCGCCCTCGGACGGCGGCTCGGTCTCGGCCACCGCCCGCGCGCGCATCGTCCGGAAGCCGACCGTACCCTCGGCGTCGGCGTACCCGTGCATCACGTAGGCGTCGTAGTAGATGAACTGCCCCAGCGCACCGAGCCCGTCGGCCTCGGCGCGCCCGACCGCCGGATCGAAGTACGCGCGGTCCCGCTCCGCGTCCTGCGACGACCGGAACACCGGATCGGCCGCCGCCTTCGCCCAGGCTTTCGTGAAGGCACCGCCGAGCCCCTCGTGCGAGTCGCCGCCGTTCACCGCTCGCAGCGCCGGCAGGAACTCCCCGAGCGCGTTGCCCGGGCGCTTGGCCGTGTAGCGCTCGACCACTTTCAGCAGGTCTCCGGTGCCGGAGCAGAATCCGATGATGCCGGCGGTGTAGCCCCGGCCGTCGCCGATGTCCTCGATGTAGCCGTACTGCGCCTTCCAGTCCAGTGTGGAGTTCTCCGCGCTGGACACCAGCCGCATGGCGATGTCCTTCTTCGCGGGGTCGCCGAGCCCCTTCTCGGGGGAGCCGGAACCGGACCCTGAACAGCCGGCCAGGACGAGGGCCAGTGTGGCGGCGAGGGCGGGACGTCTGTGCTTCACGCCCCAAGCGTGCCAGGCCGGGGGCGGTGCCGACGGGGGGCCCGGCGCCTGTAGCGTGCACGATATGGAAGATCAGTCTGTTGTGGACGTCGGCGAAGTGCGGCTGGCGTACAGGACCTGGGGCGACCCCTTCGGCTCACCCGTCGTCCTCTTGCACGGCCTCGGTGGCTCGTCCCTGAGCTGGGAGGCGGTGGGCACCCTCCTCGGCGAGGAATGGCGGGTGTACGCCATCGATCTGCGCGGTCACGGCGAGAGCGACTGGCCCGACGAGTACGGCTTCGAGCAGATGCGGGACGACGTCCTGGAATTCCTCGACGCCTGCGATCTCGACCGGGTCGGCCTCGTGGGCCACTCGATGGGCGGAGTGATCGCCTATCTGCTGGCCGAGGAGCACGCGGACCGGGTGGAGCGGCTGGTGCTGGTCGAGACACCGCCGCCGTTCCCGGGCCAGTCGGCCGACGACAGCCGCCCCATCGGCCCGGTCGACTACGACGAGAACGTCCTGGAGGCCGTCCGGGGCCAGATCGCCGAGCCCGATCCCCGCTGGGAGGAGGAGCTGGGCCAGATCGTCGCTCCGACCCTGATGATCGCCGGTGGCCCCGAGAGCGGTATGCCGCAGGAGCGGCTGGCCGACATGGCCTCGCTCATCCCCGACTGCCGGCTGATCACCCTGGGCGGCGGCCACCAGGTGCACAAGAAGTACGCGGACCAGGTGGCCCAGCAGATCACCGAGTTCTTCACCAGCTGAACGGCCCGCCCGCGGCGGGACTGCTGCCCGTGCCGTCCGGCGCCGCGCACGTCCTGCCAGGGAACGCACCGGGCCGGGGGGCCGACGTCGCCCGTACACGCGGGCCGGGAGTGACTCGGTGGCCCGCCCGGCCCGGAGTCCAGACATCGACCGTCACCTCTCAGTCGCCCGGCTGCCAGTCGGGCCGGCGCCCGCTCAGCGCGATCACCCGGTCGACCAGCGGTGCGCCGGCCGGGACCGGGACCGGAGGACCGAAGATCGCGTCGGGGCCGGACCTGTCGTCGTCCCCGGGTGCCAGCATCGCCTCCGACGAACGCAGGCTCGCCTCGTCCGCCCGGAATTCCTGTCCGGTCGCTCTGGCCAGGTCCCAGCCGTGCACGACCAGCTCGTTCCTGGCGATCGCCCCGGCGATCCGGCCGGGCAGGTCCACGCCGCCGGCCCTGGTCATGCCTTCGAGCGCGGCCGGGGACCGCCATGCCGTGACGAGCTCGTCCAGCAGGGGTGGCAGCGTCTCGCGCCAGTCGGCGGGGAGCACCGGCGTGGCCGATGTCGGGGAGGTGTCGGTCGTCGGGCCCAGCTTCTTGTACCCGGCGTCGCGGAAAGCGACGGCAAGCCCCATCAGATGCCCGAGCAGCTCCCGCACGGCGTAGTCGGGGCAGGGTGTCGGGCCGGCCAGCTGCCGGTCGTCGAGGGAGCCGAGCAGCTCCTGGATCTGGTGCGCCGCCGGTCGGAGGTCGATGCCGGGCGCGGTTCCGTTGTGCGTGTCCATGCTCTTGAGACCGCTGCCGGGCAGGAAACTCATCGCGGACATCGCGGAACGTTCCGATCCGCCCTCTTGTCGTGGCCCCCGCCCGCATGGCATATAGGTCTGGACCATTGCTGTCGGACGGAAGGCATCACCGTGCAACGCCCCCACGCACGCACCGCGTCGGCCTGCTCCGCCGGGTTGCTCCTCGCCGCGCTCACCGCATGTGGCGGGCCTGCGGAAGCGGACGCCGAGAAGCCGACAGCCCCCGCAGGGGTGACGGCGCAGGCCGGCAGCGCCACCTCCGTACACGTCATGTGGGAGCGTGCCTCCGACGACGGGAGGGTCACCGCCTACGAGGTCCACCGTGGAGGGAGGAAGGTCGCCACGGTGGACGCGGCGAAGCTGATGACCGACGTCGACGGTCTGGCCGCTTCCACCGCGTACACCTTCACCGTCCGCGCCCGCGACGCCGCGGGTAACCTCTCCGCCCCGAGTGCCGCCGTCCCCGTCACCACGCCCGCCGCCGCCCCCGGCGACGAGGAAGCGCCGACCGGACCGACGGAACTGCGGGGTGAGGCGGCCGACGCCCGGACGGTCACCCTGTCCTGGGGCGGCTCCACGGACGACGTGGGAGTGACCTCGTACGACATCTACCAGGAGGACTCCAGGATCCACAGCGTCCCCGGCACGCGGACGACCGCCCGGCTCACCGGGCTGCGGCCCGGCACCGTCTACACCTTCACCGTCCGTGCCCGTGACGCCGCCGACCGCTCCTCCCCGGACAGCGGCGCGCTCGACCTCACCACCCCGTCCGCCCCGGGCGCACCCGACAGCACCGCGCCCACCGGGCTGAAAGCGAAGACGACGGCGCGGGGCGCAGAGTTTCTGGTCGACCTCTCCTGGGACCAGCCTGACACCGGCGGCACGATTCCCGCGTACCAGCTGTTCCTGGACGGGAAGCTGACCACCACGATCGTCTGGGGCGGTACACCGCCCACCGGCCGCGCGACGTACCGGCTCACCCTGACCGACCCGCCCGGCACCCGCTACTCACTCAAGATCCGGCCCAAGCTCCCCGACGGGACGTGGGGCGACTTCTCCGCCCAACGCACGGTGGTCCTGCACGGCTGACCCGGGCGGGGCGTCCGGCGCAACCTGCTCACGGTCCCCGCCAGAGGTTGGCGAAGGCCGAGTTCTCGATGGTCCGCCTCTGGCGTACGGCCTCCAGCTCCATCACCGCGTCGTGGACGGCGGCCACCACGGTCGTCACCGCCTCGTCATCGAGCCCGGGGTCGTCGTCCGACCGTCCGCCGTCGATGCCCACGGCCAGCGCGAGGGCGGCCAGGACGGGTTCCTTCACCTCCCAGCGGCCGGCTGCCCGGCGGCGGCTGGGCGTATCGACCGGTTCCACGCCTTTCGAGCCGAAGGACAGCCGGCCGCTCCGCTGCCGGGTCAGCTCGCCGTCCTCCTCAAGGGCGGTCCGATATGTGGCCGCGAGGTCGCGGCCCCGGCGCCACAGCCAGTCCTCGATCCGCTCGCCAGGCGTATGCCGAGTGAGCAGCGCCGCGGCCTCGCCGAGGAGGCGATCGTCCGGCGCCGGCGGCCCGCCCGGCACGATGCGGTCACCGTCCACGGTGACGGCCCCCGCACCGATGAGGTCGATCAGCTCGGCTCCCGCGAGTGCGAGCGACAGGTCACCCTGTCCCACGGCGTGGTCCGGCTTCGGGGCCATGGTGATGATGAACAGGTCTTTCGCCGTGGTCATGCCCGGCTCCCCTCGGAGGCATCGGCAGAGGTGCGCCCCCGCCGCCCCGGCCCCTGCCCGGAGCCGGCGCGCGGCGAGGCGGCTGCCACGATCAGTATCTCTCCGCCCGGGTGGCTTCCGTGCTGGTTCGAGCCGCTCCACGCGGACGGCCCCCTCGCCGGGGCCCCGGCTCAGGCGCCAGGCGACGACACAGGACACGTAACATGTCCTTTATGGGCTAGATGTCGGATCACGGGTGCCCGGTGAGCGCCCCCGGAGTACGCCGCGCCTACCGAAGGGGATGGCTTCATGCAGTACGAGGAGCTGATCGGGAATGTACAGGCCCGGGCGCGGTTGTCCGGCAGGGAAGCCGCCGAGCGGGTGACCGGCGCGGTGCTCCGGACACTGGCCGAACGACTGCCCGACGGGCTCACCGGGCACCTGTTCGCCCAGCTGCCGTCGGCGCCGGCCGCATCGGTGACCGACGGCGCCGGAGAGGCCGGAGTGCCCGCCCATGAGCCGGAGCGCAGCGGACATGGCGAGCGCTTCGACCTCACGGCGTTCGCGGGCCGGGTCGCCTGGCGGGCCGGAGTGTCCGAGGAGGTCGCACTGGAGCAGACCGCCGCCGTGTTCGAGGTCCTGGACGCGGCGGTCGCACCCGAGCTGATGGAGAAGCTGGAAGCCGCGCTGCCCGCCGACATCGGGAAGCTGCTGCCCATGGCGCGGGCACGCGAGGACGGGCGATGAGGGGCGGGCACGGCCCGGCTGCCCTTCCGGCCGGCGGCCGGCCGTCCGGCGACTGCTCGTCCCCGGCCCCGCCCGCGCGCTAAGGTACCGGCCCGGCGGAGGTGCGGGGGAGGAGGCGGTCGGTCATGCGAGGCGCGCGCGCTTCCCGGCGGGTGGTCACCCGAAGTCACGTCGTGCACCGCGCCTGCGGGCTCTTCCTGCGGCACGGCACCGTGGACATGGACGCACTCGCCCAGGACCTCGCGGTCAGCCGGGCCACCCTCTACCGCGTGGTCGGCAGTCGGGACGGACTCCTGGCCGATGTGCTGTGGGAGCTGGGGGACCATCTTCTGGACCGGGCGCGACGCCGCCGTACGGGTACGGGCGTGGACGGCGTCCTGGAGATCACCCGGTACTTCGTCACCGCGCTGCGCGGCTCCGCCCCCTTCAGGGACTTCCTGCGCGCCGAACCCGAGACGGCGCGACGCCTGCTGACCGGCGGTCTCGTCCACCGGCGCGCCGTCCTCGCCCAGCGGAGCATCCTGCTGGAAGCGGGGGAGAGGGACCGGCTCTGGCCCCGTTCCGGCATCGACGATCTGGCCTACCTCTACGTCCGGGTCGTCGAATCCGCCCTGTACGCCGAGCTGTTGAGCAACCGACGGCCGGACCTCGGCCTGGCCGAGCGCACTGCCCGCGCCGTACTCCGGCAAACACCTTGAACGTCACCGGGCAGGACTGAGACCGCTGTCTCACCCTCGGTCCTGCGGCTGGTGGGCCCGGCTCCACCGGCCGTAGTTTCCGACTCCGACGACGGCAACTCGGAGGACACGATGACCGGTTCCCAGTCGGCCCGGACGGGCCGGGCCACGCTGCTCGCGGTGTTTCTGGCACTCGTCGGAACAGTCGCGGCCCTGGCGACCCCGACGCAGGCGGCGACCGCACCGCGCACCACGGTCAATCCCGTGATCTTCGTACACGGCCAGGAGGGTTCGGCCCAGCAGTGGCAGTCCCAGGCCAAGCGGTTCTCCAGCAACGGCTACCGCGACGACCTGCTGTACGTCCACGAGTACGACACCTCCGTCGCGACCGACGACCACGCGATCGCCGGGCTGGAGGACCTCGTCGACTCCGTCCGGGCGCGCACCGGCGCACAGCAGGTCGACATCCTGGCCCATTCGCGCGGTACGCGGGTGGTGCACGCCTACCTCTCCGTGCCGGAAAGGGCGGCAGAAGTCGCCAAGTACGTGAACCTGGACGGCCGTACGGCCGCGGCGCAGCCCGGCGGCGTGCCCACCCTCGCCATCTGGAGCAGCCTCCAGCCGAACGGCTCGATCGGCGGAGCGGTCAACGTCCACGAGCCGCAGGCGGGACACACGGAGAGCGCCACCTCCGCCGAGAGCTTCGGCCACATCTACGCGTTCCTCCGTGACCGGCCGCCGCTCACCACCCGGGTGCTGCCCGAGCTGCCCGCCTCGGTGGAGATCGCCGGCCGCGCCGTGCACTTCCCGCAGAACAAGGGCCTTGCGGGCCGCCTGGAGGTGTGGAGGCTCGACCCCGCCACCGGTGCCCGGGCGGGCCTTGTTCCGCAGCACGTCGTGCGGACCGGCGCGGACGGTGCATTCGGCCCGCTCGGAGTGAGCGGACGCGGACACTACGAGCTGGCGTTCGTCCGCCCCGGCGAGCGCACCAGCCACTTCTACTTCGAACCGTTCGAGCGCGGCGACCGCTTCGTGCGCCTGCTGGTCTCCCCACCGGGGGGCGTCGCGGACTCCATCGACGCCTGCTCCGCGCAGACGGCACTCACCATCGTCCGCGCACGTGAGTGGCGGGCCGGGACGGCGGACGACGACAGGCTCCGCATCGCGGGGACCGATGTCCTCAACCCGGCGGTCTCCCCACAACTACGCCAGATACTCGGGTTGTTCGTGTTCGACAAGGGGTGTGACGGCGTCAGCCACCTCGACGCGGCGCTGCCGCCCTTCGACCGGGTCCCGTTCCTGACGGCCACCGACCTCTCACTGCCGGCCGACGACCAGGCAGGCGGAACGATTCCGGTCACCCGGACGATGCGCGGGACAGCCGGCGTGGAGGAGACCATCGCGGTGCCGAACTGGCCGTCCGACCGGCACACCGTGTCGCTGCTGTTCAAGGACTACGTGGACATCCCGTCCGGCGGGTGAGTCGACGGGGGCGACGGTGCCTGCGAGGCTGCTCACGCGGCGAGTGCGGCGGGTTCTCCGAGCCGCGCGGCGGCCGTGCGCCAGGCGGCGGTCACCGCTGTGCGGGCCTGCTCGGTCCGGGCGGCACCGTCCGCGGTCAGCTTCAGGGGCTCTCCCACGTGAACATGCAGGTGCGGACGGCGCAGCGGCGCCGTGAACAGCCCCGCGAGCTGCTTGGCCGTGCTTCCCGAGGTGACCCGACGGGCGCCGGCCTGACCGACGGGCACCACCGGCGCCCCGGTACGCCGGACGAGCCGGGACAGGCCGCTGCGGAAGGCTTCGGGTGCCGCCTCCGCGGCGTCCGCCCGGCGCGGGATGCCGCCCTCGGCGTAGATCAGGACCAGGCGTCCGCGTTCGAGCGCCTCCGCGGCTTCGTCCAGGGCGTTCGCCGCGCGTCGGTCGCCGCGGTGGACGGGGATGTGCCCTTCGCGGGCGAGCGCGTGGCCGAGCACCGGGACACGCCACAGTCCGGCCGCCGCCATGACGACCGGACGGGCCCCGAGGCTGTGCAGCGCGGCGAGCACGATGGCGGGGTCGGCCAACGAGGTGTGGTTCGCCACGATGACGCTGCCGGGGGCGAACGCGGCGCCCGCGTCGGCTGTGATGGTGAGGCGGCCGACGGCGGGCACCAGAGTTCGGGCGAGGCGGCTGAGCATGTCCGGTCTCCTGAGTTCGACTACGCCGATCCCCATCGTCGGCCGCGCGAGCGCCTGGAGGCCTGAGTAGCCGCACTCATCTCTCACGGGCCCGTGCCCATGAGCGGGCACGGCCCTTCCCGGGGAGCACCGCCGGTCGGTCCCGGCGGTCACCTGCCGGGTGCTCCTCCGCTCGCGGGACGCCACCGGGGTTCGCCGCCCACGAGGCGGTGCGCGCCCTCACGGGGCCGGCGCGTCAGTAGAAATGAACGTGTTCAATAATGGAGCGCATGGCCGGTCGCGCCGCAGGGGCGGCTGACCGCACCGCAGGTGCCATGCCCGGGAGGACCCACGATGAGACGTAACCGCCGGCGCCGTGCCGCCCGGATCGGAGCCGTCGTGTACGTCTCCGCGATGGCGGCGGGCGGGCTCGTCGTCGGCGCACACGGCCCCACCCCCGTGGATTCGCTGCTGTCCGGGCTGTCCCAGCCGGGGCTGAACATCCTGTACGCCTTCATCCTCCTCCCGCTCGCCGCCGTGTTCGACGGTGGCGGGGGCGCGGGCGACGCCGGCCACGCCCTGGCGTGCGGGCTGGGGGCGGCTGTGAACGTCCTGCTGCTGCGCACCGTCGTGTGCTTCGCACTCGCGGTCCGCGCCGACCTCCCCGCACGCAGGAAGCGCCGCACCCCGGTGCGGTGACTCCGGGGTGCGGCGCTTTCGTGGTGGGGGTTGCACCGCCGACCCGCAGGTCGGCTATGGGGGTGAGCGCACATCGGTTCACATGTGTCGGCCTGACGCCTTCCTGAAGCCGATCGCATCGCGACACACGCCGCCCCCGGCGCCGTCGGCACCGGGGGCGTTCGCGCACACGAGAGGTGTCAGCCCAGCTGCTCGTACGCCGGCAGCGTCAGGAAATCCGCGTAGTCCTGGTCCAGCGAGACCTGGAGCAGCAGGTCGTGGGCCTGCTGCCACTTGCCGGACCCGAAGGTCTCCTCGCCGATCTCCGCGCGGATCGCGGCCAGTTCCTCGGCCGCGACCTTGCGGGCCAGGTCAGCCGTGGCGTGCTCGCCGTTCTCGAAGACCACGTCCGCGTTGATCCACTGCCAGATCTGCGAGCGCGAGATCTCGGCGGTGGCCGCGTCCTCCATCAGGTTGAAGATGGCGACAGCCCCCATGCCCCGAAGCCAGGCCTCGATGTAGCGGATGCCGACCGCGACCGCGTTGCGCAGGCCGTCGTACGAGGGCTTCGCGTCCAGTGTGTCGATGGCGATCAGGTCACCCGCCGCCACGGAGACGTCCTCGCGCAGACGGTCCTTCTGGTTCGGCTTGGCGCCGAGGACCGCGTCGAAGGAGGCCATCGCGATCGGGACGAGGTCCGGGTGGGCCACCCAGGAGCCGTCGAAGCCGTCGCCCGCCTCGCGGTCCTTGTCGGCCTTGACCTTCTCGAAGGCGACCTTGTTGACCTCGGCGTCGCGCCGCGAGGGGATGAAGGCAGCCATGCCTCCGATGGCGTGCGCGCCGCGCTTGTGGCAGGTGCGCACCAGGAGTTCGGTGTACGCCCGCATGAACGGGGCGGTCATCGTGACCAGGTTGCGGTCAGGCAGGACGAACTTCGAGCCGCCGTCACGGAAGTTCTTCACGATGGAGAAGAGGTAGTCCCAGCGGCCCGCGTTCAGTCCGGAGGCGTGGTCGCGGAGCGCGTAGAGGATTTCCTCCATCTCGTAGGCGGCGGTGATCGTCTCGATCAGGACCGTCGCGCGGACCGTTCCCTGCGGGATGCCGACGTAGTCCTGGGCGAACACGAAGATCTCGTTCCAGAGGCGGGCCTCCAGGTGGGACTCCGTCTTCGGCAGGTAGAAGTACGGGCCCTTGCCGAGGTCGATCAGGCGCTGCGCGTTGTGGAAGAAGTAGAGGCCGAAGTCGACCAGCGCGCCGGGCACCGGCCTGCCGTCGAGCTGCAGGTGGCGCTCGTCCAGGTGCCAGCCGCGCGGGCGTGTGACGACGGTCGCGAGCTCCTCGGCGGGCTTCAGGGCGTATGACTTGCCGGACTTCGGGTCGGTGAAGTCGATGTTCCGGGTGTAGGCGTCGATCAGGTTGAGCTGGCCGGTGATCACGTTCTCCCACGTGGGGGCGGACGCGTCCTCGAAGTCGGCGAGCCATACCTTGGCGCCCGAGTTCAGGGCGTTGATGGTCATCTTGCGGTCGGTCGGACCGGTGATCTCCACCCGGCGGTCATCCAGTGCGGCCGGAGCCGGGGCGACCTTCCAGGTGTCGTCCACGCGGACCGCTTCCGTCTCCGGCAGGAAGTCCAGCGTGGAGGTGCGGGCGATCTCGGCGCGGCGCTCGCCACGGCGGGCGAGCAGCTCGTCACGCCGGGGCGTGAACCGCCGGTGCAGCTCGGCCACGAACGCGAGGGCCGCATCGGTCAGGACCTCGTCCTGCCTCGGCAGGGGCTCGGCATCGACGATGGCCAGCGGGGACGGCGCTGGTGCGGACATGAGCTGTCACTCCTTCAGCGGATGGTGCGGCGGCATCCCTTGGCCGCCGGGTCGCCCGGGACGGCACGGGGTGCCAGGGCTCCGAGATACGGCCATGCATACCGCCGAGGACCGGAAGCGGAACCATGGGCTTCTGATCAGTGGATATTAGTTTCCTCATGGTGGAAGTTCAATGGTTTGTTGATATCGAGACTCTCCGGGTCGACAGACGTGCCGCCGTGGTGGCGCGGAGTGCCAGGTCCGACACGGTCCGTTCACTCCAGGTGTTTCAGATCCTCCGCCGTGTCGATGTCGTACGCCTGAGCCACATCGGAACACTCGACGAGCCTGATCGCATCGCGGTGCGCCCGCAGATAGGCCCGCGCCCCCTGGTCACCGACCGCGCCGGCCGCGATGTCCGTCCACCGGTCGGACCCGAACAGCACGGGATGACCTCGCTCCCCGGCGTACGAGGCTGCCGCCAGAGCGGTCCGGGAGCGGTACGCCGAGCGGACCCGCGCCACCGCCTCCGCCCCGATCCCCGGCTGGTCGACCAGGAGCACCAGGGCCGCGTCCGCGTCCGCGCCGGCGAGGGAGGCCAACCCGGCCCGGAGCGAGGAGCCCATGCCCTGCTCCCAGAACGGGTTCACCGTCACCGTGCACGCCGAGAGGTCCGCCAGGGCCCGTACCTCCTCGTCCGCAGCGCCCAGCACGACATGGACAGGATCGCACCCGCCGTCACGCAGCACCCGTACCGCGTGCTCGACCAGGGGGCTGCCCCGGTCTTCCAGCAGGGCCTTCGGCCGGCCGCCGAGGCGACGGCCGCCACCTGCGGCGAGCAGCACCCCGGCGATGACGGGAGTTCCTCGTGTGAGAGCCATGTGCCCTGGATATCACTGGGGCATGCGCATCGGCATCGGGGCTGTCACCCCCCGGAGGTACGCTGTTTCTTGTTCGCACAGTGGCGCAGGCTCCCTCGGATGGCGTTGACTTGCGGACCGGCACAGTGACGTGCGAGGGGGAGTGCTTTGTTGCGAAGCGTGGGGCAGGAGCGGTTGGCCGGCAGCGACGAGGACCCGAGGGTGACGGAGCTGAGCGCGGCCGTCTCACGGCTCCGCCGCGAACTGGCCGTACTTCCCACCGAGTTCCCGGACCGGGGCATCGCCGACGAGGAGCTGGCCGCGCTGGCCGCCATGGCGGTCGGCGGAAGGCCCGAGATACCCCGGCTGCGCCGTTCGCTGCTCCTGATCGCGGGGGCCATCGGGTCGGTCAGCGCGCTGGCCCCGGGCCTCCGGGCCGTCCGGGGTGCCGTCGATCTCTTCGGCGAGCCGCCGCGCCGTCGTCCGTGATACCCGTGCTGTTCGCGGCGTCAGCGACGGATCAGGCGGCGCGCCGTCGCCGCGGCCACCGCCGATGTCCGTGAGTCGACACCCAGCTTGGCGTAGATGTGTACCAGATGGGATTTCACGGTCGCCTGGCTCAGGAAGAGCTTCTTGCTGATCTGCTGGTTCGACAGACCTTCGCCGACCAGCTGGAGCACCTCCAGCTCACGCTTGGTCAGAGCCTGAGCCGGTGTCCGCATCCGGTCCATCAGCCGGTGGGCGACGGTGGGGGCCAGCGCCGATCGGCCGGCCGCCGCTGTGCGCACTGCAGCGGCCAGTTCCTCCGGCGGGGCGTCCTTCAGCAGATAGCCGCCGGCGCCCGCCTCGACGGCGGCCAGGATGTCGGCGTCCGAGTCGTACGTGGTGAGGATCAGGACACGGGGTGCGTCCGAAACGGCGGTGATCGCCGCGGTGGCCTCCGCCCCGTGCATGCCCGAGCCGAACTGCAGGTCCATCAGCACCACGTCGCACGCGCCGGTCGCCGCCAGAGCGACGGCCCGTTCGGCGGTGGGGGCCTCGGCGACCACCTGGAAGTCGGGTTCGGTGTCCAGGACCGCGCGCAGCCCGGCGCGGACCACGGGATGGTCGTCGGCCAGCAGCAGCCTGATCGGGTCGGTCATACGGCTCTGCCTTCTCCGGTGCTCGGACGGTCCGGGTCCTGCGCTTCGCCGGCCGGAAGTGGCAGTGTGACGGCGACCGCCGTCCCCTGGCCCGGCCCCGACTCCAGGCTCAGCGTCCCGCCCAGCGAACGGGCCCGCGCACGCATCGCGGGCAGGCCGAACCCGCCGCCGCTGCTCGTCGCCGGTTCGGCGGCCGTGTCGAAACCGTGGCCGTCGTCCACCACGTCCAGGGCCACCGACGTCTCCATGAAGCTGAGCGTGATCTCCGCCCGCCGTGCGCCCGCGTGCTGCACCGCGTTGGCCAGAGCCGACTGCGCGGTACGCAGCAGTGTCACCTCGTACGGGGTGGGCAGCTCGACCGGACTGCCGCTGACCGCGAACTGCACGGTGAGGTCCGGTGCCGAGGTGCGGGAGGACATCCGGGACAGGGCCGCCGCCAGGGAGCCCTGCTGCAGGTCCGGCGGGGTCAACGCGCGGACGAAGCGGCGGGCCTCGGCCAGATTGTCCTGGGCGGCCTCGCGGGCCCGCCGGACGTGTGCCGTCGCGGGCGCGTCCTCGGGCAGCGAACGCTCGGCGGCCCGCAGCAGGAGCTGGATGCTGGACAGTCCCTGGGCGAGGGTGTCGTGGATCTCCCGGGCCAGCCGTTCCCGCTCGGCCAGGGTGCCCGCGGAGCGCTCCGCCTCGGCGAGCTCCGCCCGGGTGGAGATCAGCTCGTCGATGAGCTCGCGGCGCCGCTCGCTCTCGCGGAACAGCGCGTCGTAGCCGAGCACGGTCGCCACGGCCACCGCCGCACCGAGCAGCGGACCGATGAAGGTGCCGGGTGAGACGTCCTGCCCGTGCAGCAGGAACCCGGCGATCGCCGCTGCGGCCGTGATCACCACGGCGGGCAGGCCCCAGCGCACCGGCAGCAGGTGCAGCTGCAGGAAGTAGAGCGGGAAGGCCACCCACAGGGCATCGGGCGACAGGGCGAGCATCGCCAGCCACACGGCACCCAGCGCGGCGAGCCAGACGGCGGCGGCCCGGGTGTGCGGCTGGACCACGGGAGCGAGCGCGCCCGCCGCGTACAGCGCGGCCATCACACCCGCCAGTACGACGACCGCTGTGGTGTGTGGGACGCCGTCGCCGGTCGCGCGCAGCGCGGCGAGCACCAGCAGCCCTGCCAGCAGGGCGTGCAGGCAGAGCCGCAGCGCCGTGGTGACCGAGGTGTGCGCACGCGTGTCCATGGTCTTCCAGCGTAGACGCGAGGGGCGACCGGCCGGTCAATCGAAAGGTTGATGTCGGCCCCGTCCGGCGCGTGATGTTTTCGTAGGTCCGGCGCCCGAGGCTGGAATCATGTTCGTTGCATGGAGAGATCTACGGTTCGCCAGGGGCAGATTCGCCCTCATGGGCACGGTCGTCGTGCTGATCACACTGCTCGTGGGGCTGCTGTCCGGCCTGACCGCGGGCCTGGGCAGGGAGAACACCTCGGCCGTCACGGGGCTGGACGCCGACCGCATCGCGTTCGCGGCCCCGCCGGACGGCGGGGCGGTGTCCTTCTCCGATTCCGTTGTGGAGGTGAGTGCCTGGCGCACCTGGGCGGAGCAGCCGGGGGTCACCGCCGCACAGCCGCTGGGGATCCGGACGCTGAACGCCGCTGTCGGCGAAGGCGACGGCGGCCCCACCGCCGCGGTGTCGGTGTTCGGCGTCGAACCGGACGGCGGGCTCGCCCCCGCCGACGTGGCTGACGGTCGGCTCGTGCTCTCCGAGCAGGCGGCCGAGGACCTCGACGCCGGTGCCGGTGACACGCTGGGCCTCGGCGCCGGCTCCCGGCTGACCGTGGCAGCGGTCGCGGGCGATGCCTCGTACAGCCACACTCCGGTGGTGTGGACCTCGCTCGGCGACTGGCAGCGCATCAGTGGCACCGGGAAGCAGGCCACGGTGATCGCCCTGACCACGACCGGCGGCGCCGATCTCTCCGCCGGCGACGAGGCGGCGGGCACCAGTACGTACACCCTCGACGACTCCCTCACGGCGATCGGCTCCTACCAGGCCGAGAACGGCTCGCTCCAGCTGATGCGGGGCTTCCTCTTCGCCATCTCGGCGCTTGTCATCGGCGCCTTCTTCACGGTCTGGACCATCCAGCGCAGCGGTGACGTCGCCGTGCTCAAGGCGCTGGGGGCGTCCACCCCGTACCTGCTGAAGGACGCGCTGGGGCAGGCCGTGGTGATGCTCGCCTCCGGTACAGGCCTGGGGACCGCGCTGGCCGCTGGGATCGGCGCGCTGGTCGGCGGGGACGACGGCGCCGTGCCGTTCGTGCTCGACGCCTCGACCGTTCTCGTGCCGGCCGGCGTGATGATCGTCCTCGGCGTGCTCGGGGCAGCCCTGTCCATCCGGCGGATCACCGCTGTCGACCCCCTCACCGCACTCGGGAGCGCCCGATGACCCTCACCCTCACCGATGTCACCCTCACCTATGCCGACGGCGACACCAGGCTCACCGCACTCGACCGGGTCTCCCTCGAGGTGCCCGCCGGCACGCTCACCGCAGTCGTCGGGCCGTCCGGTTCGGGCAAGTCCAGCCTGCTCGCGGTGGCGGCCACACTCGTCACCCCGGACCGCGGCCGTGTCGTCGTGGCCGGTACGGAGACCGCAGGGCTCGGCCGCGCCGGCAAGGCGGCCCTGCGTCGCGACCGCATCGGCATCGTCTTCCAGCAGCCTCATCTGCTGCCGTCGCTCACGGCCGTGGAACAGCTTCAGGTGATGGCCCATCTGGCACACGGCTCGGTACGCGCGGCCCGGGGCCGGGCCCTGGACCTCCTGGACGCGGTGGGCCTGGCCGACAAGGCGGACCGCAGGCCGCACCAACTGTCCGGCGGCCAGCGCCAGCGGATCAACATCGCGCGGGCCCTGATGAACGAACCGTCGGTACTGCTCGTCGACGAGCCGACCAGCGCCCTCGACCACGAACGCGGCGCGGCGGTCCTCGACCTGTTGCTCGGCCTGACCCGGGAACGCTCCACGGCCACGGTCATGGTCACCCACGACCGGGCGCATCTGGACCGGGTGGACGGGACGGTGAGCTTGGCGGACGGCCGTCTGTCGGAGCCGGCCCCGGCCTGAGTGGAGCGGAGAGGCGTCGGCGCGGGCCGGTGTCAGCTCGCGGAGCCGCCGTTGCTCGCCAGCGCCTCGGACAGTTCCTTCGCGATCTGCTGCAGGATCGGCACGATCCGCTCGGTCGCCGTCTCCGTCACCCGGCCCGCGGGCCCGGAGATCGAGATGGCGGCCGAGGTGGGGGAGTCCGGTACCGGGACCGCGAGGCAGCGGACCCCGATCTCCTGCTCGTTGTCGTCCACCGCGTAGCCCGCCCTCCGCACCTGCTCCAGTGCGTCGAGGAAGCCGTCCGGCGTGGTGATCGTCTTCTCGGTGGCCGCCGGCATGCCCGTACGCGCCAGCAGGGCCCGCACCTCGTCCGCCGGGGTGTGCGCGAGGAGGGCCTTGCCGACTCCGGTGGAGTGGGGAAGCACCCGTCGGCCGACCTCGGTGAACATCCGCATCGAATGCCTGGACGGCACCTGGGCGACGTAGACGATCTCGTCCCCGTCGAGCAGCGCCATGTTCGCCGTCTCGCCCGTCTCCTCGACCAGCCGCTGGAGATACGGCCGTGCCCAGGTGCCCAGCAGCCGGGACGCGGACTCGCCGAGGCGGATCAGACGCGGGCCCAGCGCGTAACGCCGGTTGGGCTGCTGGCGCACGTAGCCGCACACGACCAGGGTCCGCATCAGCCGGTGGATGGTCGGGAGGGGCAGTCCGCTGCTCGCGGAGAGCTCGCTGAGCCCGACCTCGCCCCCGGCATCCGCCATACGCTCCAGCAGATCGAAGGCGCGCTCGAGGGACTGCACACCGCCACTGGGACCGGCGGGCTTGGTGTCGGAAGTGCTGGCGTGGGACGGCGGCACGTCAACGGTCCTTTCGAAGCGGAGGCAAGGCAGCAGCCTACCGGGCTGTTCCCGATCGGCCCACTGCTCCCGGTCCGGCGTCCTTGCCGGTCAGGGCCTGTTTTGTCCTGGTGTCGGCGGTCCGGGCCGCGTTCGGCCCCACGGTGTGGTGGTGCCGCCCCTGGCCCATTCTACGTTCCACATCTCGAAATTGAACTTCTACGGTGTGGAAATCTCCGAGCGGCCACGCTCCTGCTTCCCTGGTTGCCTGAGGGGACCCGCGCCGCAGCGGTCCTCGTCGCCGACGGGACGATCGAGGCGGTCCTGCCGTACGACGCGGAGGTACCGGACGGCGCCCGCCTCGAGGACTTCGGCGACGACGTCCTGCTGCCGGGACTCGTGGACACCCATGTCCATGAGGTCCCTGCACGGTGTCGTCAGATCCACCTGGCTGCGCGGCACACGGATCGCGGCCGACGGCGTACTCGCCGAACCCACCGGCCGGCTCATCGAAAGGAACCACTGACCCGGGACCGTGCACCCGGGGCCACTGACCCGGACGGCGAAACGGCGGAGTGTCCACGGAGGAATCAGGTGACCGTCCTGAGGGATATGCGACTCTGGTCGGTACTTCGCCGTACCGACCAGGAGCCACCATGATCTTCATCGCCGTCAAGTTCACCGTGCGTACCGCCGAGCGGGACAACTGGCTCCCGGCAGTCGAGGACTTCACCCTCGCCACCCGTCAGGAGCCGGGCAACCTCTTCTTCGACTGGTCCTACAGCGTCGAGAACCCGGACCAGTTCGTCCTGCTCGAGGCGTTCGCCTCGCAGGAGGCGGGCGTGGCGCATGTGAACTCCGAGCACTTCAAGGCGGCGATCGACACCATGTCGGAGCTCGTCAGCGAGGTCCCGGAGATCATCAACGTCGAGGTGCCCGGCGACGACTGGTCCCGGATGTCGGAGGTCACACCGCGCAACCGGTGAGCGCCGCGCCCGCGCGGGCGTCGGCCGCCGTCAGAACTCCTCGTGCGTAGCTGGGTCCCCGCCGAAGCGGTGCGGCGGCCGGGCCCCGATGCGGTCCAGTTCCCGTTGTGTCAGCTCGAAGCCGAACAGGTCGAGATTCTCCCGCTGCCGCCCGGGATCGGCGGACTTCGGGATGGGCACCGCACCCAGCTGGGTGTGCCACCGCAGCACGACCTGGCCGGGCGTCACACCATGGGCCTCGGCGGCGGCGACCACCTCCGGCGTCTCGAGCACCTGCCGCCCCCGGGCCAGCGGACTCCAGCTCTCCGTCACGATGCCCTTCGCGGTGTGCAGGGCCCGCAGCTCCTCCTGGGGCAGCAGCGGATGCATCTCGATCTGGTTCACCACGGGGAGCACCCCCGTCTCCCGCTCCAGCCGGTCCAGGTGCTCCGCCGTGAAGTTGGAGACGCCGATGTGGCGCACGAGGCCTTCCTCGCGGAGCTTGATCATCGCCTTCCATGTGTCGACGTACTTGTCCACCCGGGGCAGTGGCCAGTGGATGAGGTACAGGTCGACGTAATCCAGCCCCAGGTTGCTCCGGGACTCCTCGAAGGAGGCGAGCGTCTCCTCGTACCCGTGGTGGCGGCCCGGGACCTTGGTGGTGACGAAGATTTCCCGGCGGGGTACTCCGGAGCCGGCGATCCCTCGGCCCGTGCCGGTCTCGTTCCTGTAGTTCAGCGCGGTGTCCACGAGTCGGTAGCCGAGCCGCAGCGCACCGGCGACGGCCTCCTCGGCCGCGTCGTCGTCCAGTGGCCAGGTGCCGAGGCCCACCGCGGGGATGGTGCTGCCGTCGTGGAGGTTGCGGACCGGGGCCGGTGTCTGGCTCATCGTCTTCCGTTTCGTTCGCGTGCCGTCCCCGTCAGCGTAGGACGGGGCACGGGAGACGGCCCCCTCAGCACAGGTCGTTGTGCCTCCCAGCACGACCGTTGCGGGGGGCCGGGCGGCGGGTCCCGCCGGGCAGACCGATGAGTTCCGGCCGAGAGTGGGGTCGGAACAGGTGGAAGCACGCGTACTGCCGGATGGACCACGGCCTCCGGCAGCGGGACGAAGGAGCGGGACCATGGCGAAGCTGACTCTCACCACGTTCGTGTCCCTCGACGGCGTGATGCAGGCGCCCGGAGGCACCGAGGAGGACACCACCGGGGGGTTCGAGTACGGCGGCTGGGTCGTGCCCTTCGCCGATGAGGGCATGGGGGCCTTCGCCGACGAGGTCTTCGACCGGGCGGGCGCCTTCCTCCTCGGGCGGCGTACGTACGACATCTTCGCTGCGTACTGGCCCAAGGTCACCGACCCGCAGGACCCGATCGCCTCACGTCTCAACACCCTCCCCAAGCACGTCGTCTCCACCACCCTGACCGACCCGGCGTGGGAGAACACCACGGTGATCTCGGGGGACGTGCCCGCCGAGGTCGCACGGCTCAAGGAGCGGACGGCGGAGGGGGAGCTCCAGGTCCACGGCAGCGGCACACTGGCGCAGACCCTCCTCGCGCACGACCTGATCGACGAGGTCAACCTGCTCGTCTTCCCCGTCCACCTGGGCAGCGGCAGGCGGCTCTTCCCGGACGGCGGGCAGCCGACGGCCTTCGAGCTGATCGGTGCCCGGACCACCGGGAGCGGCATCGCGATCCACACCTACCGGCCCGCGGGACGGGCGCAGTTCGGCACCTTCGAGGCCGGGACGTGACGGACGGGGCCCGGGCCCACCGGCTCAGGGGGCGGCCGGCAGCAGGGAAGGGTCGGTGGCCGCGGCACGCAGCCGCCCCAGGATGGCCCGCGCCGCCTTGGTGTAACCGGGGTTGTTGTTGTGCAGTACGGATTCCGCGTTGGCCAGCTCCATGAACGCGATGAGCTCGAAGGCCAGCTGCGAGACGTCCGTGCCCGCGGCGATTTCGCCCCGCACCCTGGCCTCCTCGATGGTTGCCTCCACGAAGGTGACCCAGCCGGTCTGCGTGGCGGCCAGCGCGTCGTGCACCTTGCCCTCCCGGGAGTCGAACTCGGCGATGGTCGCGTAGAAGAAGCAGCCGCCGCTGAACACCCGGCGCTGCGAGTAGGAGAGCCAGCTTTCGCACATCCGCCAGGCGCGCCCCAGGCCGGGTGGTGCCGCCCGGGTCGGAGTCAGCACATGCTCGACGAAGACGGTCACGGCGGCGCGCACGGTGGCGAGCTGCAGCTCCTCCTTGGAGCCGAAGAGGGCGAACACACCGCTCTTGCTCAACTTCAGCTCCGTGGCGAGACGGCCGAGTGACAGTCCCTCCAGCCCCTCGGTCGAGGCGACGTGGACCGCGCGCCCCAGCACCAGCTGTCTGGTCTGGTTCCCCCGCTCGATCCGTCCGTCCAGCCGCGCTCCACCCATGTGCCAACTCCGTGTGTCCGAGCGTCCCGAGACCGACATTCTAGGAGGAGCCCACCCCGGCGGGAGACCGCTTCGACCGGTGACGACCCCTGCGAACACGTGGCCGAGCCGCCCTGTTGACAGAGGTTCCCGAGGGCGGTGTCCGTTCGGTACGGTGAGCGCTCCCCGTGTGAGCCGGCGAGGTCTCCACATCGCTCCGTCCGTGGAGAACCAGGAGAACCAGGTGTCCTCTGCCGTCCTGCCCGCGCTCGCCCCCTCCCGCCGCGCATGGGTCACCGACCTTCCGCTCCTGCTCGTCGCCGCCGTCTGGGGCGCCAGCTACCTCGCGGCCAAGGGCATCACCACCACGCACACCGTGATCGCCGTCCTCGTGCTCCGCTTCGCGATCGTGCTGCCCGCCCTCGCCGTCGCCGGGTGGCGCGGGCTCCGGGCGCTGACCGGAGCGCAATGGCGTGGTGCGGGCCTGCTGGGTCTCGTACTCAGCGGCATCTTCCTGCTCGAGACGTACGGTGTCGTGCACACGTCGGCGACCAACGCGGGTCTCATCATCAGTCTTACGATGATCTTCACCCCGCTGGCCGAGGCGGCCGTGACCCGGGTCCGGCCCCCGGCCGCCTTCCTCGCGGCGGCGGGCCTCTCCGTGGCCGGGGTGGTGCTGCTGACCCAGGGCGGCGGTTTCACCAGCCCCTCCGCGGGTGACCTCCTGATGCTGCTCGCGGCCCTCGCCCGTACGGTGCACGTGCTGGCGATGGCGCGCATCAAGGCGGTACGGAACGCGGACTCGCTCTCCCTCACCACGGTGCAACTCGGCAGCGCGGTCGCCGTCTTCGCCGTACTGGCCGTCGTCCCAGGGACCGGGCCGGCGCCCTGGACGGTGGCGGCGGACTTCGGCGCCGCCGAATGGGCGGGGCTGCTCTTCCTGTCCGTGTTCTGCACGCTGTTCGCGTTCTTCGTGCAGATGTGGTCGGTACGCCGCACCTCGCCGTCCCGGGTCAGCCTGCTCCTCGGCACGGAGCCCCTCTGGGCCGCCGCCGTCGGCATCGCGATCGGCGGCGAGCGCCTCGGCGCGCTGGGCGTGCTGGGCGCGGGGCTCGTGCTGGCGGGCACGGCGTGGGGGCGCCGGAGTGTTGACGGCACCTCCTGAGCGTCCCACGTCAGGTCCTGATCGAGTCCGCGGCGATCATCACGGCTCCGCCCGTCACGACCAGCACGATGTTGACGAAGAGCCCGTAGTCGTCGAGGAAGTCGAGCTTCGCCACGAGGGCCCACAACCGGAACCAGCCCGTCCACTCGTACAGCAGTCCGGCGGCACCCTGCGCGAACACGATGAAGCCCACGGACTCCACGAATTTCTTCATGGTCCGAGCCTGGCGCGGGCCGGCGCCGGTCCGCGTCGGCCACCGGTCTGCGAGGTGCCGACGAAAGTCTCCGATCGTACGACTTCGGTATCTCCCCTCCCCGGAACGGCCGTTCCCCGTCTACCTCTGCGTAGCTTGTCGACATGACACGTACGGAGTACCGCTGGCTGCTGCCCTCGGCCCTGGCCGACGACGAGCTGCCCGGCGACCGGGGCAGAGCACGGCGGACCGTGCGGGACTGGGCCGTCGACATCACCGCCTTCCTCTGCGCCGCGGGTTTCGGGATGGCCGCCCTCGCGGCGATCGAGGCCGACCCGACCACACCGGACGGTGTGGTCCTCGCCGACTCACTCATCGGGGCGGTGTCGTGCTGCGCGCTCTGGGCCCGCAGAAGGTGGCCGGTGGGAATCGCCGTGGCCCTTACGACCCTCTCCCTCGTGGAGCCGGTCGCGGCCGGAGCCATGCTGATCGGTCTGTTCAGCCTGGCCGTGCACCGGCCGTTCAAGCCGGTGGCCCTCGTCGGCGCGGGCGCACTCGTCATCGCCCCGGGACAGCCGATGCTGCGCCCCGATCCCGAGACGTCCTTCGTCGCCTCCACCGTCATCGGGGTGCTGCTGGTCCTCCTCGTGCTCAGCTGGGGCATGGTCGTACGGTCGCGGCGCCGACTGGTCGTCTCGTTGCGGGAACGGGCGCGCCGAGCCGAGACCGAGGCGGCCCTGCGGGCCACGCAGGCCCAGCGGCTGGCCCGTGAGGCCATCGCCCGCGAGATGCACGACATCCTCGCTCACCGGCTGTCCCTGCTCAGCGTCCACGCCGGCGCCCTGGAATTCCGGCCCGACGCGCCCCCGGCCGAGGTCGGCAGGGCAGCGGGGGTCATCCGGGACAGTGCCCACGAGGCGCTCCAGGACCTCCGCGAGATCATCGGGGTGCTGCGCGCTCCCGGGGAGGGGGACGGGGACGACCGGCCGCAGCCCACCCTCGTCACCTTGGACGCGCTGATCGAGGAGTCCCGCTCGGCCGGTATGGAGGTCAGGCTGGACAACACCGTCGCCGATCCGACCCAGGCGCCCGGGGCCACCGGGCGCACGGTCTACCGCATCGCCCAGGAAGCACTGACCAACGCCCGCAAACACGCGCCAGGAGCGCCCGTCCGTGTCACGGTGGCCGGTGGACCGGGCGACGGGCTGACCATCGAGGTCGGCAATCCGGCCCCCGCCGAACCCTTCGAGCCGGTCCCCGGATCCGGCCAGGGACTCATCGGCCTCACCGAACGCGCGAGCCTGGCCGGCGGCAGCCTGGAGCACGGCCCCCTGCCCGACGGCGGGTTCACGGTCCGGGCCCGGCTACCGTGGCCGGCATGAGCACTCCTACGCCGCCGTCGCCGGAGGCACGACCGGTCCGGCTGGTCATCGTCGACGACGACCCGCTCGTGCGGGCCGGTCTCACCCTGATGCTCGGCGGCGCCGACGGCATCGACCTGGTCGGGGAAGCCGCCGACGGCACCGAGGTCGCCGCCCTCGTCGACCGGGCACACCCGGACGTCGTACTCATGGACATCCGGATGCCCGGCGTGGACGGGCTGGCCGCGACCGAGGCTCTGCGGCGCCGGCCCGGCGCCCCCGAGGTCATCGTCCTGACCACCTTTCACGCCGACGAACAGGTGGCCCGGGCCATCCGCGCGGGGGCGGCGGGATTCGTCCTGAAGGACACACTCCCCGCACAGATCGTCGAGGCGGTCCTGCGGGTCGCCGCCGGTGAGCCCGTCCTCTCGCCCGCCGTCACCCGCCGGCTCATGGCCCGAGCGGCGGGAGACCCGGCGCACGACGGTCAGGCACGCAGGGCACGCGCCCGGCAGCGGTTCGCCGAACTGGGCGAACGGGAGCAGGAGGTGGCGTCGGCCGTCGGACGCGGCAGCTCCAACGCCGAGATCGCCGCCGCGCTCCACCTGAGCGTCGCCACGGTCAAGACGCACGTCTCCCGGATCCTGGCCCGGCTCGCACTCGACAACCGTGTACAGATCGCCCTGTTGGTCCACGACGCGGGTCTCCTCCATGAGGACGAGGACGGGGGGCGGGGCGGCAGCCTAGGCTGAACCGATCAGACCGGTTGAGGGGGCGGGACGATGACAGTGGTCGATCTGCGCGGGGCGAGGGACTTCACCGCGAATCCGTATCCGTACTACGCCAAGCTGCGCGCCGAAGGGCCGGCGCACACCGTCCGCACCGACGACTTCGAGCGGATCTGGCTGATCGTCGGTTACGAGGAGGCCCGAGCGGCTCTCGCCGACCAGCGGTTCAGCAAGGACTGGCGGACGACGGAGCTCTTCTCCGCGACGAGCAATCCCATCAACGCCAACATGCTGGAGATGGACGCCCCGCACCACACCCGCCTGCGCAAGCTCGTGGCCCGCGAATTCACCGCCCGGCGGATCGAGGCGATGCGCCCGCGCGTCGAGCAGATCACCGCGGACCTTCTCGACGCGATGGTGCCCGCCGGGAGCGCCGACCTCATCGACGCGTTCGCCTTCCCGCTGCCGATGACCGTGATCTGCGAGCTCCTCGGCGTACCCGACATCGACCGGGACGCCTTCCGCCAGCTGTCCAACGCCGTCGTCACGCCCCTCTCGCCGGAGGAGGAGAGCAAAGCGGTCCACGACATGGGCGCCTACCTCGTCGAGCTGATCGAGGAAAAGCGGCGCGCCCCGGGTGACGACCTGATGAGCGCCCTGATCCAGGCACGTGACGACGAGGGCGACCGGCTGTCGCCGGACGAACTGATCGGCATGGCCTTCCTGCTCCTGGTGGCCGGGCACGAGACCACCGTGAACCTGATCTCCAACGGCGTACGGGCACTGCTCGACCATCCGGAGCAGTTGGCGCTGCTCCGCGCCGAGCCGGAGCTGATCGACGGCGCCGTCGAGGAGATGCTCCGCTACGACGGGCCCGTCGAGACGGCGACCTTCCGCTTCACCCGTGAACCCGTCCAGGTCGGCCCGGCCGTCATCCCGCAGGGCGAGGCGGTGCTGGTGGCCCTGGGCTCAGGGGACCGGGACCCCGGCCGCTATCCGGACCCGGACACCTTCGACATCCGTCGTGAGGCGCAGGGGCATCTGGCCTTCGGACACGGCATCCACTTCTGCCTGGGCGCGCCGCTGGCCAGGATGGAGGGCCGCATCGCGATCCGCACGCTGCTGGAACGCTGCCCGGCACTCGCACATGACCCGGACGAAGGGGAACCCGACTGGCTGCCCGGGCTGCTGCTCCGCGGGGTCCGTCGTCTGCCCGTGCGCTGGTGAGGTGAAGACCATGGAAGCCCTGCTCGATCTCGGCGCACTCGGTGATGACTTCATCCGCGACCCCTATCCGGTCTATGCGGGGTTACGCGCCCGGGGCCCGGTGCACCGGGTCCGTATCCCGGAGGGGGCGGAGGCCTGGCTCGTCGTCGGGTACGAGGCAGGCAGGGCACTCCTCGCCGACCAGCGGCTCTCCAAGGACTGGCGCAAGGCGTCGCCCACGCTGGGGGTCAGGAAGGTGTCCGTGGGGACGTCCATGCTGGGCTCGGACGCCCCGGCCCACACCCGGCTGCGCAGGCTCGTGGCCAGGGAGTTCACCGCCCGCCGGATGGAGCAGCTCGCACCGCGCGTCCAGGAGATGACGGACGACCTGCTCGACTCCATGCTCGCCGGGCGGGGCCGGAGCGCGGACCTGGTCGAGGCGCTGTCGTTCCCCCTGCCGATGGCCGTCATCTGCGAACTCCTGGGTGTGCCGTCCCTGGACCGGCAGGCCTTCCGGGAATGGTCCAACACGGCGGTGTCGTCCCTCGACGCCGAGGCCCGGGGTGAGGCCACCGCCGCCATGACGACGTACCTGGGCGATCTGATCACCGAGAGGCGCGCGGCCCCCGGGGACGATCTCATGAGCGCGCTGATCCACACGTCTGACGACGACGGCGATCGTCTCTCCGCCGAGGAACTCATCGGCATGGCGTGGCTGCTGCTCGTCGCCGGACACGAGACCACGGTCAACCTCATCTCCAACGGCGCCCTGTCACTGCTGAACCACCCGGACCAACTGGCGGCACTGCGCGCGGACTTCGCTCTCATCGACAACGCAGTCGAGGAGACACTCCGTTACGAGGGGCCCGTCGAGACGCCCACGTACCGCTTCACCACCGAACCGCTGGACGTAGCGGGCACGGTGATCCCCGGCGGCGGCGAACTGGTCCTGGTCGCGATGGCCGACTGTGACCGCGACCCGGCCCGGTTCCCGGACGCCGACCGCTTCGACATCACCCGGGACGCCCGCGGACACGTCGCCTTCGGCCACGGCATCCACTACTGCCTAGGCGCACCCCTGGCCCGCATCGAGGCCCGCATCGCCCTGCGGTCGCTCCTGGAACGCTGTCCGGGTCTGCGGCTCGACACCGACCCGGCCGGCCTCTCCTGGCGTACGGGGATGCTGATCCGGGGGCCGCTCGCCCTGCCGGTCGCCTGGTAGGGAAGCTCAGACCGCGGCGATCTCCGTCATCCGTACGGGGCGGTGCCGCGCGCGCGACAACTCGCACGCCTCGGCGATGCGCAGCGCGTGCAGCGCCTCCCGGCCGTCGCACGGGTTCGGCAGCTCTCCGCCCACGACGCGCAGGAACGCGTCGAGTTCCGCCTCGTACGCCGGGGCGAACCGCTCCAGGAAGCCGGGCCACGGCTTGGCCGGTGCGGGCGGCCCCTGCGGCTCGGTGGAGGCCAGCGGCGTACGGTCGTCCAGGCCCACCGCGATCTGGGCCTGCTCGCCCGCGAGTTCCATGCGTACGTCGTAACCCGCCCCGTTGCAGCGGGTGGCCGTCGCCGTGGCCAGTGTGCCGTCGTCCAGGGTCAACAGAGCCGCCGCCGTGTCCACGTCGCCCGCCTCCCGGAACATCGCCGGCCCCGCGTCCGAACCCGCGGCGTACACCTCCGTCACCTCGCGGCCCGTCACCCAGCGCAGGATGTCGAAGTCGTGCACCAGGCAGTCCCTGAACAGGCCTCCGGAGAGGGGCAGATACGCGGCCGGCGGGGGAGCGGGGTCGGACGTCGTCGCCCGTACGGTGTGCAGCCGGCCCAGTGCGCCGCCGCGTACGGCGGCGCGTGCCGCGGCGTAACCCGCGTCGAACCGGCGCATGAAACCGAGCTGGAGCACGCTGTCCGCCCGGTCGACCTCGCGCAGCGCTCCCAGGGTCCCCGCAAGGTCCAGTGCGATCGGCTTCTCGCAGAAGGCGGGCAGGCCGGCCCGTGCCGCCCTGCCGATGAGATCGGCGTGCGCCGAGGTGGCCGAGGCGATCACGACCGCGTCCACCCCCGCCCCGATGACCTCGTCGGCGGACGCGACGGCGGTCGAACCCGTCCGCGCCGCGACCTGTGCGGCACGGACGCCGTCCACATCCGTCACCACCAGGCCGGCGACCGCGGGATGGCGTGCCAGGACGCCCGCGTGGAAGGAACCGATCCGGCCGGTGCCGATGAGTCCGATGCGCATGCACCCAACGTGCCGCCCCCCGGACGCACTGTCAACTATATGTCCTGACAAATTGAAGGGTGCGGCTCGACCGTACGGGGTACGCTCCGTGCCGTGCCCAGACCCGCTGCCGACTCCGCCGCCCTGGGGCTGGGCGTGGACCGCACCAGCCCCGTCCCGCTGTACTACCAGCTGGCCCAGCAGCTGGAGGCGGCCATCGAGCACGGGCGACTCGCACCCGGCACTCTCCTCGGCAACGAACTGGAGCTCGCCGCACGGCTCGGACTGTCCCGGCCCACCGTCCGCCAGGCCATCCAGTCGCTCGTCGACAGGGGACTGATGGTGCGCCGACGCGGCGTCGGCACGCAGGTCGTACACAGCCGCATCAAGCGCCCGCTGGAACTGAGCAGCCTCTACGACGACCTCGAGACGGCCGGCCGACGTCCCGCGACCCGGGTGCTGCGCAACACGGTCGAGCAGGCGACCCCCGAGGTCGCCGCCGCGCTCGGTGTCGAGGAGGGCAGTGACGTCCATCTCGTCGAGCGGGTGCGGTCCGCGCACGAGGAGCCCGTGGCGCTCCTGCGTAACCACCTGCCGCCGGGGCTGCTCGACCTCGGCACCGAGCGGCTGGAGTCGACCGGCCTGTACCGGATGATGCGTGCCGCCGGGATCACCCTGCACAGCGCCCGCCAGACCGTGGGGGCCCGCGCGGCCACCGCCGAGGAGGGCGAGCGGCTCGCGGAGCCCGTCGGGGCACCGCTGTTGACGATGGAGCGCACCACCTTCGACGACGGTGGCCGGGCGGTCGAATTCGGCTCGCACGTCTACCGGGCCTCGCGCTACGCCTTCGAGTTCCAGCTGCTGGCCCGGCCCTGACACCACCGGCCGACAGCCTCGGGTAAGAACGTTCGGACGAAAATATTGACCCGGTCATGCTAGGTCGCTAGAACGACGGGAGGGCGCGGCCCGCGCCCCTGCCGGGCCATGCCGGTACGGGCTCGGGGATACTTGGCCCGCCGGGCGGCGAGTCCGCCCTCCCCGGCTTCACCAGGCAGCACAGCGAGCAGCACAAGAAGGGCACGGCGTCGTGGCAAGGGTTCGGACAGGGGTACGCGCGATGGGCGCCGTGCTGGCAGCGGTACTGGCGGCCTCCCTCGCGGGATGCAGCAGCACCGGCGGCAAGCGGGCGGAGGAGCGCGCCCAGCAGGCCGCCGAGGGCCGGTCCGCGGTGAACACGCCCCGCTGGACGTTCGCCATGGTCACCCACTCGGGTGATGGCGACACCTTCTGGGACATCGTCCAGAAGGGCGCCGACCAGGCAGCCGACAAGGACAACATCAACTTCCTCTACTCGCACAACGACGAGGGCCAGCAGCAGGCCGAGCTCGTCCAGACGGCGATCGACAAGAAGGTCGACGGCCTGATCGTCTCGCTGGCCAAGCCCGATTCGATGAAGGCCGTCGTGGCCAAGGCGGTCAAGGCCGGCATCCCCGTGATCACGGTGAACTCCGGTTCCGCCGAGTCCAAGGCCTTCGGCGCGCTCACCCACATCGGCCAGGACGAGTCCATCGCGGGCGAGGCCGTCGGTGACGAGCTCGACAAGCGTGACCGCAAGAAGGTGCTCTGCGTCCTGCACGAGCAGGGCAACGTCGGCCACGAGCAGCGCTGCGCCGGGGCCAAGAAGTCCTTCGGCGGGACGATGCAGAACCTCTACGTCGACGGCACCAACATGCCCGACGTCCAGGCGTCCATCGAGGCCAAGCTCGACTCCGACCGGAGCATCGACGCGGTCGTCACGCTCGGCGCTCCCTTCGCCGCCGCCGCCGTCAAGGCGAAGCAGACCGCGGGCAGCAAGGCCGAGATCGACACCTTCGACCTCAACGCGAGCGTCGCCACCGGCCTGCAGAACGGATCGCTCGGCTTCGCCGTCGACCAGCAGCCCTTCCTCCAGGGGTACGAGGCCGTCGACCTGCTCTGGCTCTACCGCTACAACCAGAACGTGCTCGGCGGCGGCCGGCCCGTCCTGACCGGCCCGCAGGTGATCACCGCCGACGACGCCGACGCGCTCGCCGAGTACACGAAGCGGGGGACGCGATGACAGCGACCGGGCAACCGGCGGCGCCCCACACCGACGAACGCCTGCTGCGCACCTCCCCGCTGCGCAAGCTGCTGGGCCGGCCCGAGCTCGGCTCGGTCGTCGGGGCCGCGGCCGTCTTCCTCTTCTTCGCACTCGTCGCCGACAGCTTCCTGCAGGCCTCCAGCCTCGGCACGGTGCTGTACGCGGCCTCCACCATCGGGATCATGGCGGCGCCCGTGGCGCTCCTGATGATCGGCGGCGAGTTCGACCTCTCCGCCGGTGTGATGGTGACCAGCTCCGCGCTGATCTCCTCGATGTTCAGCTACCAGATGACCGCCAACGTCTGGGTGGGTGTCTTCGTGTCGCTGCTGGTCACCCTCGGGTTCGGCGCGTTCAACGGCTTCATGCTGACCCGCACGAAACTCCCGAGCTTCATCATCACCCTCGGCACGTTCCTGATGCTGACCGGCCTGAACCTCGGCTTCACCAAACTGATCAGCGGCACCGTGTCGACCAAGGCCATCGGGGACATGGAGGGCTTCGAGTCCGCCCGTAAGGTCTTCGCGTCCTACCTCACCATCGGTGACGTCGAGCTGAAGGTCACCATCCTGTGGTGGGCGGCGCTCGTCGCGATCGCCACCTGGATCCTGATCCGTACGCGCTTCGGGAACTGGATCTTCGCCGTCGGCGGAGAGGCCGACGCCGCCCGCGCGGTCGGCGTGCCCGTGATCCGTACGCGCATCGGGCTCTACCTCGGTGTCGCCTTCGCCGCCTGGGTCTCCGGCCAGCACCTGCTGTTCTCCTACGACGTCGTGCAGTCCGGCGAGGGTGTCGGCAACGAGCTGATCTACATCATCGCGGCCGTCATCGGCGGCTGTCTGATCACCGGCGGTTACGGCTCCGCGGTCGGCTCCGCGGTCGGCGCGATCATCTTCGGCATGACCAGCAAGGGCATCGTGTACGCCGAGTGGAACCCCGACTGGTTCAAGTTCTTCCTGGGAGCGATGCTGCTCCTGGCCACCCTGCTCAACGCATGGGTACGCAAGCGTGCGGAGGCGACGACATGACGGCCACCCAGGCTCCGGCTCCCCGGGACACGGCCGGCCCGGCGCTCGTCCGGCTCGACGACGTCAGCAAGTACTACGGCAACATCAGGGCCCTGGAGAACGTCTCGCTGGAGGTCCGCGCGGGTGAGATCTCCTGTGTCCTCGGCGACAACGGAGCCGGCAAGTCCACCCTCATCAAGATCATCGCGGGTCTGCACCGGCATGATGCCGGCACGTTCCTGATCGACGGTGTCGAGACCACGCTCGTCAACCCGCGCGACGCTCTGGACCGGGGTATCGCCACCGTCTACCAGGACCTGGCCGTCGTCCCCCTCATGCCGGTCTGGCGCAACTTCTTCCTCGGCTCGGAGCCGACGAGGGGATCCGGACCGTTCAAGCGTCTCGACGTACGCCGGATGCGGGAGACGACCCGCGCGGAACTGCTGCGCATGGGCATCGACCTGCGCGACGTCGACCAGCCCATCGGTACCCTGTCGGGCGGCGAACGTCAGTGCGTGGCCATCGCCCGCGCCGTGTACTTCGGTGCGAAGGTCCTCGTCCTCGACGAGCCGACGGCGGCGCTCGGGGTCAAGCAGTCGGGGGTCGTGCTGAAGTACGTCGCGGCCGCCCGGGACGCCGGGCTCGGCGTGGTTCTCATCACGCACAACCCTCATCACGCCTATCTGGTGGGTGACCGGTTCGTGCTGCTCAAGCGTGGCGCCATGTCCGGAAGCCACACCAAGGACGACGTCACGCTGGACGAGTTGACGCGCCAGATGGCGGGCGGGAGCGAGCTCGACGAGCTCAGCCACGAGCTCGAAAGAGCTTCCACACCGGACGGCTCCGGCGGCCGTCCGGCCGAGGACGACACCCCATAAGTCCCTTTTCGGCCCCCCCGCTCCCGGGCCGGACGCCGATCCGGAGGGCGGGGGAATGGCAGAATCGTGCACGGCGGGCGCCGTCCGCCGCCGGACGGATCACCGCCCGGCCCCCCGACCTGCGCAGGGACGATGAGCACGTACCGCGACTTCACCCACCGCGGCTCCGCCCGCGCGACCGTCCTGCGAACCGTCGGCACCAGGGAGCGGCGCTCGCACCTCACGGCGCCCAGAGTCCCGACCGTCGGCATCGACATCGGCGGGACGAAGGTGATGGCCGGCGTCGTGGACGCCGACGGCAACATCCTGGAGACCCTGCGCACCGAGACGCCGGACAAGTCCAAGAGCCCCAAGGTCGTCGAGGACACCATCGTCGAACTGGTCCTCGACCTCTCGGACCGGCACGATGTGCACGCCGTCGGCATCGGTGCCGCGGGCTGGGTCGACGCGGACCGCTCCAAGGTGCTGTTCGCCCCGCACCTCGCCTGGCGCGACGAACCCCTGCGTGACGCCATCGCCTCCAGGCTGGTGGTCCCCGTGATGGTCGACAACGACGCCAACACGGCGGCCTGGGCGGAATGGCGCTTCGGCGCCGGCCGCGGCGAGGACCACCTGGTCATGATCACGCTGGGGACCGGCATCGGCGGCGCGATCCTGGAGGACGGGCACGTCAAGCGCGGCAAGTACGGCGTGGCGGGTGAGTTCGGCCATATGCAGGTGGTGCCCGGCGGGCACCGCTGCCCGTGCGGCAACCGCGGCTGCTGGGAGCAGTACAGCTCGGGCAACGCCCTCGTGCGCGAGGCCAGGGAGCTGGCCGCCGCGGACTCCCCGGTGGCGCACGGCATCATCGAGCGGGTCAAGGGCAACATCCCCGACATCACCGGGCCGCTCATCACCGAGCTGGCCCGCGAGGGCGACGCGATGTGCGTCGAACTCCTCCAGGACATCGGTCAGTGGCTCGGCGTCGGCATCGCCAATCTGGCGGCCGCCCTGGACCCGTCCTGCTTCGTCATCGGCGGCGGGGTCAGCGCGGCCGACGACCTGCTGATCGGCCCGGCGAGGGACGCCTTCAAACGCCACCTCACGGGCCGCGGCTACCGTCCTGAGGCCCGGATCGCGAAGGCCCAGCTCGGCCCCGAAGCGGGTATGGTCGGCGCCGCCGACCTCGCACGCCTGGTCGCCCGGAGGTTCCGCCGGACCAACCGCCGCCGGGTCGAGCGCTACGAGCGGTACGCACAGTTCTACGACCAGGCCGCGAGCACCATCCGTAACACGCGCAGCACCCGTACCGCAGACTGACCGCGGGCCGCGCGCCGCGGCCCGTCCATCCGCACTCCGCTCCGTACCGCAGCTTCGAGGGATCACCGACCATGACCGCAGCCGAGAACCACATCGCGCCGCGCCAGCCCCCTTCGTCAGGCTCCGCGGGTTCGTCCGGTTCCTCCGGTACGCCGGGGTCCACCGGGCCCGCCGCATCCTCCGGGGGCGGTGACGGGACGCCTCCCCAGGACCGGCGCAGGGTGATCCGCCGTCGCCTGATCACGCTGACCATCATCGTGCTGCTCATCGGCATCCCTGCCGGCTACCTGGTGATCTCCGCAGGGCAGAGCCGCCGCTCCGGCAAGGACAAGGAGGCCGAGGCCGCCGCCCAGGGGCTGCGCGAGGACTGGCCGTCCGGTATGCAGCGCCGGATCTTCGAACTGCCCATTCCGGGCAACGCGGTCGGGGTCCAGTACTACGAGACGAACAACTGGAAAGCCAGCCGGATGTACGTGAAGTTCCGTACGACGTCCGCGGGGCTCGACCGCTTCCTGAGCGGTGTCGGCACCGGCCGTGCCGCGCTGGACACCGGCAGGGTCACCATCAGTGAACGGGACGTCAAGATCACCGGGTGGTACTTCGGGCCGGGCGTCGACTGGGCGGGCACGGTCCACAAGAACAAGGACCCGCGCCCCACCCAGAACATCACCGTCAACATGACCGATCCGGCGGCTCCGGTCGTCTACGTGGTCTCGGCGGCGACCCCCTGACGGCCTGCCTCAGGCCTGCGGGCTGTTCGGCCGCAGCCGGCGGATGCGCCCGTCCAGTTCGCCCCGGTAGAAGTCGATGAAGCCGTCGGGGTCCGGGCCGGCGTTCTGCATGACCAGCCTGTCGAATCCCGCGTCGACGAACTTCTGCGCCACCTCGACGTAACGTGCGGGGTCGGTGCCGCACGCGAACTTCTCCAGGATGTCCTCCTCGCGCACCGTCGTGGTCGCCGCGTCGAAGTTGACCGGATTGGGCAGTTCGCTCATGACCTTCCACCCGGTCACGGCCCAGCGGGACGTCTCCAGGGCGGCCCGGGCCGCAGTGTGCTCGTCGGAGGCCCAGGCCATGGGAACCTCCGCGTAGCGCGGGCCCTCACCACCCGCGTCGCGGTAGTCCCGGACGATCTCCGGCTTGTCCTCGGTGGCGAACAGGCCGTCGCCCAGTTCCGCGGCGATCCGTGTCGAGACCCCGCCACTGGCGGCCACCGCGATCAGGGGCATCTCCTGGGGGAGGTCGAAGAGCCGGGCGTCCTCCAGCCGCAGGTGCTTCCCCTCGTAGGACCGGTACCCCCCGCTCCACAGCAGCCGGATGATCTCCAGGGCCTCCCTGAGCATCTCGTGCCGCGTACGGACGGCATCGGGGAAGCCCTGGCCGACCACGTGCTCGTTCAGCCGCTCCCCGGATCCCACGCCCAGGACGAAACGGCCGTCCGACAGCAGCGCCAGCGTCGCCGCCGCCTGCGCGATGACCGCCGGGTGATAGCGCACGGTCGGGCACGTCACACCGGTCGCCAGCCCGATGCGTGACGTCTTGGCCGCGATGCTGCCCAGCACCGTCCAGGCGAAGGGTGAATGGCCCTGGTTGTCGAGCCAGGGATGGTAGTGATCGCTGATCTCGACGAAGTCGAAACCCGCCTGCTCGGCGAGGACCGCCTGCCGTACGAGTTCCGCCGGGCCGAACGCCTCGGCGGCCAGCTTGTAACCGATCTCCATGCTTCCTCGTTCTCTCGTCATGCGGCACGGACTGCGTCACGGACGTGTCGTCCGGACGGCGGTTCCCGTCGGCCCGGGGACGTCACAAGCCCCTTCGTCGTCCTTGCGCCGGTCACAGGAGCAGGGCGTAGACGAGGAAGAAGGCCGCCACCAGCACCACGAGCGTCAGGATGACGATCAGTGGGCCCTTGGCCCATCCTTTGGGTGGTGCGTGTCGCGGTCCCGCTTCCGACGTGCTGCCCTCGCCGGGCGGAGTCTCGCCGGCAGGCACACCGCCACCGGGTTCGAGTCCGGAGGTGTCACGCGGGTCGGGGTCGGGATTCCCAGTGCTCATGTCCTGCGGATACCCGTTCGAGGGTGAAAGCACCACAAATAGTCCTGAACAGGTGCAAAAGATTCCTGCGGTCAGGTGCGGACAGGTGAATACCCCGGCTCGGGAGGGTGAGGGAGCACCGGTCGGCCGGAAGAGTGACGGCCGACCGGTGCCGACACGTTGCTGATCACGAAACCGTCCTGGGCGCCGGGGGATGCGGCGCAGGGCGTGCGGCGGCGTCAGGCCGCCGTCTGTGCGAAGGGGCTGTCATCGATGCGGGCGAGCAGTTCGGCGGCATCCTGGTACACCGCGTCGGCGCCCGCACGCTCCAGGTCGGCCCGTGGGATCCCGCCCGACAGCAGGGCCACGGCCCGCACCCCGGCACGGCACGCCGCCTCCATGTCCCACACGGAGTCACCGACGAACACCGCCTGCCCGGCATCGGCCCCGGCCAGTTCCAGGGCCAGCCGCACGGGCTCCGGGGAAGGCTTCCCCTCCGAGGCGTCGTCCGAGCTCGCCGAGTCACGGATGGCCTCGTCCGCGTCGACGGCCCGGCGCAGGGCCGCCAGCTCCGAGCCGCTCGCCGACGTGGCGAGCACGACCCGCCACCCACGCCCGGCCAGGGTGCGCAGCAGGTCACCCGCACCCTCGAAGGCGGGAAGGCGGTCGAAGTAGGTCCCGTAGAGGGTCTTGTGCGCGGCACTGATGGTGGAGTCCTGGTCCCGGTCCCGGTGGGATCCGAGCAGCCGCTCGATCAGGTCGGTGGAGCCGAGGCCGATCGCCCGGTGGATGTCCGGCATCGGCACGGTGTGCCCCGCCTGCCGGAACGCCTCCCACCAGGCCACCACATGGAGGTGGTTGGTGTCGGTCAGCGTGCCGTCGACATCGAAGATCGCCGCGCCCGTCATGTTCGCCCGCTTCCTTTCCACTGCCGACATGGCACCGGCCCGAGGACGTCACCGCCCGAGGGCCTTGCGCAGTTCGTCCTTGTTCATGGTGGAGCGCCCGTCGATGTTCTTCTTCTTGGCCTCCTCGTAGAGCTGGTCCTTCGTGGGCCCCTGTGCACCCTTGTGGGAGCGTTCACCCCCGCGGCGGTAGGCGGACTTCGTGTCCTGCGTCGAGGTCTTGGAGGCGGTCTTCGACTCGCCGGACCGGGCCCGCTCCTTGTTCACCGTCCTGGCGGCGATCTCCTTCGCGCGCTCCTCGGAGGCGCCCCGTTCTTCCTGGCTGTCCTTGATGTGTTCGTACTGGCGTTCGCGCTTCGCGTTGGATCCAGCAGGCATGACGTCTCCTTCTTCGCCGGTTCGGTCCGGTGCGTCCGGTGGACGCCCCATCCGCGCCCATCCGCGTGTCCCGTACGAGCACCACTAAACAACGCCGGACGGAGCGGGGCATGCTCGCCCGGGGGTTCCCGGCATCTGCCGGCGGCCGACGCCGGAGTGCGGGAGGCGTACACGCACGCCTCCGAGGCGTTCCCGTCCGGCCTCGTCGTGCCCGGGGGATTCCTGCCGAGGAAGTCCCCGCACACCCACTCGGGTGACGCCGCTCGTGACCGACGTCCCCGCGGCGCCGGAGGCAAGCGGTCAGGGATCGCGGGTCCGGGGAGTCGCGGCAGCTCTTGCGCCCGTCACGTCGGCCGCCGTCCCTGCGCGACCAGTCGATCAGCCGGTCCCGGTGGCCGGGTTCGTAGCGGGTCACCGCCGTGATGGACACCCGCCTGCGGGACCGGCCGCGGACACCCGCGCGTTATGGGTGTGGCCGCGCTGTGAGCAGGCCCCGGCGTGCGGCGACGTCATGAGATTCCGGCTTCGTCGTCGAGGACCAACCAGCGCCACGGCCGCCGCGAGCCCTCCGAGCGGGGCCACTTGCCGTGTTCGATGTCTCGCCCGCCCGCCGTCTTCGAGGTCAAGCTCCTGGCCTGGCTGCCGTGTCACCCGTACGCGCGGGTGGTGGACGCACGTGCCGTGGTACCGGTGCCGGTAGACAAGGATCTTCATCGTGCAGCTCGGGGCACGGGATGCGCGCCCGAACTGCTTTCCCGTTGCGTGAGGGAGTCTGCGCATGAACGTTTCCACCACCGAGCCACCCACGTTGGTGCCCGTCGAGGGCCGGGGCGCCGGCAGCGTCGTGATCAGCTGGCTGATCACGACGGACCACAAGAAGATCGGCCACCTGTATCTGGGCGCGTCCTTCTTCTTCTTCATCGTCGCCGGTGTGATGGCACTGTTGCTGCGTGCGGAACTGGCCCGCCCCGGGCTGCAGATCCTGTCCGCGGAGCAGTACAACCAGACCTTCACGCTGCACGGCACGATCATGCTGCTGCTCTTCGCCACTCCGACGTTCGCCGGGTTCGCCAATGCGATCATGCCGTTGCAGATCGGCGCCCCCGATGTGGCCTTCCCCCGCTTGAACATGCTGTCGTTCTGGCTGTTCCTCTTCGGCGGGCTGATCGTCCTCAGCAGCCTGCTGACCACGCAGGGCGCGGCCGATTTCGGCTGGACCGCCTACACACCCCTGAGCAGCGGTGAGCGCGCCCCGTACGTCGGCGGCGACTTGTGGGTCATGGGTCTGGCCCTGGCAGGGTTCGGCACCATTCTCGGCGCGGTCAACTTCATCACCACGATCATCTGCATGCGTTGCCCCGGCATGACCATGTTCCGCATGCCGATCTTCACCTGGAACATTCTTCTGACCTCTGTGCTGGTCCTGCTGGCCTTCCCCATGCTGGCCGCCGCCTTGTTGGTGCTGGAGGCCGACCGGCGCTTCGGCGCCGAGGTGTTCAACCCCGAGAACGGCGGCGCGCTCCTGTGGCAGCACCTGTTCTGGTTCTTCGGCCATCCCGAGGTCTACGTCATCGCCCTGCCGTTCTTCGGCATCGTCACAGAGATCATTCCGGTGTTTTCCCGTAAGCCGATCTTCGGTTACGTAGGGCTGGTCGGCGCCACCATCGCGATCTCCGGACTGTCGGTGACGGTGTGGGCGCACCACATGTTCGCCACAGGAGCGGTGCTGCTGCCGTTCTTCTCCTTCATGTCGTTCCTCATCGCCGTGCCCACCGGTGTGAAGTTCTTCAACTGGATCGGCACCATGTGGAAGGGCTCCCTGTCCTTCGAGACACCCATGCTGTGGTCGATCGGCTTCCTCGTGACGTTCCTGTTCGGCGGGCTGACCGGCGTTCTCCTGGCCTCTCCGCCTCTGGACTTCCACGTCCACGACAGCTACTTCGTCGTAGCTCACTTCCACTACGTCGTCTTCGGCACGGTCGTCTTCGCCACGTTCGCCGGCTTCCACTTCTGGTGGCCCAAGATGACGGGCACGATGCTCGACGAACGCCTCGGCAAGATCCACTTCTGGACCCTGTTCACCGGCTTCCACACCACGTTCCTCGTCATGCACTGGCTCGGCGCCGAAGGCATGCCCCGCCGCTACGCCGACTACCTGGCCGCCGACGGCTTCACCGCCCTGAACACCCTCTCCTCCATCGGTGCCTTCCTCCTGGGAGCCTCCACCCTCCCGTTCATCTACAACGTCTGGAAGACCGCCAAGACTGGGAAGCGCATCGACGTCGACGATCCTTGGGGCTACGGCCGCTCCCTCGAGTGGGCCACCTCTTGCCCGCCCCCGCGGCACAATTTCGTCACTCTGCCCAAGGTCCGCTCCGAATCACCCGCGTTCGACCTCCACCACCCGGCCATCGCCGAGCTGGAGGAGGCCAGGCAGTCAGGCCGACGAGACGTCTTCGAACCCGGCAAAGGCATCGCTCATCCACTGGGCAAGGACCGTAACGACACATGAAGCCCGCACCCGCGGATGACGCCGCCCCAGATCCTGCCGCCGGACTCCACGCGCTCGAGCGCTACCTCGCGGCCGAAACCGAACACACGAGAGCTCGGCGCGCGGCGGAGGCGTTCGCCAACCGCATGCCCCACCTGACCACCACGGAACGCCGACAACTCGTACGTCTTTACGCACATGAGCACCTCCTCTCCTCCCAGCGCTTACGGACGGAGCTGGCCTGGCAGCGCGCCGCTCACGACGCTCGCGATCTGCTTCGCCGCCGGTGCGTCACGGTGGCGCTGCTCGTCAGCACGGCCTGCGGCGGCTTCACACTCCTCACCCTGCAGGCCCTTACGGCCCGCTGAAAGGCCAAGGGAAAGAGGCCCCCGGTCGAGCTCGCCCCACCGATCAATGCACACCGGCATTCCTGCGACACGGTCCACCCGCACGGCCACCGCGAACCGTCCACCGGGGGGCCACCTCGTGCGGAGAGTGCTACCGCGCCCCGTTGCTTTGACCATCAAGTAGGTCTCAGCAATTCCGGCGTTTCTGCCGGGACGAGGAGGATGTGCTGCTGCCCGGCCTGCAGTCCCTGTCCCCCCAGCGCCTGCGCCAATGGGGAGCGGTGTGGGGATCGTGCGGCGGACTGCGCCCACCCATCCGCACCCACGCGTGCCCTGCTCGTCGTCGCCCTACGACGCGCGACTCGGAGAGGCACAGCCAAGCCGAGGTAGTGCGCGACGCTGGACTCGCGGGCGGCAGTGACTAAACCCTTGCAGTGGGATGAGAAGGTTTGCCAGGACCCTGCTCACCGGGGCTGTGCGGGAGGCCGCTGCGGGGAGCGGAGTACGAGCAGGGTGATCTCGCTGGGGGCGAAGACGCGGAACGGCGGGCCCCAGAAACCGGTGCCGCGGCTGGTGTAGAGCAGGGTGCGGGCACCGTGGCGGCTGAGGCCCGCGAGGGCGGGCTGGTCGATGCGGACGAGGTGGTGGAAGGGCCATATCTGGCCGCCGTGGGTGTGGCCCGAGAGTTGGAGGTCGATGCCGCCAGCTGCGGCCCGGTCGATGAACTTGGGCTGGTGGGCCAGGAGCAGGACGGGCAGGTCGGGGTCGGCGCCGTTCAGGGCTCCGGCGAGGTGGGCTCGGTGGCCGGCCAGGCCGGAGGACTCGGCGGTGACGTCGTCCACGCCGGCGACCACAAGGGTGTCGCCGCCGCGTTGGAGCAGCAGATGACGGTTGCGCAGCGGCTCCCAACCGAGCTCGTCCATCAGGTCGACCCAGCCCTGGGCCTCGCTGTAGTACTCGTGGTTACCGGTGACGTAGACCCGGGCCCGGGTGGCTCGCACGGTGGCGAGAGGAGCGGCCTGGGCGCGGCGGCGTTCTGCCGTGCCGTCCGCGATGTCGCCGGTGTGGCAGACCAGGTCGGCCTCCAGGGTGTTGACCTTCGCGCAGACCCGCGCCGACCAGCGGGCGCGGTCGAGTGGGCCGTAGTGGGTGTCGGTGATGAGGACGACGCGGGTGCCGTCCAAACCGGCTCCCAGGCGCGGGAGTCGCACGTCGAGCTGGCGCACCCGTGGTACGCGGCGGGCCTCGGCGTAGCCCCAGGCGAGCAGCGCGGCGGTTACGCCGAGGACCACCCAAGTGACGATCCGGGCGCGGTCCTGACCGTCGCCTACGCCGGTCACGGTCAGGGCGGGGCGCAGCAGGGACCCGAGCAGTACGGACCAGGTGAACAGTACCCAGCTGGCGCCGAGGAGGGTGTCCCCTATGATCGCCGCCCAGTCCTGCTGCCGCCGGCCGTGGCCGCGCGCCATCGCGAGCGGCATGACGATCAGGCCGAGGACGAACAGGGCGGTGCCGCCCAGCGCCACGGGGAACGGCCAGTGCTGGCCGGCGTGCAGCAGCACCCAGCAGGGCACAGTCCACAGCAGGACGGGGGCGATCGAAGGGGCGTAGCGCATCAGGCGGCGCAGTCGACCCTGCTGGGTCGCACGCGCCGCACCGTCCGCGGATCGGGTTTCGCTGGTGTCGGTCACGCTTCCCCTCCTCAAGTAACCAGACTGCCGGCGCGCACTGTACCCGGTCGTCCTGGTGAGGTCGGGCTGGGTGGCGCGGAACTGTTCCGCGCCTGCCGCTGCGCAAGCACCGCTTGACCCGGCTCGCGGAATGCCATGTCCCGCGGACGCTCGCATGGGTGGGTAGGGGCCCGGCTGCTGGGGCGGCCCGGAGCGTCTGGGAAGTGAGGCATCGACGAAACGATCAGTCACCACGGTCACGGACGCGACGCGCACACCGGTGAGCGCACCGTCCGCATCCTGACCCTGCGCACGGCCGACGCCTGCTGAGTGTCGGGGATGCGGATGCCCTTCAGCCTGGTGCCCACAGCCTGCGGCTGCGTGCCTGGCGACGGTCACCGGCCCGCAGCCGCCCCTCCGCGCCGGTGTCCCGGACCGCGCGGTGACGCCGGATCACCCGGCACCGCACCCGTGTCACTGTCTGCCACACGACACCGAGCAGGGAGATCACACTGACCCCGACGTCGTCGACCGCGTAGTGTCGTGTGCCAGGCGGGCGGCGGTGTCTCAGGCCGTGGTGGACGCAGGAGCGGACCGGGCCACCACTCGAGCGAGGACGAGTGCCAGGAGCGTCAGCCCGCCCAGGACCGCCGCCGTACCGGGGTACCCGCCGAGCGTGAGCCCCACGCCGCCGAGACCGGCGCCGAGGAAGACACCGAAGCTCATTCCGGCGGCGTTGACGCTCAGTGCCGTGCCGCGCAGGGAGCCGCATCGGCGTACGAGCAGTGTGGTGACGCAGGCCGCCACCACAGCGTGTCCGGCGCCGGCCAGTGCGGTCAGCGGGAGGGCGAGGAACAGTGACCGCGTGAGGAAGACGCCGACCAGGGCGGACATCGCCACCAGCAGGGCCACTGCCATCAGGCGCTCGCTCGGTATCCTCGGCCGTTCCCCACTCAGCAGCCGCCCGGCGAACAGGTTCCCGAGGAAGAACGACGTGCCGCTGAGCGTCCACACGATCGCGAACGTCTCGGGCCCGAGGCTGAAGCGTTCGTCGTAGAAGGCAGCCAGGTAGGCGAGGTATCCCATGAAGGCCGCCGTCCGCAGCATGGCGACCAGGAGCAGCGGGACCACTCCTGGCAGAGCGCCCAGCAGCCGGAACGATTCCAGATAGCCCGGCTTCTCCACCCGGTGTAGCGGCTCCCCGGCCCCACCGTCCGCATCCTGGCGACGGCCCCGCAGGAGCAAGTAGAGGGCGAGCACGCACGAGATCGCGGCGATGGCCCACAGATCGCCCTGCCAGCCCCACAGCAGGGCCGGCAGGGCCACGAGCGGCGCCGCGAGGAGGGCGGTCAGCGACTGGGTGGCGGTGATCAGGGTCGCCGCGCGCCCCGCGGCGGCGTCGTGGTCGAAGCGGTCGGCGGCGGCCGCCGTGAGCGCCGGGTTCAGCACCGCTGTGCCGGCGCCGACGAGCAGGCAGAACGCCGCCAGGAGCAGGAAGTCACCGCTCGCACCGAGCGCGGCGGAAACGGCCAGGACGGCGAGCCCGCCCGCAGCCGCCCATTCCTTTCGTACGCGGTCGATCAGCGGCGCCAGCGCGGCTCCCACGGCCAGAGCCGCCAGTCCGCCGAGGCCGCGCAGCTGGCCGAGTGAGGCGACGCTCCCGTCAGCCGCGTGGGCGATCGGCACCAGGAAGGTGCTGTAGATGGTGAAGGGCACCAGCCCGACGGCCGAGGCGAGCATGTACGGCCACAGGAGACGGGTCATCTTCAGATCGCCAGGTACCGCACCTTCGCCCGCGTCGGCGGCCGCACCCGGTGCCAGGGGGGCTGCCGCCCCCAGGGGCTCACCGCTCACGCCTCCTCCGCCCGGTACCGGTACAGCGCGGTGGCGTCGGCGCTGAACTGGGAGAAGGGGAAGGGCTCGGCCGACAGCGCGGTCACGCCCGTGCCCAGGAAGGCGCGCGCGACGGCGCTGCCGGTCTGGGCGTACACCACCAGAGGCAGCCCCCGCTTGCGGCAGTGTTCGAGGATCTGGTCGAAGCTGCCGTTGCTGAGGGTCATCCCGGTGGCGACCACGGCATCCGCCTCGGCCAGCACCTGCGTCATGTCGTCGGTGACGGGGTCGCCCCAGTTGGTCGTACCCAGGTTGAAGTCGCAGGGCAGCGGGACACCGCCCCGCTCGCGGATCGCGGCGACGAGCGGGTTGACGACGCCGATGAGGGCGACCTTCGCCCCGTGGGTGATGTCGAGGAGTCCGGCGACGGCCGCGTCCCTGGCCTGCGCTCGCTCCTCCGGCGTTCCGGTGGGCAGGATGACGGTCTCGGCGTTCGCAGCGCTGCGATGTGGCTGTACCCGCCCGAGGTAGGCGTCGAGCGCGGCGACGCGCACCGGCGCGGAGTCGTGCCGGATGAGGGTCTCGAGGGTGTGCCCGGAGGCGTCGGCACAGAAGTCGGGGGTGACCTCGCCTGCTTCGAACGAGCAGGCGCCGAAGGCGTCGCCGGACCTCATCAGCAGGTAGTTGTTGCGGTAGGTGACCTGGCTGCCGGCGAGCCGGGTGGTGTGATGAAGCCAGAAGGCGCTGGTGACGGCCAGCTCCTGTGGACGGGGGCCGTGAGCGCCGTCGAGGACGGCCTGCTGGAGCTCGGGTACGGAGTACGGCTGTGAGGGGGACAAGTCGGTTCCTTCTCGGGCGGTTGACGAAAGAAGTGGAGGAGTCGGGGAGTGAGGGGCGAGCCGCCCGCCCGGTGCCTCGACGGTCACCGTGTCCCTCGGACCGGTACGCGCGGTGTCCGCCGGCCGGGCCGGTGGGCTCGTCTGGGTCCTGCGACGTCAGGCCCTCTCGGGCACCAGCTCAGGGCCGCCACGCACCAATGCGTTGTCACCGGGCGGCCAGTCCATCGCCGACCACGGGTGCCGCAACTCGTCGTGCGCCGTCACCTCATGCGGTCGCATCGATCCCAGGCCCACGGCGTCGGCGTGGTTGGCGTAGGCGCTGTCCACGTAGCGGTGTCCGGTGTCGGCGGCGAGGAAGACGTACGTCCTGTCGGTGTCGCGCCGGAGCTCCCACAGCGTGGCGAGGTACGCGGCCCCCGCCGACAGGCCCGCGAAGATGCCGCCGACCCGCAGGAGTTCGACGGCGCCGGACATGGCGTAGTCGAAGTTCACCCAGTGGATGCGGTCGTACAGGTCGTGCCGGACGTTCTGGAAGGGGATGGAACTGCCGATACCGGCGATGATCATGTCCGGGTCGGAGACGTGCTCGGCGCCGAAGGTGACGCTGCCGAACGGCTGTACCCCGATGAGCGTCACCTCCCGGCCCGCCTCGCGCAGGTAAGTGGTGATGGCGCCGGTCGATGCCCCGGTGCCCACGCCCCCGACGAGCGACAGCGGGCCCTCCGGCACCTCCTTGCGGATGAGATCGGCGACGTCGCGGTACCCCAGGTAATGAATCGAGTCGTGGTACTGCCGCATCCAGTGGTGATGCGGATTCTCGCGCAGCAGTTCGCCGATCCGCTCGACACGCAGGTTCTGGTCGAGGCGCAGGTTCCGGGAGGGGCGGACCTGCTCCAGGGTGGCGCCGAGGATCTCCAACTGGACACGGAGGGTGCGGTCGACCGTCGTCGACCCGACGATGTGGCAGCGGAGGCCGTAGCGGTGGCAGGCCAGGGCGAGCGCGTGGGCGTAGATGCCGCTGGAGCTGTCGACGAGGGTGTCGCCGGGCTTGACCTGTCCGGTGTCCAGCAGGTGGCGTACGGCACCGAGGGCCGAGTACAGCTTCATCGTCTCGAAACGCAGGCAGATCGCGCCCGGCGGGACCGCCACGACGTCTGGTTCCTTGACGGCCTCGGCTATGTGCTCATGCATAGGTGTCCTCCCGGTCAGGCGGCGTCGTGGCGGATGAGCTTGAACAGGTACGCCTGGCAGTCGTCGCCCTCCCACGTCTGACGGTGCACGATCTCGGGACGGAACCCGCAGTCCACCCCGTAGCCGACGATGCGCCTCAGTTCCGCGGTGTTGGACACGATCAGGTAGATCTCACCCTCGGGTGCGAGCAGGTCGCGCGTGACGATCTGGTCGAAGAAGCGCATGACGATCCCGGCGCCCACACAGACGTTGCGGACCACGGTCGGGTCATCGCTGGTCCGTGCGCTGACCGCAGGCGGGTTGAAGGTGATGATGTCCAGGTGGGGGGAGTCCGGGAACTCCTCGAAGAGATTGGACGCCAGGGGTCGGAAGATGGTGTCCGGGCGGTCCCCGACGATGCGCCGGTAGTGCTCGGCGGCCGTTGCCACACTGTCCGGGTGGATGTCGGCGGCGTAGATCTCCTTCGCCCCGAGGGTGCCGGCGATGACGGCCTCGACGCCGAGGCCGACGCCCATGGCCGCGTACGACCGGCCCCTGACGGGAATTGTGCCGTCCAGCAACCGGTCGTGCACGATGCGGCTGGTGTCACCAGGCTTGAAGACGCCCGGCGGCAGTGTGAAGGCCCAGCCGTTGTAGTCGTACGTCCGCGTGGTGTGGATGTCGGACCTGGAGCTGTTGATCGCGAGGATCTCGTCCGGGGGCAGCGTGTCGGGCAGCGAGTCCAGCAGGGCACGGGCATCGTCCTGGGACGCTGCGGTCCGGTCGGTCATCGGTCCTCCGATGGTCGGGGTGTGTGGTGGAAGCGCTTGGAGTCAGGAACCGGGTGCGGCCGGGTCAGGCTGGTGTGAACCGTCGCGGGCCGGGGAACGCCACACGGCCCGGCAGCACTTGGCCGTGTCGGCGTTCGTGCGGCTCGCGACACGGCAGGACGGCCCACGGTGGGAACAGCAGGCCCTCACTGCTGTGCGGGACGCTCACCGCTCGGGCGGGCGTGGCTGGATCCTGGCTGGATCCGATACTCGCCCTGCACCCGCAGGACCTCGGGATGAGGCCGCTCGCCACGTCCGGTGGCGGTCGTGCAAGGTCGACATGCTGCTCCCAGCAGATCACGTGGAGGGGCCCCGACACCGCGGCCGCTGGACGGGGAGGATGGCCCGGGGCTCGAGCAGCATCCACCAGATGAAAATGACTGTCAATGCCGACTTGGGTCCGTGCGAGGTGTGATGCAGCCATCGCGTTTCGCCCTACTCGCTTGCGGGGCCCTCTCGTTGACCGGGTGTGGCGGATCCGCGCGCTCCAGGAGTGGCGGCGCCGGCGGGTGGGTCCGGAAGGGTCCGGAGTGCGACCTCCGGCCTCCGCGGTCCGGCGAGGTGCCGCCTGCCGGAGAGGGTAGTACTGATTATCATTTTCATATATGTTGGTCCCGCTGTCACCCTCGGACGGGAGGGATGTGGCGCCGCTGAGCGCCACCGTCCCCCTGCATCGCGCCGGTCAGGCGGGCAAGGCCGAGGCGAGCGGTGCGTCTGCTCCCGCGTAGCCGGAGCGGCACCGGCGTCCGCCCGAGAGCGAGGGGTGGACGCCACGCGCCTGGCACGTACGTTCCGTTCGATACGGGAAGGCCCAGTTCTATGTCACCGCCAACAACCTCCGCGCCATCGACGGGCAGCGGCGCCGATACCTCAGCCGACGCGCCCCCCTTCGAACCCGTCACCGACGTGAAGAGCCGGCTCGTCTCCCGTAACGTACTGGCGTCGGCCTGCGCCATGCTGTTCGTCGTCCTCCTCGTCTCGGTCGTGGCGGCCATCGGTCTGGGAGCCGCCGTGATCACGCCGGGGGAGACCGCCCGGTACATGTGGGCGGCTGTCAGCGGTGGTCGCGTCGCCGCTGACGAGGTGACCACGTACCAGATCGTCTGGCAGATCCGCACGCCACGGGTGCTGCTCGCGGCGCTCGTGGGGGCTGGGCTGAGCGCGGTCGGCGTGGCCATCCAGGCCATGGTGCGCAACGCGCTCGCCGACCCCTTCGTGTTGGGTGTCTCCTCGGGCGCCTCGGTCGGAGCCGTCGGTGTCACCATCTCCGGGGGACTGGCGGCGCTGGGCATCTACGCGGTATCGGCCGGCGCCTTCATCGGTGCTTTGGCCGCGTCACTCCTGGTGTATGTCGCCTCGTCCAGCCGGGGTGTGCTCTCCCCGCTGCGTCTCGTCCTGACGGGCGTGGCCATGTCGCTGGGCTTCCAGGCGGTGATGAGCCTGATGATCTACTTTGCGCCGGACAGCGAAGCGACCAGCATGGTTCTGTACTGGACGATGGGGAGCTTCGGCGCCGCCAGTTGGGGTGCGCTCCCGGTCGTCTCCGTGGTCGTCCTTCTCGGCCTGGTCGTGTTGTACCGGTACGGCCGGGCCTTGGACGTGCTGGCCCTCGGGGACGAGACCGCCGCAAGTCTGGGGATCAGCCCCGACCGGCACCGCAAGGTCCTGCTCGTCGTGGTCTCGCTCGTGACGGGGGTGATGGTCGCCGTCAGTGGCGCCATCGCCTTCGTCGGGCTGGTCATGCCCCACCTGGTGCGCATGGTCGTCGGCGCAACCCATGCCCGTGTGCTGGCCGTGGCACCCCTGGCCGGAGCGATTTTCATGGTGTGGGTCGACCTGGTGTCCCGGACGCTGGTGGCACCACGCGAGCTGCCCCTGGGCGTCATCACCGCCCTTGTCGGGGTGCCGGTGTTCATCACGTTGATGCGCCGCAAGGGCTACATGTTCGGGGGGCGTTGAGATGGACCTCAGGCTTGACGGGCTCTCGGTGGTCACCGACGGCAGGAGCCTGGTACGTGACCTGTCCATGGACGTGGGGAGCGGCCAGGTCGTGGGCCTGGTCGGTCCGAACGGCAGCGGCAAGTCCACCGCCCTCAGGTGCGTGTACCGCGCACTGCGTCCCAGCTCCGGTACCGTCTGGGTGGGCGAGCAGCAACTCCCCCAGCTGACGATGCGTCGCTCTGCGCAGGTCATCGCGGCCATGACCCAGGACGGCGCCGTCGAACTCGACTTCACCGTCGACGAGGTCATCGCACTCGGACGCACGCCGCACCTCCAGGGCAACCAGGCGCTCAGCCGCCGGGAGCGGGAGCTGTGCGAACGGGTGATGGACCAGCTCGACATCCGCCACCTCGCCAGGCGTGGAGTCCTGACGCTCTCGGGCGGGGAGCGCCAGCGTGTGCTGCTGGCCCGGGCGCTGGTCCAGGAGGCGAAGATCCTGGTACTCGACGAGCCGACCAACCACCTCGACGTGCGCCATCAGGTCGAACTGCTGTCGATCCTGCGTGACTCGGGGCTCACGGTCCTGGTCGTGCTGCACGACCTCAATCTCGCCGCGGCCGCCTGCGACCGCCTCGGCGTGCTCCGTGAGGGGCGCCTCGTCGCCACCGGCACACCTGAGGACGTCCTCACCACGGCACTCGTCGACGAGGTGTTCGGCGTCAAGGCCAGCATCGTGTCCCACCCGCTGACCGGTGATCCGCAGTTGTTGTACTCCCTCCCTTCCTCCCGGTGAAAGGCACCACCACGTCATGATCACGAACCGTTTCCCCGGCTCGGTGCGGCGTCACTCCGCGCTCGGATCCGCGCTCGCGGCTGTTCTGCTGCTCAGTGGCTGCGGCGCCGAGATCGAATCGGACGCCAGGGCGCCCCAGGAGGTCACCGTCAAGAGGTGCGGCGAGCCGGTCTCCTACACGATCCCCGAGCGTGCCGTGGCGTACGAAGGCGGAAGCGCCGACAAGTTGTTCAGTCTCGGTCTGGCCGACCACGTGTACGGCTACGTGATGCCGCCGGCGAATCCGCCGGTGGAGGAGTCACCGTGGGCGAGTGACTACGCCAAGGTGAAGATGCTCAGTGACGATCTCCTCAACAAGGAACTCGTCGTCGAGGCCAAGTCCGATCTCGTGGTGGCCGGCTGGAATTCGGGCTTCAAGGACGAGCGGGGTATCACCCCGGAGATCCTGGACAAGCTCGGCATCCAGAGTTTCATGCACAGTGAGAGTTGTTACAACTACCCCGAGTTCCCGGAGAAGCTGACCCCGTTCGAGGCCCTCTACACCGACCTCGAACGGCTGGGGCAGATCTTCCAGGTGGAGGACAGGGCGAACGAGGTCGTCTCCGGGCTGAAGAAGCGGGTGGAGGCCGTCAAGGAGGAGGCGCCCCAGGGCGAGCAGGTGCCGGTCTTCCTGTACGACTCGGGCACCGACCAGCCCTTCACGGCGGGCAACCAGGTCCCGCCCGACGACATCATCAAGACCGCCGGCGGCAAGAACGTGTTCGGCGGCCTGGACCAGCGGTGGACCCAGGTGAACTGGGAGGCGGTCGCGGAAGCGGAGCCGGAAGTCGTCGTCATCCTCGACTACGGGGACCTGCCTGCCCAGAAGAAGATCGACTTCCTGAAGAAGTCCCCCCACACGAAGGGACTGCCCGCTGTCAGGGAGAACAACTTCTTCGTCCTCGACTACAACGAGGGCATCAGTGGACCGCGCAACATCGACGGCCTGGAGAAGTTCGCGAAGTACCTGCGCGAGCTCCGGAGCTGACCGCGACACGGCGCGCCGGGGCCGTGCCCGATCCGCGCGGCCCTGGCGCTTTCGAGGTGCAAGCGCTGAGCCCGGGCGGTCGCCACGCCGTGGAAGGCGGCGTGGCAGCCCCCGTGTCTCGTGCCAGGTGACGGGGAGGCGGCGGACGTCCGAACCGCCAGGTCGGTCAGCTGGACGTCATGGGCGGTCGTGACGAGCGGGCCGGGGCGCCTTGTTGCGGCGGGGCGGTGGAACCGCAGTTCGGCTGCCGCGGCCGGTCTGCGACACCGGGCGCTGCCACGTCCGCCGGCCGGATGCCCGCCGCTACGTCCGCCGCCGGGGACGCGCCACCTTGTGCGCCCTCCAGCATTCCGTGGGGCCGCCACCCGTTCCGGCGTCCCAGCGACGCATGATGTCTGTCCGGCGAAGGAGAGGAACGCGGCGCAGCGCGTTGTCAGCACTCAGGAGTCCCATGCACCGCCGTCCGTCCGGCGGAGCCTCGTCCCCATGTCAGGTGGAGACGGTGCGCCCGTCCCGCATCTCGATCACCCGGTCCGCGAAGTGCCGTACGACCGCCCGGTCGTGGCAGATGAACAGGTAGCCGAGGCCCAGCTCGTCCTGGAGGTCGGCGAGCAGGTTCAGCACGCCGGCCCGCACGGAGGCGTCGAGCGCCGACACCGGTTCGTCGAGGACGAGCAGCCGCGGTCCGGAGGCGAGGGCACGGGCGATTCCGGCCCGCTGGCACTGGCCACCGGAGAGTTCGTGGGGTCGCCGGTCCCCGCACGACGGGTCGAGGCCGACCCGGTCGAGAAGCTCGGCCACCTGGGCGGGTCCGTCGGCAGGGTCCCACCTGCCGTGCACCTTCAGTGGCTCGGCCACTGCGTCGCGGATGCGGTGGCGAGGGCTGAGGGAGCCGTAAGGGTCCTGGAAGACCGGCTGCATGCGGGGGCGCAGCGGGCGCAGTTCGCGTTCCGTCAGGGGTGTCAGGTCCCGTCCTTCGAAGCGGACCGTCCCGGCGTCAGGCCGGCGTAGCTGGAGTACCGCGAGGGCCGTGGAGGACTTGCCGCACCCGGAGGGGCCGTTGAGGGCGAGGGTCTCACCGGCCTCCAGTGCGAACGAGACGTGATCGACGGCGGTCACCGGGCCGTAGCGGACGACGAGGTCGCGGACGTCCAGCAGGGGGTGGTTCATACGAACTCCCGAAGAGGGTCGGGCACGTCGGCGGCGTGATGGCAGGCGACCAGGCGTCCGTCCACGGTCCCTGGTTCGGGTTCGCGGTCGCGGCACAGGTCCGTCGCCAGGGGGCAGCGCGGAGCGAAAGCGCAGCCTGGCCCGAGGGCGTCCGGTGCGGGTGGGGTGCCGCGGAGCACCGGCAGCCGGGGGCGCCGGGGACCGTCCTGCGGGAGTGAGGCCAGCAGGCCCGCCGTGTACGGGGCACGCGGACGGCCCAGGACCTGGTGGGCCTGTCCCAGTTCGGCTGCCCGCCCCGCGTACACCACCAGCACGCGGTCCGCGTGGTCCCGCACCACGTCCAGGTCGTGGGTGACGAGGACCAGCGCGGCGCCGACGCCCTCCCGTTGCTCGGCGAGCACCCGGAGCACCTGTTCGCGGCGGTCCTCGTCCAGTGCCGTGGTCGGCTCGTCGGCGACGACGACGTCAGGTTCGTTGACCGTTGCCATGGCGATCACCGCCCGCTGCCGCATGCCGCCCGAGTACTCATGGGGGTAGGCCCGGGCCCGGCGCGCGGCGTCCGGGATGCCGACCCGGTCCAGTGCCGCCACGGCCCGGGCGCGCGCCTCCCTGCGGGACAGACCCCGCACCGACCGTACGGCGGCGGCGAGCTGGTCGCCGACAGGGTGGACGGGGGAGAGGGCGGACAGGGCGTCCTGGGGGACGAGGGTGATCCGGCGTCCGCGTGCGGCGGCGAGATCCGCGGAGTCCCGCAACCGCACGCTGCCGCCGACGGTCGCGCCGCGCGGCACCATGCCCAGCAAGGCCCGGGCGGTGAGGGACTTGCCCGCGCCCGACTCCCCGACGAGGGCGAACACCTCGCGCGGACGGACGTCGAAGGTCAGTCCTCGCACCGCCTCGACCGCGCCGAACGCGATCCGCAGGTCACGGACCGACAGCAGAGCTTCAGACCGCATGGGCGGTCTCCTTCCGTTTCCGTATGACACGACCGGTCGTGCGCCGGTCTCCCCGGCCCTGCGCGTACGCCGCACCCGACACGGCCAGTCCCGCCAGCAGGGCCAGTGCGGCGGCCGGGGCCAGGGCCGCCCAGGGGGCGCGTTCCACGTAGGCGCGGGACTCGTCGAGGAGCAGACCCCACTCCGGGGCGGGCGGCTGGGCGCCGAGGCCCAGGAATCCCAGGGAGGCCAGGGCGAGGGCGATGCCGGGTAGTCGCAGCAGGGCGTGGCGGGCGACCGGGGCGGCGACGGACGGCAGGACGTGCCGGGTGAGGATCCACGACGGCGGTGCGCCGATGGCGCGCTGGGCGGTCAGGAACGCCGACGCCCGTACCTCCTGCACCAGTGCCGCCGCATGCGCCGCCAGGGGCGGCCAGGAGATCAGCGCGACCGCGAGGGCCGCTCCGCCGGTGCCGGGACCGGCCGCCGCGGCGACCAGGATGCCGACGATGACCGGCGGCAGGGCGTTGGCGATGTCTGCCGCGCCCGCCGCGATGCCGGGCAGGAAGCCGAGGGCCAGGGCGACCACCAGGCTCAGCAGGCACACGGCCACCGCCGTGCCGACCGTGGAGGCGGCCCCGTGGCCGAGCCGGGCCAGCACGTCGCGGCCCAGTCCGTCGGTGCCCATCGGGTTCGCCCAGGAGGGCGGAGCCAGCCGAACGGTGGTGTCGAGCGTGTACGGGTCGCGCAGCAGACCCCAGCCGATCGCGACCAGCAGCAGGGCGCCGAGGGCGGCCGGGACCGCAGGACGCGCGCGGACGGGGCGGGTCGGCGGCAGCGAGAGCCCCGCGTCGCGCAGGGCAGGGCCCAGCAGCCGACGGCGTACGAGGGCGGCCAGCGCGCCGATGACCAGGCCCAGGGCGAGCAGGGCGAAAACGGCACCCTGGAGCAGCGGCAGGTCCTGCGACTTGGCCGCACCCAGCGCGGTACGTCCGATGCCGGGCACCGCGAAGACGGTCTCCACCGCGACCGCGCCCCCCGTGAGGCCGACGGCGACCATCCCGAACTGCGGTACCAGGGGCGGCAGTACACGCCGGAGCGCCGCAGCCGAGACACGGGCGCGGCTCACTCCGGCTCCCCGCCACAGCTCCACCCACCGTTCGTCCAGTACGGCGGGCAGCGCGTCCGCCACGAGCCGCCCGAGCAGGCCGCCCGCAGGGACGCCGAGCGCGAGTGCGGGCAGGAGCACGTACTCCGGGCCCTGCCAGCCGGACGTCGGCAGCCACCCCAGCCACACTCCGCACACCAGGAGCGCCACGGTGGCCAGGAGGAACTCGGGCACGGCGGCGGCCATGGCGGCGCATGCCCCGGCCGACCCCCGGCCCCGCACGAGGACGGGTACCACCAGGGCCACAGCCAGCAGCACCGCCACCGCCAGCGCGGCGGCCATCAGCCCCAGTGACACCTGGAGTCCGGAGACGACGGACGGCAGGATGTCCGTCCCCGACACCCAGGAAGTGCCGAAGTCGCCACGCAGGAGTCCGGTGGCCCAGTCGCCGAGCAGGGAGAGCGGTCCTGCGTCCAGGCCGAGGTCCTGGCGGATCGCGGACAGGGCCTCCTCGGTCGGTTCCTGTTCGGCGGACCGGGCGCGTAGCACGGTCAGAGCCGGGTCCCGGCCGGAGAGCCAGGGCAGCAGGCCGACAGCGGCCAGTGCGGCGACGAGACAGACAGTGCGGGTCACCCCCGCTGTGGTCGGCCTCACTTGACGTGGGTGTCCAGCGTGACCAGTTCCCGCTCGCGCGGGTCGTGGGCCGCGCCGGCCACGCCGGCGGCGTCGCCCTGGATCACACGCTCGTGGAGCATCGGCACGGCCGCGTCGGTGGCCAGCACGGCAGCCTCGGCGTCGACGACGGCTCGGCGGCGGGCGTCACCGGTCGGTGTCGCGCCCGCCTCGTCGAGGGCCTTGTCCACGGCCGGGTCGGCGAGTTGGGGGATGTTGAACGAACCGTCGGAGGCGAAGTCGCTGTACAGGTACGCGGCCGGGTCGCCCGAATCGAGGACGGTGGCCCGGGAAAGGATGAACGCGTCGAACGCGCCCGCCAGGGCGTCGGACTCGATGTTGGCGTACTCGCGGACCTCCAGCTTCACCTGGAACCCCGCCTTCTTCAACTGCTGTTGCAGCGTGGCGGCCACCTCGGGCAGTTCCGCCCGGTCGGTGAACGTACCGATGGTGATGCTCCTGCCCGCCGGATCCCCCGCTTTGACCCGCCGCGCAGGCTCGCGCAGGTCGGCCGCCCAGGGCAGCGCGGGCCCGAGCAGCCCCTCGGCCACGTCGGCCCTCCCCTCGTAGACGCCCTTCACGATCGACTCGGCGTCGATCGCCTCACGGGCCGCAGCCCGGAGCGCCGGATCCCTGAAGGCGCCCTTCCCCGTGTTCAGGTACAGCGTGTTCGTGCGCGGCATCGGGACTTCGGTGATCAGGTCCTCGTCCAGCAGAGCGGCCTGCGAGACGGGCACCGCCTCGACGATGTCGGCCTCGCCGCTGCGCAGGGCGGCGGCGCGGGCGGTGCCGTCGGGCACGAACGTCACGTCGATGCCGGGGGCCTTGGCCGTACCGCCCCAGTAGTCGTCGTAGCGGTCAAGGGTGGCGGAGGAGGTGCCGTTGACCTCGGTCAGCTCGAAGGGACCGGTGCCGGCACCGACCGGATTCACCGTCTTCCCCCCGTACGCCTTCGCCGCGAGGATCGACAACTGCGGGGAGCTGAGCCGCTGCGGGACCAGAGGGTCCTCTTCGGCGGTGGTGACGACCACGGTGCCGGGACCCCCCTTCTTCACGGTCAGCTCGACGCCGTCGAGGATGCGGGGCTTGGGGGAGGCGCCGGCAGCGGTGGTGAGGGAACGGACGACGGCCTCAGCGGTCAGCCCGGTGCCGTCGTGGAAAGTGACGTCCTCGCGGAGCGTGAGGGTCCAGCTCCGGCCGGACTGCTTCCACCCGGTGGCCAGCGAGGGCTCGGCGTCGCCGTCCGTGTCCAGCTTCACGAGTGTCTCCGCCGTGGACCAGCGGGACAGCTTGAACGCGTCGTCGGAGAGCGGGGAGAGGCCCGATCGCGGCGGCTGCATCATCGCGACGCGGAGGCGCTCACCCGTGTCGCCGTCGGTGGTCTCCGCGGTCGCGAAGCAGCCGGTGAGCAGGACGGAGGCGGCCAGGACCGCGGGGAGGATCAGGGGACGGGACGAGACGCGCACGGGTCACTCCGAGTAAAAGGCAGGTCAAAGGTTGAGCGTGCGACGACCGTAGCATGATGATAATCATTTTCACCGGTGGGCGTCGATCCGAGGGTCCAGGCCTGCTCACCCATCGAGAACCTCGATCCCCTGGGTGCGGGAGCAGGTCCGGCCGGACAAGCCCTCGTGAGGCGTGGGCGTGGTGGAGAGGGTCGCCGGGGGCCATGTGCGCCCGGGGTCGTGTGACGGGCTCGGCGTCAGGTGTTCCCGTGGTGCGGGATGTGGGTTTCTGCTTCCGCGAGGCTGCTGAACATGGGGAAAGCGGTCTCGGCACCCGAGAGGGTCAGGAGTTGCACCACCTGTGCGGGCGCGGCAGCAAGCGCCAGGTCGGTGCCGGTTTCCTGGGCGCGACGTCGCAGGCGGAGCAGGGCGTTGAAGCCGGACGAGTCGCAGAAGGTGACACCCGACAGGTCGAGGATCACGAGAGGGCAGTGCGCGATGGCCTCCGTGGCCTGGTGGTACACGGCAGGGGCGGTCGCCACGTCCAGTTCTCCCGTCACGGTGGCCACGGCGTACCGGCCGTCCGGCTCTTCGGTGACGCTTACCTGCTGGTCGTCGGTACTCATGGTCGGCGGCTCCTGTGCTCACTGTGCTGCTGAAAGTGTTCGTCTGGCAGGCCGGCCAGGGCAGAGGCCTGATCGGTGGCCTCCGCGGATGGGCCGAGCCATTCACACAGCAGGACGGTGGCGTCGTCCTGCAAGGTGCCGTTGTGGTAGACGAGGACGGCGTGGACCAGGCGGCGTAGCGTCTCGGGGACGGGCAGGCCGTCCGCATGGTGGCGGATGATGAAGTCGGTGAAACGGGCAAGCCCGAATTCCTCGCCTCCGGGACTGCGCGCTTCAGTGACTCCGTCGGTGTACAGCACGATGCGGTCACCCGGCTCCAACTGCTCACGACACGTGATCACTTCCACCCCCAGGTCGGTACCCATCGGATGGGAGGGCGGGCACTCGAGATGGGTGGACCAGCGGCTGCCGCGGATGATGAGAGGTTGGTGGTGACCGCGGTTCACCCAGCTCAGCATGCCCGTGCGGGTGTCGAGGGTCGCCAGGATGCCGGTGGCGTAGCGGTGGTCGCCGTACTGCTCGATCAGCGCCGCTTCCACGGCTTCACTTTTGGCGACCAGGCCGGCCCCAGTCCGGCGGGCGTTGCGGCAGGCCCCCAGAGCGAGTGCAGCGCAGAGACCGGCAGCGGTGTCGTGTCCCATGGCGTCGAAGATGGACAGGTGGGCCAGGGGGCCGTCGATCGCGTACTCGTAGGCGTCGCCGCTGATCCGGTAGGCCGGCTCCATCGACGCGGAGATCACCACCCGCCCATCGGCATAGGTGCTGGGCGGCATCAAGTTCCACTGCATCTCGGCGGCAAGGCTCAGCCGCTCCGTACGGCCCAGCTTCGCCAGGGTGTCGCTCGAGGTGCGCTTGCTGACGATCATGAGTGCGAGAAGGGCCGCGAGCCGGTCCATGTCCTCTTGCGTACGGTCGTCGTCCTGTTCCGCTTCGACATAAAGGACCCCGAGCCGCTCGGTACCGTCCAGCAGCGGCACCCACCAGGACGTGCCCGAGCTCTTCGTGGGGCCGGCCGGCAGGATGTGGCCGTATTGATAAGCCCGTCCAGGGGTGGTGCCGTCGATCTGCAGTTCCGTCTCGTGCCCCTGGGATTCAGCCTCTCCGGCGAGCAGTCGCAGTACTCGGCGTTGCAGGTCACCGAGGTAGAGCAGGACCTGGGTGAACCCTGCGGCCTGGGCATGGTCGGCAACCACGTATGGAAGCCGGTCGATCGGCGTGAGATGACTGGCAGCCAGTAGGCCGGCGAGCATGCGCCTGCCGCCCGCCTCACGCTCCAGGTCCATGCTTCTGCAACCTTTCTGGGCGTCGGTCTGCTGAGGCATGCGGGGGCTCGGATCCGACGGTTGCGGCGCCTGCTGCTCGGACCTGTTGGATTGCACTTTGCAATCGTTTGCCGTCCGCGGTGTCGAGGACGAGATCGAAGCCGCCTTCAGCCAGTTGCTCGGCCAACTCGAGGCCGATGCCGTTGGAGGCGCCAGTCCGAGGCGAGAGGTCTGACAGTGGTCATGGGCGGGGTCCCTCGCAGGCGGAAAGTCGAGGCAGCGACGTAGCAGGCGCTCAGAGCCGAGGACGATCGCTCGGCCGGCCGGTTGACTCCGCCGACCGCGCGTCTGCTCTGCGCCGGTCGCCTCGCTCTTCGTTCGAGCGAGCGTCATCCGGAGCTATCCGTCACTCCGCTTCTTCAACTCCGCGAGTGGCCGGACCCTGGCTGTGACCAACTCTGCCATTCCGGTCATCGGTCCTCCGTTCGCCGGAAGCGTGCCCTTCGCCCAGCCTGACATATCGACTCCGGCCACGCTTGCAGACCTACGTGCCCTGCGGATGTCCGCTGTTACGCCCGACACCGACCCGGAGAAGGCGCCGCCCACATGCGAGAACGCCGCGCACCCGTGATGCTGGCGGAGACCGTGCGCTGTTCGGCGGAGGCCCCGGCGCTCGACGCGAGAGAGGACGGTCCGATGGCCGACAAGGACAAGAAAAAGAAGCTGTCCCGTGGCGACGACGTCACATGGAAGAGCCATGGACAGGAGGTCGACGGCACCGTCACGCGGAAGGTCACCAAGCGGACAAAGGCTGCCGGCCGGACCGTGGACGCGTCCAAGGACGAGCCGCAGTATGAGGTGGAGAGCGACAAGACGGGCAGGGCCGCGGTCCACAAGCCCGAGTCGCTGCGCAAGAAGGACGGCGGCTCGTGAGTGGTGAACGGGACGAAGAGCGCCAGGACACCCTCGACCGCTTCGGTGAGGCCGTCAACATGACGGCCGGCGAGCTGGAGAAGTGGCTCGAGACGGAACAGGCGCAGGAGGTGGGACAGAAGAACGACGGCGGGGAATCGACCGGTCACGCATCCGGTCGGCGGATCGTGGATCTGCTGCGCACCAGGAAGGCCGACCTGAGTGACGACGACGTGGCGCACATGCGCAAGGTCGTCGGCTACGTGCACAGGCACACCGGACAACGCCCCGCGGGAGACGTCACCGATACCCCGTGGCGGTACTCGCTGATGAACTGGGGGCACGACCCCGAGAAATAGGTGCCCCGCACACCCGCGCCCGCCTGGGTGTAGGCCGCCGGGCCCGGCGGCCGGGAAGGCTCCCGCTCCTGATTCCCGTGAACCGGGTGCAGGCCGGTTTCCCCTGTGCAGGTGCTCATACAGGGCAGGGACGGGGGTATGAGGAGTCGTCCCCTACCGGGTTGTGGATCGGCTCTCTACATTGGCGCGGGTGCGTCACTGCCAGCCGCGCCACCGTCGGCCCGTCCGCCGCGCTGCTCTCGGCTCGGTTGCGTGTGGCCTCATGGACGCATCCTGCCCCGGTCAGCTCGACGAGGAGCCATGCTCGAACTGTGAGTGCCGCTGAGTGAGCACGGCCGTGCCTCCGGTCACACCGACGGGCTGTGGAGAGAGGCCGCCTGGCGTCTGCCTGTGGATTGCAGGGCCATTGGCCACCAGGCCCATGTGGCCGACTCCTGGTAAGGCAAATTTCGAATGGGGTGTGCATTGCCCGGCCTACTTGCAGGCAGGTGGCATCGAGGAGAAACGCGAAGCACTCAAGGATCGAAGTGGAGATAGGGGCCTTTCCAACGAAGAGGAGCGCCTTGCTCGCACTCACCGATCAGTTCACTCGACACGTTGACGTCGATGCCGCGGTCATCCAAGAACTGAAGCGCCTGTTCGGTGAGACCGGAACAGTGGAAGCGGTGGCCACCGTCGCCGCGTACAACATGGTTTCGCGCTTTTTGGTGGCGCTGGCCATTCGAACCGCCAGGGCAGGCGGGCCTCCGCGCGGAGGCCCGCCTGCCCTGGGCGCGGACGGTCCCGACCGCGTATGCCTCTTCGAGGCGGTGCGGTCGGGGCCGTTGTGTGAGGTCCGTTCCTGCGCTCAGGCGAGGGTGGTGACGACGTCGACCGGGCTGACCAGGGTGTTCCGGAGGGGCGAGCGGCTTTCGACGAGGGATATGAGCTCGTCGAGGTGCTCGCGGGGGGTGTTCGGGGCGTCGATGTGGAGGCGGACGCGTACCTGCTGAAGGCCGGGACGGACCGTCAGGTCGACGCCGAGGAAGCCTCGGAGGTCGATATCGACTTCCAACTCCAGGCGGTAAGCCTCGAGTTCGGTACCCTGCGCGGAGGCGAGGGCGGCAAGGGTGACGGTGTAGCAGCCGGCGAGTGCCTGCAGCAGGTACTCGGCGGGCGAGTGCTCCCAGGCTTTGGCGACCACGGTGGTGGGTTCCATCAGCACCCCCACGCGTTCCAGTCCGGCGTCGAGTTTCACGGCGTAGTCCCATTCCACGGACCAGGACTGGGAGGCGTAGCCGTCTCTTTCCTTGATGCCCCGCTCGGTGTAGCGGCCGTTGCGGCACATGTCGAACTCACCGTGTGCGCACGCCCCGCACGGTTCGAGGTCGGGCCGACGGACCACTCCCACCACCAGGTCACCGCCTTCGAACCCGCTGCCGACGGGAGCCTGGCGTACCCGGCCGAGCGATTCGTGGCCCAGGATCAGGCGCTCACGTCCCTGCGGGGCCCAGCCGTACTGGCCTGCTGCGATCTCCGCCCGCGAACTATTGACTCAGGACACCAGGTGCGCCCTTACGGCTGCGCCGATGAGGCCGGGTGCGCCGCACCGACACAGCGAGGAAAGGTGCTCGGAACTGGCGGGAGCCTTCAGCATGCTGTGACTGGTGATGAGTCGCACCCTGGAGACATGAGCGCGCCGATAGTCATTCACCGCCTCTCTCCCACGGGTGGGCGCCGGGTTACGATCCGTGGCCAGATCACCGGGCTGGCCTACGAGGACCAGGACGTCGTGGAGTTCCTGCGCCGGGCAGGGCTGCCGGACGGGGTGGAGCTGCTGGACCGGCCGGAGTGGGTGGAATGGCGGGGCGGGCGTGCGCATTCGTACGTGGCGGCGTAGCCCGTGGCGGGCCGAGTGCAGCGCCGTAGGCTCAGCTCGCAGTCCAGTGGCCGGGTGAACCTCGCGCGGCTCGATGTATTTCAGGTGGGCCTGTCCGCAACGCGATCACCCCGGAGCTTCGCGACCAGTTCCTGATCGCCGCCCAATCGGGACAGGGTCCGGTAGCGCAGGGCGCTCTCCCTGAGGGCCGGGACGTCCAGCGCCTCGGTCGTGACGGGCACCTTTGCGATCGTGTTGCTGAAGCTGAACCGGCTGCACACCCCGACAGCCTCGCGCAAGCCCTCGGTAGGGCGGCCGCGGCCGGTCCGGCTGGAGGCGTGGCGCCCCGGCATCTCTTCGTTGTCCGGAAGGGACGAGTTGACCGGAGGTAATCTCCGTTTTACGCTCGAAAAGGCACGGAGGCGGTCTCCGTTTCGTGCGGTGGCCGGATCGTGTACCGCAGGAGGACATATGAGCGGCAACAGGGAGCAGCAGCAGGGGCGCAGGCCCCGTGCTGACGTCCAGCGCAATCGCGCGACTCTCCTGGAGGCAGCCCAGCGTCACTTCCTGCAGCACGGTGTCGGCGCATCGCTGGATGCGGTGGCCAAGGATGCGGGCGTCGGGGCCGGCACGCTGTACCGGCACTTCCCCACCCGGGAGGCTCTGCTGGCGGCCGTGCTGCAGACACGCTCCGAGGAGCTGGTGGCCCGCCGTGAGGACATCGCGCGGCTCGGCGACGCCTCTGAGGCGCTGCGCCAGTGGCTGCGGGCGATGGAGGAGTACTTCAGTGCCTTCAGCGGACTGCCGGAACCGCTCATGGCCGCGGCCCGTGCACAGGAACCGGGCAACCCCCTCACCCTCCCGTGCGACCAGCTCATCGCCACCACCGACGAGTACGTACGGGCCGCGCAGCAGGCCGGGGACACGAGAGCGTGGGTGAAGGGGTACGACCTCTTCCTCGCGTCTGTCTCGGTGGCCTGGGTCAGGGGCACCGGCACCGTCGACGAGGAATCGCTCGACCGCCTGCGCGCGCTCATCGAAGACGGTTACCGCGAGCGCGACATCCAGAACGACCGCACGTAGACCACCGGCCACCGCCCTGCCCCGGGCGGGCTGCCGGGAGAGCCATGGGAAGGGTGCCGCGACACCCTTCCTCCTGAACCGCGGGCCATCCGGCCCGCACGCCCACGGTCATCACATCTCGCCCCCCTTGCCCGGGGAGAGATACACCTCCAGTAAGGACAAATTATGCGAATTGGCATTCTCGGAACGGGAGCGATCGGGGCGGAGCTGGCGCGCGTCTTCAGCGCGGGCGGGCACGAGGTCGCCGTGGCCAACTCCCGGGGCCCGGAGACGATCGATGCGGACGTGCTGAAATTCGGGGCGCAGGCGGTGACATCTGCCGACGCCGTACAGAAAAAGGACGTCGTGATCCTGTCCGTCCCGTTCTTCAAGGTCCCGGACGTGGCCGGCCTTTTCGCCTCCGTACCCAGCGAGACCGTCGTCATCGACACCACCAACTACGTCCCCTTCAGGGCGTGGAACGTTCCTGTCGAGGGAGTGGGGCAGGGTCAGGCCGAGAGCGTGTGGGTGGCCGAGCAACTGGGGCGGCCCGTGGTCAAGGCGTGGAACGCGGTCCTGGAGGCCACCTTGAAGACCAGGGGCGTTCCCGCGGGAACGCCGGGCCGGATCGCGCTTCCGGTCGCGGCCGACTCCGACGAAGCGCGGGACGTGGCCATGCGCCTGGTGGACGAGACCGGCTTCGACCCCTTCGACGCGGGCAAGCTGGCCGACTCCTGGCGCCAGCAGCCGGCGACGCCCGTGTACTGCACCGAGCTGACCGTCGACGAGCTGGGACCGGCCCTGCAGGCGGCCGACCGGGAGAAGACCCCGGCCATCCGTGACCGTCAGCTGGAGTACCTCGGGACTCTCGCCTCCCTGCCCACGCGGGACGAACAGGTGGAACTCAACCGCTCCCTCCACCGCTGACGCCGCTTGCACCGCTGACACACCTGGTAGGTGGGGGCACAGTCGTGCCCCCACCTACCAGGCATCTTGAGAGGGACCGTCTTGTCCACCGCAGCCATCCCCTTTCCCGAACTCGCGCGGTCCCGGCACTCCGTGCGCAAGTTCCTGCCCGAACCGGTGGCGCCTGCGGAGATCCGCGGCGTGCTGGAAGACGCCCAGGCGGCGCCGTCGAACTGCAACACGCAGCCCTGGACGGTGCACGTCGTCTCCGGCGCGGCACGGGACGCACTGAGCAAGGAACTCCTCCAGGCCGACGAGGAAGAACGGCTCTCGCCCGACTTCACCTTCGACTACGCCGACTTCGGCGAGGGCACCTACCTCGACCGGGCACACCACCATGCCGCGACCCTCTACGAGGCCATAGGCATCGCCCGCTCGGACAAGGCGGCCAGGAAGGCGGCAGCCCGCGAGAACCTGGACTTCTTCGGCGCACCCCACGTCGCCTTCCTCTTCATGCCGGCCTTCGGCGACGGAGTGCGGGCGGCAGGAGACATCGGCATGTACGCCCAGAACTTCCTGCTGTCGCTGACGGCCCGAGGACTTGGCGGCATTCCGCAGACCATGCTCGGTTTCTACGCCGACACGGTCCGCGAGGTTCTGGACGTACCCGCGGACCTCAAGCTGCTGTTCGGCATCTCCTTCGGCGCCGCCGACGAGACCGCGCAGGCCAACGGCTTCCGCATGGAACGGGCCGCGCTTGAGCAGAGTGTCGTCCTGCACGACACCCCCGGAGTCCTCGGCCGGCGGTAGGCGCCCGTTTCACCGGGCGCGCCTGCTGTGCGGCCGCACCCGGACAAGGCGTCCGCCTCGACCGGCTCGGCGCTGCTCCCCTGACTGAATAGGAATGCCTTCATGAAACGCTGGCAGGCAGGCGAGTTCGGCGCGCCGGACACCGTCCTGGAGAAGGCGGAAGTCCCCCTTCCCGAGCCTGGCCCGGACGAGGCCCGCGTGCGTGTCCTGGCCGCGAGTGTGGCGCTTCCCGACCTGATGACGGTCCAGGGCCGCTACCCGCTTGTTCCCTCGGCCCCCGTCTCTCCCGGCCAGGAGATCGTGGGCATCGTGGACAAGCCCGGCCCCGGATACCCGTTCCCCGCGGGCACCCGGATCATGGGCAACAGCCGTACCGACATCGCCATCGGCGGACTCGCCGAATACACGCTCAGCCCCGTTCCCGGAGCGATGCCGGCCCCCGCCGAACTCAGCGATGCCCAGGCCGCCGGCTTCCCCGGCTCGTACCACGTCGCCCACATCGCCCTTGCGCACCGGGCCGCGCTCCGCAAGGGCGAGACTCTCCTGGTCCTGGGTGGCTCGGGGCGTACGGGATCGGCCGCCATCCAGCTCGGCAAGGCCCTGGGCGGCACCGTCATCGCCAGCGCCCGCAACGAGGACAAGGCGCGCTTCTGCCGGCTCCAGGGCGCCGACCACATCATCGACCTCAGCGAACACGACCTCGCTCAGACGGTGCTCGAACTCAGCAGCGGGCACGGCGCCGACGTCATCTACGACACGGTCGGCGGTGAAACATACGCCCAAGCCACCTCGGCCGTCAGCCGCGGGGGGCGCGTGCTCCTGGTCGGCTTCGCCAGCGGCAAGTGGGGGCAACCCGACGCCCAGCACATCCGTTCATCCGGTTGGAAGAAACGGGCCGGGGGCACCGCAGCTCGCGCGCTTGCGCGGTGGTCGTCGTGGCCTTCTTGCTACTTGTCCGCTGATGCGCCGGTTGTCTGCGCATACTGGCGGGCGGTCCACTTCCGTCTCGGCGACGGGATCACGTTTCCATGAGATTCCTTCGGCGGGATGTGAGGCGGGGTCAGTTCTGGGCGGCGGTCGCGGCTTTCAGGGTGCGGCGGCCGGCGGCCCAGACCAGGAGGGCGAGCACGCTCAGGGCCGCTCCAGCGGCGCAGATGGAGCTCCAGCCGCCATGCGCCCACAGGATGCTCGCGCCGGCGGAGCCGATGGCGCCGCCGATGAAGTTGCCGGCGACGAAGGCGGTGTTCAGGCGGGAACGGGCCTCGTGCGAGACGGCGAAGAGGCGGGCCTGGTTGAGCAGGTTCAGGCCCTGGATGGCCACGTCGAGCACGACGATCGCGATGATGACGAGGACGACGGAGGTGCCGACTGTCGCGGAGATGCCGAAGGCGATCAGTGTCAGGACGAGGGCCGCGCCGGTGGCGGGCAGTGACCAGCCCCGATCGTGCAGGCGCCCGGCGCGCTGGGCGGCCAGGGCTCCGGCGAGGCCGGCCAGGCCGAACAGGCCGATCACCGAGACCGAGTAGGAGAAGGGCGGGTTACTGAGCAGGAAGGTGAGGCCGGTCCAGAACATCTGGAAGACGGCGAAACCGATCGCTCCGAGGACCAGCGTCCAGCGTACGGCCGGCTCCCGGCGGATCACCTGGCCGACGGAGGCGATGAGCGCCGGATACGGCATGCGGGTCTTGGGCTCCATCGCGGGGATGGAGCGGTACAGGAGCGCTGCGAACAGGACCGCGAGGACCGCGGCCGCGGCGTAGACAGCGCGCCAGCCGGCGGCTTCGGCGACCAGTCCGCTGATGGTGCGCGAGACGAGGACGCCGGTGAGCAGCCCGGAGACCACGGTGCCGACCACAGCGCCCCGGTTCTCGTCGGCGGCGAGATCTCCGGCGAGCGGGGTCAGCAGCTGACCGGAGACGGTCGTCATGCCGAGCAGAGTGATCGCCGCGGCCAGGGACCCGAAGGACGGGGCGAGCGCGCAGGCGGCGAGGGCGACGGCCGAGGCCAGCGTGATGAGCGGGATCAGGCGGCGGCGGTCGAGTACGTCTCCGAGCGGCACGATCAGCACGATCCCGACTGCGTAGCCGATCTGGGTGACGGTGATCAGCCAGCCCGCGCTGGCTGGGGAGGCGTGCAGGTCGCCCGCGATGAAGTCGATCAAGGGCTGGGCCCAGTACAGGTTACCGACGGCGAGACCGCCGGCGAACGCGAACAGCAGGGTCAGTGAGCGGGTCATGCCCCGCGAGGGGGTGGCGGGCTGCACTGTTGAGCTGGTGGAAGTGGACACGAGAGGGTCTTTCGGGGACGAAGGGGCGGAACGCCGGTGAGAGCCGTGGCCCGGTCTTACACGGCAGACGTGGAGGAGCAATGTCCGGTGGCGACCAGGCGCCGCAGCACTGCCGAGCCGATGAAGCTGATGCCCCGGGCAGGAGCACGTTGACGGTGGTCTTCAGAATCTTTCGTGCCCCAAACCTGCAGGAAAGTTCCTGCGGGCTCGAACCTGCACATGAGGGCAATGACCAGACAACCGGCTTTCATCCGCGCGAGGGAGTCCACGCTGTGAGGGGTACCGACAGGGACCCCCACCAGCCCCTTTGGTTTCCTACGCTGGACACATGGACAACCGGGACGAAGTCAGCGCATTCCTCACATCGCGCCGCGCCAAAATCACCCCTGAGCAGGCGGGCCTGCCGGTGTACGGGCAGCGGCGGGTGCCTGGGCTGCGCCGCGGCGAGGTCGCGATGCTCGCCGGGGTCAGCGTCGAGTACTACACGCGCCTGGAACGCGGCAACCTCGGCGGTGTCTCCGACAGCGTTCTGGACGCGCTGGCCAAGGCCCTGCGCCTGGACGACACCGAACGCGATCACCTCCACACCCTGGCCCGCGCGGCCAACGCGGGCCCGCCCCGCGTACGCCGCCGCCCGAAGGCCCTCACGGTGCGGCCCAGCGTGCTGCGCATCATCGAAGGGCTGCACGACCAGCCGGCCTACGTGCGCAACAGCCGCCTGGACATCCTGGCGGTCAACCCCCTTGCCCGCGCCCTGCACCACGAGACCCTTGAGCAGGACCCCGCCAACAACGCCCGCTACGTCTTTCTCGACCCGCGCGCCACCCGCTTCTACCCCGACTGGGAACGCGTGGCGCACGACGGGGTCGGCGCCCTGCGGGTCGCCGTCGCCAAGGATCCCTATGACCGTGAGCTGTCGAACCTGATCGGCGAGTTGTCCACGCGCAGCGATGCCTTCCGCACCCTGTGGGGGGCCCACGACGTCCACGTCTTCACCGAAGGCACCAAACGGTTCCACCACCCCGCGGTCGGCGACATGGAACTCGTCCACGAGTCCCTCGACCTGCCCGGCGAGGGAGGACTCTGCATCACCGTCTACAGCGCCGACCCGGGCACTGCGGGGGCTGACGCCCTCAAGCTCCTGGCCAGCTGGGCCGCCACCCAGGAGCAGGACGCCGCCGCCGCGCCGCAGCCCGGCACCGAGCACTGACAGAGGCTCCGGCATCCATGTACACGGCACTAGGAAGGAACTTTCTCATGGCTCGCATCTTCGTCACCGGCTCCGTGGAAGGGCTCGGCCGCAACGCGGCCGAGGACCTGATCTCGGACGGTCACGAGCTCGTCCTGCACGCCCGGAACGACCAGCGCGCCGACGCGCTCGAGGACCTCGTCGCCAAGGGAGCACACGTCGTCGTCGGCGACCTGGCGCGCATGGACGAGGTCCGGGCTGTCGCCGAACGCGTGAACCGCCTGGGCAGGACGGACGCGGTGATTCATAACGCGGGCGTCTTGCAGGGCGCATCGCTTCTGCCGGTGAACGTAGTGGCGCCGTACGTGCTGACCGCGCTCATCGAGCGGCCGGCACGGCTCGTGTACGTCAGCAGCGGAATGCACCGCGGCGGGCGGCCGGATCTCACCGACGTGGACTGGTCGGGCGCGCGCCAGACGCACTCCTACTCCGACAGCAAGCTGTTCGTCACGGCGCTGGCGCTCTTCATCGCCCGCACGTGGCCGCAGGTGTTCACCAACGCTGTCGACCCGGGGTGGGTGCCCACCCGCATGGGCGGCACAGCGGCCAGCGACGACCTCCGTCTCGGTCACGTCACCCAGGCATGGCTCGCAGGGAGCAACGCCCCCGCAGTACAGGTCACCGGACGGTACTGGTTCCACCAAGCACAACAGCAGCCGGCCCCGGCCACTCGGGACGAGGTATTCCAGGAAGAACTCGTTGATGCGCTGGCCCGATACTCCGGTGTCACCCTCCCCTGAGCCGTGACGCGTCGGGACATTGTTGACAATGATCTACACCGCCTGCCCGGTATCGCCGACGGGCGGCGCCGTGGCCTGGGCGTCGAGCCCATGATCGGTCCGTCCAGTGCTCTGGCCAGCGGCGACGATGTCGTACGCCTCGAAACGGGCGCCTCCTGTACCGGCAGCTGGGGCATGGCGGCGGGTTGAGTGTGACCCGTGTCTTAGTGGCGCACGTTGCGTCGTAGTTCGCTGTACCGCCAGGTCTCGACGGCGGCTACGGCGGCGAGGATCACCACGACGCCTGCGAGCGCGGCGAGGGGCGGGAGCGCGGCGGCGGCCGGGAGCCAGGCGAGCAGCACGAGCATGGTGCCGAGGCGGAACGGGGCCCAGACGGCGACGGTGGCCCGGCCGAACAAGGTGAGCCCGCCCAGGTACAGGGCCGCGCCGCCGCACAGGGCCGAGGCCGAGAAGGTGCCGAGGCCCTCTGTGCTTCCCGCGTCCGCGGACGCCCTGACACTCCTGGCGAGCTGGTCCGCCACGGCCGAGGCCGCGGATGTGCAGGCCGCTGAGGCGGACTCCGGAAACTGAACCGACCTTCACAGCCCCGCCTTCTCCGGCTGCCGTCGGCAGTGGGGGGCGGGGCTTTGACCTGTACATATGCCGCTGGGGGTCCCTGACGTTACCCCTCACAGCGGAGACTCCCTCATCGTGTCCGTTCGCGGTTGCATGGTTGGTGCCCCGCTTTGGGGCCGACCGGTATCGACCCTCGTATCGGTCCGTCCCCGCTCATGCAAGGGAACCCTCATGACTGGCAAGAGCACGATGATCACGCTGAACAACGGCATGCAGATGCCCGCGCTCGGCCTGGGCGTCTTCCAGAGTCCACCGGAGGAGACCGCCACCGCGGTCACGACCGCGCTCCAGCACGGCTACCGACTGGTCGACACCGCCGCCGTCTACGGCAACGAGAAGGAAGTCGGCGAGGGCATCGTCGCCTCCGGCGTCGACCGCCGCGAGGTCTTCGTGACCACCAAGCTGTGGCTCTCCGACTTCGGCCACGACGCGACCCTGCGTGCCTTCGACACCAGCCTGGACAGGCTGGGCCTGGACTACCTGGACCTGTACCTGCTGCACTTCCCGTACACGTCCGCGTTCGACTCCACGGTCGCCGCCTACAAGGCGGCGGAGAAGCTGCTGGCGGAGGGGCGGGTGCGGGCGATCGGCGTCTCCAACTTCAGCCTTGAGCGTCTGAACGGCCTGATCGAGCGCACCGACGTCGTACCGGCGGTCAACCAGGTCGAGCTGCACCCTTACTTCATCCAGCGCGAGCTGCGCGAGGCGCACACCGGCCTCGGCATCGTCACCCAGGCGTGGTCGCCCCTCGGCGCGGTGAACCTGTACTGGCCCGACGCCCCGCACGCGGGCAAGAGCCCGCTGCAGGAGCCGGTCATCACGCAGATCGCCGCCAAGTACGGCAAGACCCCCGCGCAGATCGTGCTGCGCTGGCATATCGAGCACGGCCTGTCCGCGATCCCGAAGTCCGTCACGCCGCACCGCATCGCGGAGAACATCGGCCTCTTCGACTTCGCGCTCACCGCCGACGAGAGGGCCGCCGTCGACGCCCTCGACACCGGCCTGCGCGGCGGTCCCGACCCGGACAGCATCAAGGCCGACTCCTTCGGCTGAACCGGCGCCGGCACTCGGCCGCTCCCGCGACGCGGCCCCCTGATTCACCCCCACATTCAGCAAAGGCTCTACCTCCGCATGTCTTCTCACCGAGAAAAGCCCGCCAGGCTGCCGTTCGTCGTTCCGCTGCTGGCCCTCGGCACCTTCGTGATGGTCACCAGCGAGTTCATCATCGCGGCCCTCCTGCCCGAGGTGTCCGCCGACCTGGGCGTCAGCGTCTCCACGGCCGGCCTGCTGATCACGGCGTTCGCGGTCGGCATGATCGTGGGTGCGCCCACGATCTCCATCGCCACGCTGCGCCTGCCCAGGCGCTCCACCCTGGTTCTGGCGCTTGCCGTCTTCGCCGTCGGCCACGTGATCGCCGCACTCAGCTCCTCCTTCACCATCGTGCTCGCGGCCCGTGTGATCACCGCGCTGGCCACCGGTACCTTCATCTCCGTCGGCTCGGTCGTGGCCACCTCCGCCGCAGGACCGGCTGCCACCTCCCGCGCCATGGGCGTGATGATGAGCGGCATGAGCCTGGCCATCGTGGCCGGTGTGCCGCTGGGCTCCTGGGCCGGTCAGACGATCGGCTGGCGCGGCACGTTCTGGGCACTGGCCGCCCTCGCGGGCATGGCTGCCCTGGTCATCGGCCGGTTCATCCCCGCCGAGGACCGCGCCGAGGTGACACCCTCCATCCGCTCCCAGCTCGCCGTACTGCGCCATGGACGTATGTGGCTGGTCCTTGCCGCCACCGTGCTCGTCACGGGTGGCTTCATGGCCGCGTACAGCTACATCTCTCCGCTGCTCACCGAGCGGACCGGGATCTCCGAAGGAGCCGTACCGCTCGTTTTGGTCGGCTTCGGCGTCGGTGCTCTGCTGGGCACGAACATCACCGGGCGCCTCGGCGACCGCAAGCCGCTGGCCACGTTCATCACCACCTCCGTCGCCTCGGTGCTGGTGCTGCTCCTGCTGATCCCGCTGTCCACCAGCCCCGTGGCGACCGCCGTCCTGGTGGTGCTCCTGGGTGTGACGGGCCTGGGCATCACATCGATCGCCACCCCGCTGGCCGTGCGCTTCGGACACTCCTCGCCCGCCCTCGCCGCGGCCTTGGCGGTATCCGCCTTCAACGCGGGGATCGCCCTCGTCTCCTGGCTGGCGGGCACGACCTTGGACACCTCCCTGGGCGTGACCGGACCGGAGGTGGTCGGCGCGGTCATGGCCGGCCTGGGCCTGATTCCCCTGCTCGTCCTGGCCGCGATACGCGCCACCCGGACGGCCGCACCTCAGGTATCCCTGCCCGCGGCGGACGAGGAGACCTCGCACAAGGCTCAGGCTGACCGCGTGGCGGCCTGACCACGGAACACCACCGAGTTCCCCATCAAAGCCCACTAAATCGGCTGATTGTGGTCTGTGAAAGACCAAACGCTTGCAAAGGATGAACTCCATGGCTGAAGAACAGACCGCCGCACAGAAGCTGCTCGGCGACTTCGCGCCCGAACTGGTCCGGCTCACCGACGACGTCCTCTTCGGCGAGGTGTGGGCCGGCGAGGGCCTGTCCCAGCGGGACCGCAGCCTCATCACCGTCGCCACCCTGGTCGCCCTCTACCGCGCCGACCAGCTCGCCTTCCACCTGCCGAAGGCCCTGGAGAACGGGGTGACGAAGGACGAACTGGTCAAGGCCATCACCCACATCGCGTTCTACGCCGGCTGGCCCAACGCGATGTCCGCGATCACCCAGCTGAAGAGCATCGTCGAGTCGGAGCCCGACACGCGCTGACTCCGCACCAAAACCCTCTGGAGCACCCGTCCCATGAGCAAGGTCTTCTTCATCACCGGCGCCGGCCGTGGCCTGGGCGTCGACATCGCCCGCCAGGCGCTGGAAGCCGGTCACCAGGTGGTGGCCACCGGCCGCCGGCCCGAAACCGTCCTCAAGGCCCTGGGCGGCGAGCACGACAACCTTCTGGTCGCCGCCCTGGACCTCACCGACCCCGGTACTGCCGACGCGGCGGTCAGCGCGGCCGTCGACCGGTTCGGGCGGATCGACGTCCTGGTGAACAACGCGGCGAACTTCTACGCCGGCTACTTCGAGGTCGTCTCCGACCAGCAGATGCGTCAGCAGATCGAGACCAACGTGTTCGGGCCGATGAACGTCACCCGCGCCGTGTTGCCCGTCATGCGCCAGCAGCGCGCCGGGCACATCATGACGATCTCGTCGCTGGCCGGACTGGTCGGCCAGGAGTTCACCGCCGCCTACACGACGTCGAAGTTCGCCGTGGAGGGCTGGATGGAGGCCCTGCACCTGGATGTGGCGCCGTTCGGGATCCGCACCACGACGGTGGAGCCGGGGTTCTTCCGCACCGAGCTGCTCGTGGAAGCCTCTACCACCTGGCCGGCGCTGACGGTCGATGACTACGCCGAGAACACCGCGGCGCAGATCGCGGGCTGGAAGACGATGAACGGCCAGCAGGCCGGTGACCCGGCCAAGCTCGCCGAGGCGCTGCTGAAGGTCGCCGGCCAGGCGGAGCCGCCGGTGCGGTTCGTGGCCGGCGCCGACGCCATCGCCGCGATCGAGACCCACGCCAAGGAACTGCTGGCCCAGGTGGACGCCTCGCGCGCCCTGGGAATGGACCTGGCCCACGACGACGGCCCGGCCTGACCAGCACCACCCCCGCGGACCCGCTGTGTCAGGGGTCTGAGAGAGGGCTTCGTGGAAGTCCACGGAGCCGGATGTACGGCCACGAACACGCGGCGCGCCCCCCGCACGCCGCAGGTGGCCACGACGCGACGACGACAGGAGAAACGACATGAACAAGCGTGAACTGGGAACCAGCGGCCTGGAAGTGTCCTCGATCGGACTCGGCTGCATGGGCATGACCTTCGGCTACGGGCCGGCCGCCGACACCGGTGAGGCGATCAAGCTGATCCGCGCGGCTGCCGAGCGTGGCGTGACCCTGTTCGACAGCGCCGAAGCCTACGGCGAAGCGAACGAGAAGCTGGTGGGCGAGGCCCTGGCCCCTGTGCGGGACCAGGTCGTCCTCGCCACGAAGTTCGGCTTCAAAGACGGCAACTCCGCAGCCGGCCTGGACAGTCGCCCGGAGCGGATCCGTCTGGTCGCCGAGCAATCCTTGCAGCGGATGCAGACCGACCGCATCGACCTGTTCTACCAGCACCGGGTGGACCCCAGTATCCCCATCGAAGAGGTCGCGGGCACCGTTCGCGAGCTCATCCAGGAGGGCAAGGTCAAGCACTTCGGTCTGTCCGAAGCCGGTGCGGACATCATCCGCCGGGCCCACGCGGTGCAGCCGGTCACGGCCGTACAGAGCGAGTACTCGATGTGGTGGCGCGAGCCCGAGCAGGTCATCCTGCCGACCCTCGAAGAGCTCGGAATCGGGTTCGTGCCGTTCAGTCCGCTCGGCAAGGGCTTCCTGACCGGCGCGATCAAGGAAGACACGAAGTTCGCGGAGAACGACATCCGCAACGTCCTGCCGCGCTTCGAGGACGAGGCCCGCCAGGCCAACCTCGCGCTGATCGCGCTGATCGGCGACATCGCCGAGGCCAAGCAGGCCACCCAGGCGCAGGTCGCCATCGCCTGGCTCCTCGCGCAGAAGCCGTGGATCACCCCGATTCCGGGCACCACGAAGCTGCACCGGCTCGAGGAGAACATCGGCGCCGACAACGTCGAGCTCACCGCCCAGGACCTGCAGCGCATCGAAACTGCCCTGTCCGAGGTGCAGATCAAGGGCGAGCGGTACACCGCACAGCAGCAGAGCACCATCAACCGGTAGGACAAAACCAGCAGGAGAAGCCGGTTTCTCAGCGGAGCCCGGCTCGCCACACACCGTCCTTCCTGCCCGGTGCAGCGCTCGTGGCGCTGCACCGGGCAGGGGGTGGCCCCAGCTCATAGGGAAAGACTCATGGAACAGCACGTACTCCAGGGCCGTGTAGCTCTGGTCACCGGCGGCACGACCGGACTCGGTTTCGGCGCCGCCAAGCGCCTCATAGAAGAGGGGGCCTTCGTCTACATCACCGGCCGCCGCCAGAACGTCCTCGACGCCGCCGCCGAGCGGCTCGGTCCGTCCGCCCGGGGCATCCAGGCCGACGTTTCGAGTAAGAGCGACATGCTCAGTGTGGCCGAAACGATCAAGGCAGGCCACGGCCATCTCGACATCGTCTTCGCCAACGCGGGCGGCGGGCACGCGACACCGCTGGCCGAGCTCACCGAAGAGCAGATCAACAGCGAACTGGGCATCAACATCAAGGGCGTCGTCCTGACGGTGCAGAGCATGCTGGACGTCCTTGGCGACGGCGCGTCCATCATCCTCAACGCATCGATCACCGCCGACATGGGACTGCCCGGCTTCGCCGCCTACGCCTCGTCGAAGGCAGCGGTCCGATCTCTCGCCCGCAGCTGGACGACCGACCTCAAGGACCGACGGATCCGGGTCAACTCCGTCAGCCCCGGCGTCGTGCCCACCGAGGGCTACGGCCATGAGCAGAAGCTCAGCGACGACGACATCGCTGCCTACGTCGAGCGTGTCGCCAAGGAGATTCCGGCCGGCCGCGTGGGAACGGCGGAGGACATCGGCAACGCCGTCGTCTTCCTGGCCTCCGACGCCAGCAGCTACATCAACGGCATCGACCTCATCGTCGACGGCGGCATGACCCGCGTCTACGCCGGCCAGAACTGAGCATCACACCACCACACCGGCCGGCGCAGACCGTCCCCGCAAGCCGTGCGTGTCCGCATACGCGAGAACGAAAGCAGGACCCATGAGTGCCAAAGCCCAAGAGCGCCACATCATCTGCGAGGTACGGGCGAAGGCTCCGCACCGCGAACGGGTCAAGGAACTCCTGCTGGAGCTCGTCGGCCCAGCGCGCGCGGAACCCGGCTGCCTCTACTACGACCTGTACGAACAGGCCGATACGCCCGGCACCTTCTTCATCGTCGACGGCTGGACCTCGGCCGAAGCGATCGCTGAACACGCCGACCACCCGAACGTCACCCGTGTCCTCAACCAGCTGACACCCCTGCTCGATGTCCCCCTCAAGGTCACCACCAGCACCCGCGTCAGCGACCCGCAGTAGACGAACCACGCCCTCGACGCGCACCCACACCCATCGGGGAGGCTCCATGGCCCGCATCTTCATCACCGGCTCCTGGTACTGCGCCGACCTCACCCAGGTGCACATCCCAGCCGCCTGAACCCGGAGCCCCGACTCCCTGCCGCGAAGCCGTCAAGGGAAAGCTCCCCGCTCTCCACGCACCGCTGGACCACTGCGGCCACCCCCGCCGCCGCAGCGGCTCCCACGCGTCGTCCCGTCGGGAACAACGGGACAACCGCTGCACCGCACCGGCAACCCCCTACTCGACAAGGAACCCGCCATGACCAGCCAGAGCCCGCTCCTCACCCTGAACAACGGCGTGCAGATGCCCGCCCTCGGCCTCGGCGTCTACCAGAGCGCCCCGGAGGAGACGACCGACGCGGTCCTCGCCGCACTCAACGGCGGCTACCGCCTCATCGACACAGCCGCCGCCTACTTCAACGAACGCCAGGTCGGCGAGGCCATCGCCCGCTCGGACGTCGACCGCTCCGACATCTTCCTGACGACGAAGCTGTGGATCAGCGACTACGGCTACGACTCGGCCCTTCGGGCGTTCGACGTGAGCCTGCGCAAGCTGGGCGTCGAGCAGCTCGACCTGTGGCTCCTCCACCAACCGCTGCCCTCCGACTTCGAGAAGACGATCGCCGCGTACAAGGCGGCGGAGAAGCTCCTCACCGACGGGCGCGTGCGTGCGATCGGCGTCTCCAACCAGACGCCGGGGGAGCTCGATGAGCTCATCTCCCGCACCGACATCGTCCCGGCCGTCAACCAGATCCAGGTGCACCCGTACTACTCCCAGAGCGAATGGCGCAGGGCGAATGACCGTCACGGCATCCTGACCCAGTCGTGGTCGCCCCTGGGCGGCTCCTACATCTACGGAGACGCCGAAACGAATCCGCTCGAAGACCCCGTCATCGTCGCTCTCGCCGACAAGCACGCGAAGACGCCCGCGCAGATCGTGCTGCGCTGGCACCTCGAACACGGCTTCTGCGCGATCCCCAAGTCCGTAAAGGCCCACCGCATCGCCGAAAACTTCGACGTCTTCGACTTCGCCCTGACCCCCGACGAGGTGGCTGCGATCGACGCCCTCGACACCGGCGTACGCGGCGGACCCGACCCGGACTCGCTCAACCTGGACAACGCCGGCTTCCCGATCCCCGAATAGAAGCTCCCCAGCCGATCAGGCATGTCGTCAGCGCCGCTGACGCTCCACTGCGGCCGGGCCCCAACGGCTCACGGGCCTGGGCCCGGCCGTGCGCGGCTCTCCCCACTTCTGACACCAGGCCCCTGAACACCTCGGTACCCGTCGGCGCCGACGGTAAGAACGAAAGAGCGCAATGATCACGAAAAACATATCCATGAAGAAGCCGTTCAAGCTCGCGGCGATCTCCGCGACGGCAGCCGTCATCGTCTCGGCACCGTACGCGTCCGCCGCGACCGGACGCGCGGACGCGCGGCCCGCCGTCTACCAGGTGAAGACCGTGGCCGCCTTTGACTTCGCCACCGGCGACGTGCCCGAGAACATCACCGTCGCCCCCGACCAGTCACTGACCGTCTCGATGGTGGGCACGCCCGCGGGCGAACGGCCCGCCCTGGTGCGGATCGCGCCGTCCGGGCACCACACGGTGCTGGTCACCGGGCAAAAGGGCGACGGCATCACCGGCAACACCCGCGACCACGACGGCACCGTCTACTACAACGTGTGGTCCTCCGACGCCTCCCGCAACGGGGTGTGGAAGCTGCCGCCCGGCGGCACTCCTCACCGCATCGCGGCACTGCCCGCGGGCGCAGTCCCCAACGGGCTGGCCATCGATCCGGCCGGCCGCACCTTGTACGTAGCCGACAGCCAGATGGGCACCGTCTGGGCCGTCCCGGTCTCCGGCGGCCTTGCGACCGCGTGGCTGGCCGACCCCGCCCTCGCGGTCGAGGCGTCCGCGCCCGTGCCGTACGGTGCGAACGGACTCCGTTTCCACAACGGCGCCGTATGGGTCTCGAACCTCAGCAAGGGCACCCTGCTGCGGATCCCCGTCACCGCCACCGGAACTCCGGGCCAGGTCCACCCCGTCGCCAGCGGCCTCACTGGCATCGATGACTTCAACTTTCTCGGCGAACACTCCAACGTCGTGTTCGCCGCGCTGAACACACAGAACCAGATCGCGGTCGTCTACCCGAACGGCACCACCAGGACCGTGCTGACCGCCTCGGACGGCCTCTCCTCGCCCACCGCCACCGCGGTGCGCGGAAAGCGGCTATACATCGCCGACGGCGGACTCAACGAGCCCCACGACGCGCCGGTGCAGAGCGGGAAGATCGACCTCGGCGCGCTGCTCTCACACTGAGTGCCCGTCAGCTCCCAGTAATGCAGAAGACGTGGTTCGCAGGGATGCCACCTGGGGGTCCCTGCAGGTACCCCTCACAACCGAGACTCCCACGTCATCGCCCTTCCCGGTTGCATGGTCAGTCCCCCCTTACGTGGGGGGGGTGGGACACCTCTGGCAAGAGCCCGGTGATCACGCCGGACAGCGCCGACGAGATGTCCACCGAAGCCTCGGCGCCTGCCACAGCGCGCCGGCCCCGACCAACACCGTGACGACTCCGTGAGGAGAACAACAGCATGACCACAGCTATGCGCGACGTGCCCCGTTCCGGGAACCGGGACGAGCGCCAGGGCGCCGCCATCGTCGTCGGGGCATCTCTCGCGGGTCTGATGACAGCGTTGGCCCTGTCGCAGGCCGGAGTGGACGTGACGATGCTGGAGCGATCGGGGGCCGCCCCTCGGGCCCGGAAGGGGGCTGCTCTCGGCGGGGTGAGTGAGGGCCTTCTCAGACGAATCACGGGACCCCGTCACTCGAAGAACGGTTCGGCGCCACTGAGTTCAGTGGCCCCCGGTGTGCAGAGCTGGATGGCGGTCCACGCCCGGCTCCGGGCGGCCGTCGACGCCGATCCCTCCATCGAGCTTCGCCCCCACACCATCGCACGGAGCGTCGGCCAGGACGCGGATTCCGCGTGGGTGATCACCTCGGACCAGCAGACGTTCCGAGGTGATGTCGTGATCGGGGCGGATGGCCACGGAAGCGTCGTGCGCGTCGGCGTCGCACCCGACAAGCCCGACGCGACGTTCGCCGGCTACCTGATCTGGCTCGGCCTCACCGACGAGTCCTCGCTCGCGCCTTCACGCCGCCTGCCACGAGACGTTGCCATCCTCAGCGGCGGAGAAGACTACCTTCTCGGTTACCCACTGCCCGGCCCCGACGGCTCCGTCGCCCCGGGCTCCCGCCAGGTCGGCTGGGCGTGGTACGACGCGAGCCATAACGATCTCCTCCGCGAAACGGGCAGTGTCGTCGGCAACGTCGTGCGCCGGTCGCTCACCTCCGCCGACATACCGGAGGCGACTTTCCGCGAGCTCGCGGACAAAGCCGAGAACCTGTGGCCGTCGCCCTGGCGTGAGGCCATCCTCGATTGCATCGAGCGGCGTACCGTCATCGGCACCCCCATCGCCGAGTACGTCCCCGACAAGCTTGTCAACGGGCGTCTTGCCCTCGTGGGAGATGCCGCACATGTGCCGACCCCGATGACCGGCTCGGGCTTCAGCGCGTCGCTCTACGACGCCGAGGCCGTCGCCGAGGCCATTCGAGTGGGCGTGCGTGGATCGACGGTGGCGCAGGCCCTCACAGGGTACGAAGGAAAGCGGCTCGGCAACGTCCGCGTCATGGTCCAGTCAGGACAGCAATTCAGCCGCTCTTTCACCGGTCAAGCCCCCTGAGCTCCCGGGCGCCGGCGTATCGCCCGGCGCCGAATCCGCACCGTCACCAGCAGCCTCACCGGCGCGGACGACTCCGACGTGGGGCTGGAGTTCTCGCGGATCACCGTTCCAGCGGCCTGCGAAGATGGCGATGTGCACGGTCGCGCCGTCGTCGTCGGTGGCGTACTCGGTGCCGAACGAGGTCAGGTCGGTGAGGTCGAGGCCGGCTTCCTCGACCAGTTCGCGCCGGACGGTGTGTTCCAGGGTGGCGTCCTGGGGCTCTCTGCCGCCGCCCAGAAGGGACCACATGCCCGGCTCCCAGACCTGGCCGGGGAAGTAGTCGCGCAGGTGCAGCAGGTACTCGCCGCGGTCGTTGTGGATCAGGGCCGAGGCTTTGGCCGTCTCCGGTTCGACCTGGAGCGGGAGCTTGAGCAGCTTCTCGCGCAGGGCCGGTGAGCTCAACCGGTCCGCGGGTCGCCACTCGATGCCGCCGACTTCGTCCTCCTGAAGCACGACCGGCACCTCGGTCGAGGTGCGCAGCCGGAAGAGGAACCGGAGGTCGAAGTGCTGGTGGCCGGGTTCAACGCGGCTGACCTGGTCGGTGGTGATCGCGGCGGCGCCGAGCCACACAGCGTGACGGGCGGCGGCGTACTGCGCTGTTGACAGGACGGACTGTGAGGCAACTCGTGCTGACGGGGGGGAGAGAGGAGGACATGGCTCTGCCTTTCGGTGGGGCGGGTCATGCCTTGTCTACGACGCTGGGCGAAGCAGGCTTTGGGACGCTCGGGGCCGGGGCGTACTGGGCGGCCTGTGTGTCGAACATGGCGGCATACCGGCCACGTGCGGCGATGAGGTCGTCGTGTGTGCCGTGTTCGGCGAGGCGCCCTTGGTTGAGGACGTAGATGTGGTCGGCATGGCGGACGCCGGACATGCGGTGGGTGACCAGGACAACGGCCCGGTGCGGGGCGGCGAGGCGGCGGATGCGGTCGAAGGCAGCGATCTCGGCTTCGGGGTCGAGCGCGGAGGTCGGCTCGTCGACGATGAGGACGCTGTCCTCCTGCGATGTCGAGCTGCGCCAGTGGGTGCGGGCCAGGCCCACCTTCTGCCATTCGCCGCCGGAGAGTTCGATGGCTCCGCGGAACATGCGGCCGAGCATGCTTTCCAGGCCGTTGGGGAGTTTGGCGGTGACGGATCCGGCTCCGGCGTAGTCGACGGACATCTGCAGGTCATGCATAGAGGCGTCGTGGCCGGGGCGGCCGATGCGGATGTTCATCGCGGCGGTCACGGGCCAGCGCTGGAAGTCCTGCGTGAGAAGCGAGACGCGGTCGAAGACCTGGGAGCGCTTCAGCCCGGAAACGTCGAACTCGCCCCACCTCACCGACCCGGCGTGAGGGAGGAGCAGACCGGACAGGATCTTCATCAAGGTGCTTTTGCCGGAGCCGTTCTCGCCTACCACGGCGATGACCGACCCCATGGGGAAGGTGAGCGTCACGTCGTCCAGGGCCGGTGCGTCGCGGTCGGGGTACCGGTAGGTGACGTGTTCAAGGGAGACCTGCTTGACCTGCGCGGGGACGGGACTGCCGGTCTGAGGAATGGCGCGTTGCGCAGCTTCGATGAGGAACTGTCCATGGTCCCGGACGTAGAGGGACTCTTCGTGCAGCTGGTTGATGTTCATCACCAGGGCACCCAGGCTCGCTGACCCGGTCCGTACCGCGATTACGGCGGTGCCGGCGACGGCGAGGCTCATGTGCCCGGCCGTGATCAGCCAGATCATCGTTCCGTAGGTGGCGGCCATTGCCAGTCCGGACAGTGCGGAGGCGACCCATTCGGTGACGGCCTTGCTGGAGGCCAGACGTTCCTGCTCCGCCTCTGCGCTGTCGGCCATGCGCCGGTACCGGTCGAGGAGGAAGGGACCGACGGCGTGGATGCGCACTTCTTGTGAGGCGGTGCGTTCGGTGAGGAGGTTGCCGATGAGGCGACTGGCCCGCAGGTGCTCGATCCAGCTCATCACCGACACGTAGCGTTCCTGTGCCACCCGCATGGCGCCCCACCCGCGGGGTGCGGCGATGACCAGCAGCATGGGCAGCAGTGCCGGATGCAGGATGGTGAGCACACCGGCCGTGGCGATCAGCGAGATACTGCTGTTCAGCGCGGAGACACAGGCGCCGATCATGCGGCGCGCCGAGGCGGGCCCGTATTGGGCGATGTCGATCAGACGACGGAAGTCCGGGTCGTCGATGGCTTCGAGTTCGACGGCGGTGGCCGCGGCGAGGTACTGAGTGGTGGCGATCCGCTCGACCTTCGGCTCCAGACGGCCGGCCCGAGAGGTCGACCAGCCGGCCAGAGCGGAGTTGACGACGGCGACGCCTGCGGCGGCGAGCAGTCCCGGCAGCAAGGCGTGCAGTCGCTCAACAGCGTCTCCGCCCCCTAACAGTGCGTGCATGACCGCGTTGATGGCAAGCAGGCCGACCGCGGCGGCGATGCCCTGGCCGAGTTCGCTGATCGCCACTGCCACGAGCGCGCGGCGATCCGCGCTCCAGGCCATCCGCAGGGCAGCACCGACGAGTCTGGGCATCTGGCGCAGCGCTGAGCGCATGGTCAAGTCCAGGCCCGCGTGCTCATGTTGGGACCAGCCCATGTCGTAACGCAACGGCCCGCCGAAGAGCTCGCGTTCTGCCTCGGATACCTGGGGCTCCGCCATGCGGACCTTGCCGAAGAATCGCTTCACTCGCTGCCTCCCTGCGTCGGCCAGTTAAGAGCCCGGTAGGACGGGCCAGCCGCTCGCGCGGAGCAGGACATGGGCACGTCAGCGATCAGCAGGTGAGGCGCGTGGCTCACAGGTGGACCTCCTGCAGCAGGCGTTCGACGGTGCGCCGGCCGCGTGCGGTCACGAGCGGGTCTCCGTGCCGGGGGCCGTAGGCGAGAGCGCCGGCGGCGTCAGATTCTGCGAGGGGGCCCAGCACGCTCTCCACCCAGGCGTGGAGGGGGAAGGGAAGACGCGTGGAGTCCGTCATGCGAGGTACCTCGTATCCGGTCGTGCTCCGTTGGAGAGCAGGGCGGCGCGGTCGGAGGCGAGGTGAAGGCTGACGCCCGAGGAAGCAGCGGTGCTTTCGAACGCAGGATGAACGAGCGCAGGGCGGCGTACGGGATGCATGTGGGCTCCTCGGGGCGGGCTGCGGACAGGTGATCGGGTAACGGCGGGTCTGCTGTCGCCGTAACGGGTGGGGGCGGGGGAAATCTGGAACCTGATTTCGAATAGCGGGTCCTCTCCTTTTGTGGTCGGGCGAGGCGGGCTGTGATGCTGTGTTCGATCACTCGTGTGGGTTGCGGTACCTCCTGCGGGGGATTGCCGGGTGCCGCCTGGTCGGTCATGGCGTGGAGAGGTCCGGGCGGAGGGCGATGGCGTCGCGAAGGAGGCTGAAGGTGGGCCGGTCTGCGCAGCGAGCTGCTGCCCGAGCCCGCAGCCGTGGCTGTGCATTCCTACCGGGCAGATGGCCGAAGAGCTCGCGGCAGGGGAAAGGTACGAGGACCACGGGTACGTGCTCGTGGACGGTCTCGGCAGGGCGCTCAACGGGCGGCAGTTGCGTGAGCGGGCCTACACAGTCATGGCCGAGAACTCGCTGCGCCGGGTCCGTTTGTACGACGCTCGCGCGAGCTGCCTCACGTACCTGGCGAACAACGGCGTGCCCGACCATTTGCTCGCTCGTTGGGCCGGGCACAGCGACGTCCGCACGACCAATCGCTGGTACGTGAAGCCGGACGTGGAGGATCTACGGCCGGCCGCGGATACGTGGGGAGGACTGGCGAGCGCCCCGGCCCCCGCTCACGGAGCGAATGTGAGATGTGGGAGCGTGAGCGGGTGAGTGAGAAGAGCCTTGAAACCCTGCAATACCGCTTCGACGGGCCAGAAGACGCCCCGGTCCTCGTCCTGGGGCCCTCCCTCGGTGTGACATGGCACATGTGGGACCGCCAGATACCCGAGCTGTCCAGACACTGGAGAATCTTCCGGTACGACCTGCCGGGACACGGCGGAGCCCCCGCACACCCGGCCGCCGCCGTCTCCGACCTCGCCGACCGCCTCCTCGCCACCCTGGACAGTGTCGGCGTGCAGCGCTTCGGATACGTGGGATGCTCCATCGGTGGCGCCGTCGGTGCCGACCTCGTGCTGCGCCACCCCCACCGGGTCGCCGCACTGGCCCTCGTGGCCGCCTCGCCCCGCTTCGGCACCGCCGACGAATTCCGGCAGCGCGGCGTGATCGTGCGTACGAACGGCCTGGAGCCGATCGCCCGAACCAGCCCGGATCGCTGGTTCACCCCCGGATTCGCCGCCGCCCAGCCCGCCATCGTCGAGTGGGCCGTCCAGATGGTCCGCACCACCGACCCCGGTTGCTACATCGCCTCCTGCGAGGCCCTGGCCGCCTTCGACATCCGTACGGAACTTCCCCGCATCGGTGTCGCGACCCTGGTCCTGGTCGGCGCCGAGGACAAGGTCACCGGACCCGCCGAGGCCCGGACCCTGGTCGCGGGCATCCCGGACGCCCGGCTCGCCCTCGTCCCCGGTGCCTCCCATCTGGCGCCGGTCGAGCAGCCAGCCGCCGTGACCGATCTGCTGCTCACGCACTTCTCGACGGCCTGGCAGGACACCTCGGCCTCGATCCCCGCACCCGCCGCCCCGGGCTTCGGCGCACCGTTCGCGCCCGTCGTCCCCGTCGCGGAGATCGCTCCGGCGCCCGACCTGCCCGACACCACGCCGACGGGGCGCAGCGACCGTTACGACCGAGGGATGAAGGTCCGGCGTGAGGTGCTGGGGGATGCCCATGTGGACGCCGCGACGGCAGCCTCCGACGGCTTCACCGACGACTTCCAGGAACTCCTCACCCGCTACGCCTGGGGCGAGGTCTGGAGCAGGGAGGGCCTGGACCGCAAGGCGCGCAGCTGTGTCTCCCTCACCGCGATCGTCGCGTCCGGACACCTGGGCGGTCTCGCCCAGCACGTCAGGGCCGCACTGCGTAACGGGCTCACCCCCTCCGAGATCAAGGAGGTGCTGCTCCAGACGGCCGTCTACTGCGGCATCCCGGCGGCAGGCGCGGCCTTCGAGATCGCGCAGTCCGTGATCCAGGAGGAAACCACCCCGCCCGCGTAGCAGGATGGTGGCATGAACGCTTCGTCTCTCACGCTCACCAAGAAGGCCCACTCCTGCGTCCGTCTGGAGCGGAACGGGCAGTCGCTCGTCATCGACCCCGGCGGATTCACCGAGGAGGACGCCGCGCTCGGGGCGGATGCGATCCTGGTGACGCACGAACACCCCGACCACTTCGACGAGGCGCGGCTGCGCGCCGCGTTGGAGTCCAACCCCGCCGCACGGGTGTGGACCCTGCGCAGTGTGGCCGAGCAGGTGTCCGCCGCGTTCCCGGGACGCGTGCACACGGTCGGCCACGGTGACACGTTCACCGCCGCCGGCCTGGAGGTACAGGTGCACGGCGAACTGCACGCCGTGATCCACCCGGACATCCCGAGGGTCACCAACATCGGATTCCTCGTGGACGGTTCGGTCTTCCACCCGGGCGACGCCCTCACGGTGCCCGACCACCCGGTGGACACGCTGATGCTGCCGGTCATGGCCCCCTGGAACAAGATCTCGGAGGTCATCGACTACGTACGCGAGGTGAAACCGCGCCGTGCGATCGACATCCACGACGCCCTGCTCACCGATCTTGCCCGCCCGGTCTACGACAGGCAGATCGGCGCCTTGGGCGGGGCGGACCACGACCGGCTGAGCCCGGGCGACGCGACCCGTCTCTGACCCGGTTGTCAGTGGGAGCGGTTAGGTTTACTGCATGCGCATCGCCACCTGGAACGTCAATTCGATCACCGCCCGGCTGCCGAGGCTGCTGGCCTGGCTGGAGAGCAGCGGCACCGACGTGCTGTGCCTCCAGGAGACCAAGTGCACGCTCGAGCAGTTCCCCGCCGAAGCACTGCGCGAGGCGGGTTACGAGTCGGCGGTCAACGCCACGGGCCGGTGGAACGGCGTCGCGCTGCTCTCCCGCGTCGGCCTCGCGGACGTCGTGACGGGCCTGCCCGACGGTCCGGACTACGAGGGCGTGCAGGAGCCGCGAGCGATCTCGGCGACCTGCGGCCCCGTCCGTGTCTGGTCCGTCTACGTCCCCAACGGCCGCGAGGTCACCCACGACCACTACGCCTACAAGCTGCGCTGGCTGGAGGCCCTGCAGAAGGCCGTCGCCGGGGACGCGGCGGGGACACTGCCGTTCGCGGTCCTCGGCGACTTCAACATCGCACCGACGGACGAGGACGTCTGGGACCCGGCTCTCTTCGCGGGCGCCACCCACGTCACCCCTGCCGAGCGGGCGGCGCTCGCCACGCTGCGCGAGGAAGGGCTCTCCGACGTGGTGCCGCGCCCCCTCAAGTACGACCACCCGTACACCTACTGGGACTACCGCCAGCTCAGCTTCCCGAAGAACAAGGGCATGCGCATCGACCTCGTCTACGGGAACGCCACCTTCGCGGCGGCTGTCAAGGACGGCTATGTCGACCGCGAGGAGCGCAAGGGCAAGGGGGCCTCCGACCACGCCCCGGTGGTCGTGGACCTCGACTTCTGACGGTGACGCCGGCGCGGGGGACGGGAAAGCCGTCCGACTGTCAACGATGGGTTGACGCCCCATGGGTGTCAACCTAGGGTTGCCTCATGACGAAACCGCTGCGCGCCCATCCGTCCATCCGTCTCGACGACCTGATCGACGCGATCAAGGAGACGCACACCGACACGCTGGAGCAGCTCTCCGGGGCCGTGGTCGCCGCGGATCACCTGGGCGAGATCGCCGACCACCTCATCGGTCACTTCGTGGACCAGGCGCGCCGCTCGGGCGCGTCATGGACGGACATCGGCCGGAGTATGGGAGTCACCCGGCAGGCCGCCCAGAAGAGGTTCGTGCCCAAGAGGCCCGGCGAGGCCTCGGAGCTGGATCCGAGCCGGGGCTTCGGCCAGTTCGACCAGCAGGCCAGGAACGTCGTGATGGGTGCCAACAACGAGGCGCACGCCGCCCGCAACGACGAGATCGGGGTGGAGCACCTGGTCCTGGGGCTCCTCGCCGAGCCCGACTCCCTCGGTGCCCAGGTGATCGCCGGGCAGGGAGTCCCGCTGGAGGCGGTCCGGGAGGCGGCGGCGCTCGCCCTGCCGGCCGCGGCCGACGAGGTGCCCGAGTTGGTCCCGTACGACGCAGGGGCCCGCAAGGTCCTGGAGCTCACCTTCCGCGAGGCACTGCGCCTCGGTCACCACTCCGTCGGAACGGGGCACATCGTGCTGGCCGTACTGGAATACGAAGGAGGTGCGGGCGTCCTGTCGGGTCTTGGCATCGACAAGGACGTCGCGTCGTCCGACGTCGCCGCGGCGGTCGCCGCCGAAGCCGAGGACGCGACTTTGGGCGCCGAAGGCTGAAAGGTCCCCGGATCGCCTCAGTGCACCGAAAACCCACCGTCGACGAACAGCGACTGCCCCGTGACGTAGGAGGAGGCGGTGCTCGCCAGGAACACCGCGGCGCCCGCGAAGTCCCCGGCCAGCCCGTTGCGCCCCGCCATCGTGCGAGCGGCCAGTGCCGCCACCCGCTCGGGGTCCGACGACAGGCGTTCGTTGAGCGGCGTCATGACGAATCCGGGCACCAGTGTGTTGCAGGTGACACCGTGCGGTGACCAGGCCTCGGCCTGCGAGCGGGCCAGTGACTCCAGGGCGCCCTTGGAGACCCCGTACGCACCGCTCTGCACGAACGCACGGTGCGCCTGCTGGGACGTGATGTGGATGATCCGGCCGAAGCCGCGCTCCGCCATACCCGGTCCGAACCTGCGGCCCAGCAGATAGGGGGCCTTGAGGTTCACCGTCATCGTGGTGTCCCAGACGTCCTCGTCGAGTTCGCTCATCGGCGGCCGGAGGTTGACTCCGGCGCAGTTGACGAGGATGTCGGGCTCACCGAACGTGGCCGCCGCCTCCTCTGCGGCCGTACGCGCGCCCTCGGTGGTGCCGAGGTCGGCGCTCACCCAGGCCGCCCGGCAGCCGTCCTCGCCGAGTTCGCCGACGGCGCGCACCAGTTCCGCCTCCCTGCGCGCCACGATCACCACGCTCGCACCGGCATGGGCGAGCGCACCCGTGATGGCCCGGCCGATGCCGGAGCTGCCGCCGGTCACCACGGCGACCCGGCCTTCCAGCGAGAAGAGTTCGGAGAGATAGTTCTGCGGCGTCATGGCCGTATCCTAGGTATAGGGCCAGGTCATGTACGGGGCGGGCCCTCGAGAGGGTACAGTCGCGCGCCCTGTGACGCGGAAGGCATCCGGGATGGGATCCTGGTGGGATGAACATCCCTTTCCTGGACAACTGGCGTAAGCGCCAGGGCGGTGCGCCGGAGGTGGCTCTCGAGGCCGTCGTCGAGACCGATCCGGACGGCGTCGCCGAGCTGTTCGCGGAATGCGAGTTGCTGCGCGCCCGGGCAGGACAGTGCGGCCTCGAACTCGACGACACCCCCGCCTCGTTGTCCGCGCTCGACCAGCTGCCGCCGATCTGGCGCGACGACCCCGAGGAGCTGCCCTGGGTGGGGAACGACGCCGGTCTCTACCTCGGCACCGTACTGGTGCGTACCGTCCCCGGTGCCGTGTGGGACATCCTGGCGGGCGGAAAGCCCGTGGTGCGGCTGGCCTCGGGGCGTGAGATCGATGTGGTCTCCGCCGGTCTGGACTGGGCGATGTCGGGCAGCCCCGAGCTCTCCGAGATGTACGCGGAGTCCGCGGAGAGCGGCCCCGGGGCCAAAACGCGATAAACAGCCTTATGTGCTGTCGGTGCGTGTCGGGACCGAGGCGCGCACCCGCCCCGGATAGTTTGCGCTGACCTCGACACAAGCGATAAGTGGGTAGGGCAGCGTATGGCCGTCGATCCGTTGATCGAACTGCGGGACGTCAACAAGTACTTCGGGAAGTTGCACGTCCTGCAGGACATCAATCTCACCGTCGGCCGCGGGGAGGTGGTGGTGGTCATCGGCCCATCCGGATCGGGCAAGTCGACGCTCTGCCGGACCATCAACCGGCTGGAGACGATCGAGTCCGGCCACATCGCCATCGACGGGAAGCCCCTTCCGGAGGAGGGGAAGGGGCTCGCGGAGCTCCGGGCCGAAGTGGGCATGGTCTTCCAGTCGTTCAACCTGTTCGCCCACAAGACCGTGCTGGCGAACGTCTCGCTCGCCCAGCTCAAGGTCCGTAAGCGCAAGAAGGACGAGGCCGACCGGCGCTCCCGGGAGCTGCTGGAGCGGGTCGGGCTCGCCTCGCAGGCGGACAAGTTCCCCGCCCAGCTCTCCGGCGGCCAGCAGCAGCGCGTCGCCATCGCCCGCGCCCTCGCCATGGACCCCAAGGCGCTGCTCTTCGACGAGCCCACCTCCGCGCTCGACCCGGAGATGATCAACGAGGTCCTGGAGGTCATGCAGCAGCTCGCCCGGGAGGGCATGACGATGGTGGTCGTCACGCACGAGATGGGCTTCGCCCGGTCCGCGGCCAACCGCGTGGTCTTCATGTCCGACGGATGCGTCATCGAGGACCGCACTCCGGAGGACTTCTTCACCTCCCCGGAGAGCGACCGCGCCAAGGACTTCCTGTCCAAGATCCTCAAGCACTGACAGGGGGCGTCGTGTTGCGTACGAGGAACATCGCGGCCGTGCTGGTCTGCTTCCTGATCGCCGCGCTCTGCGCCGGCTGCGGAAGGGAGGGCAGCCCGCCGGTCAAGGGACCCAAGGCCGGGGAGCTGCCCCGGTACGAGGTCGACACCGGCTTCGAGCTGCCGGAATCCAAGACCTGGAGGAAGGCCAAGAAGCGTGGCCACCTGGTCGTCGGCGCCAAGGAGGACCAGCCCTACCTCGGCGAGAAGGACCCTGCCACCGGGATCTACTCCGGCTTCGACATCGAGATCGCCCGCATGATGGCGGCATCGCTCGGCTTCGACCCGGACACGATCCGCTTCCGGACCATCGCCTCCGCCAACCGCGAGACGGCGCTCCAGAACGGGCAGATCGACTACTACGTCGGCACTTACACGATCAACGACATGCGCAAGAAGCTCGTCGGCTTCGCCGGGCCGTACTACATGGCGGGGCAGGGGCTGCTGGTACGCACCGACGAGAACGACATCCACGGACCGCAGGACCTGGCAGGCAAGACGGTCTGCTCGGCGGCGGGGTCCACGCCGTACCAGCGCATCGCCGCGGATTTCCCCGAGGCGGACCTCGTCGCGTACGACACCTACTCGATCTGTGTCGACAACCTGCTGACCTTCCAGGTCGACGCCGTCACCACGGACGACGCGATCCTGCTGGGCTTCGCGGCCAAGGCGCCGGAAGAGATGAAGGTGGTCGGAAAGCCCTTCTCGGAGGAGCCGTACGGCATCGGCGTACCGCGCAGTGACAACGCGCTGCGCGCGGCGCTCGACGACGCACTGGAGGCTAACGAGAAGAACGGCAATTGGAAGAAGGCGTTCGAGGCGACCCTGGGGCTTTCCGGAGTGCCCGCGCCGAAACCTCCGCCCATCGACCGCTACCCGTCGAACTGAGGGGCCGGCCATCACCATGGACGTACTGACAGAGAATTTCTCGCTCTACGGCAAGGGCTTCCTCGGCACGCTCGAACTCACCGTCTACGCCTCGATCCTGGCATTGGTGCTCGGCTTCGTCATGGCGTCCTTCCGGGTCGCGCCCGTCGGCGCCCTGCGGGCGATCGGCACCGTCTGGGTGGCGGTGCTCCGCAACACCCCGCTGACGCTGCTGTTCTTCGCCGTACTGCTGGGTCTGCCGCGCTTCGGCCTGGTCCTGCCCTTCCAGGTCTTCGCGGTTCTCGCCCTCGGCTGCTACACCTCGGCCTTCATCTGCGAAGCCCTGCGCTCCGGCATCAACACCGTGCCCACGGGACAGGGCGAAGCCGCCCGCAGCCTGGGCATGTCCTTCGGACAGACGCTGAACAACGTGGTCCTGCCACAGGCCTTCCGGTCGGTGATCCCACCGGTCGGGTCGACGCTCATCGCCCTCGCCAAGAACTCCGCGATCGCCGGGGCCTTCAGCGTCACCGAGCTGCTGGGCACCTACAAGACCCTCAACGAACTCGGTTACAGCATCATCTGGTCCTTCATCTGGATCGCCGTCGGATATCTGATCATCACCCTCGCCATCAGCGCGCTCTTCAACGTGTTGGAGAAGCGCTGGGGAGTCGCCCGATGACCCACGCCATCCCTTCCGCCACCGCGCTCTACGACATCCCCGGGCCCGCCACCCGCAAGCGGCACCTTCTCTACGGCGTCCTGTCGACGGCCGTGATCCTCGCGCTGTCCGGCTGGATCCTGTATCTGCTCATCGACACGGACCAGTTCACCGGCGCCAAGTGGACGCCCTTCACATACGAGGGCATCCAGGAGTTGCTGCTGCGCGGGCTCGGCAACACCCTCAAGGCCTTCGCCTACGCGGCGGTCCTCTCCCTGGTCCTCGGTGCCGTGCTCGCCGTCGGCAGGCTCTCCGCCCACAGACCGGTGCGCTGGATCTCGACGCTGCTGGTCGAGTTCTTCAGAGCCATGCCCGTGCTGGTCATGATCTTCTTCATCTTCGTCGCGCTCAAGGTCCAGCCACTGCCGGCACTGGTCGCGGGGCTGACCCTCTACAACGGGTCGGTGCTCGCGGAGATCTTCCGTACGGGGATCAACTCCGTGGAGCGCGGGCAGCGGGAGGCGGCGTACGCGCTGGGCATGCGCAAGACGCAGGTCACCACCTACGTTCTCGCCCCGCAGGCCGTCCGCGCGATGCTGCCCACCATCATCAGCCAGCTGGTCGTGGCGCTCAAGGACACATCGCTGGGCTATCTGATCACCTACGAGGAGTTCCTCCACGCGGGCAAACTGATCGCGTCGAACCTCGACTACGACCTGCCGTTCATCCCCGTCGTCATGGTGATCTCGCCCATCTACATCGGCATGTGCATGCTGCTCTCCTGGTTGGCCACCTGGGTGGCGAGACGGGAGCGGCGCAACCCCAAGACGGAAGCGACCGGCGTCGCCGCCGCCGAGCCGGGAACACTGCTTCCCGGCCGCCCGCACTGACCACCGGGTAGTCCGCCCGGCGAGCAGTCGGTGATCACTCCTCGTACCGCGGAACCGGGACGCGATCCGTATCCGTGTCCGGTGGGGGAGAAGGTCAGCTGCGAGCCGGCGGGCCGTCCGGTGCCACTGTCGTGCGTGACGAGGGTGGTCATAGGATTCTCGCGGCGGAGGCGGCGAACGCCCGTCTTCGCGGGGGGAGTTGCTATGCGATACGCCGACGGGCCGAGCGCGCGTCGTGAGGTCCGGATCTCCGCCGGCCCCGAGCGCGTCTGGGAGATCCTGGCCGACGTGGAGGCCATGACCGGGTGGAGCCCCGAGCTCGTGAAGGTGGAGTGGCTGGACGGCGCGGTCTCCCCGGCGGTGGGCGCCCGTTACATCGGGCACAACGAGCACCCGGTGAACGGAAGCTGGCGCGCCATCGCCCACTTCACCGAGTACGAGCCCGGCAGGAGGCTCACCTGGTGCGTGCTGGACGTCGACGGCCGCTACGGCACGCGGGCCGAGGACGTGGAAGACCGGATGGCGAGCTGGTCCTTCTCGCTCACGCCGGATGCCGAGGGCGTCGTGCTGCGTCAGACGGTCACCCTCGGGCCCGGCCGCAGTGGGCTGAACGCGTACATCGAACGCGCGCCGGAGAACGAGGCGGCGATCATCGCCTACCGCTTCGACGAGCTGGGCAAGGGCATGGACGCCACGCTCAAGGGCATCAAGGACGCGGCGGAGCGCTGAGGGTACGAAAACTTCGGACGGCGCGGCCGGAACCCGTCGAGTCCCGGCCCCGCCGTTCAGCACGCCTCCCGCCGGGCCCCGGCCACCCGATCGACGGCAGCACCGAGGACGAGGTGACCGGACTGCTCGGCCTCGGCGCCACCAGGACGGATGTGGGCCGGGGACCGGACCGGAACCGGTGGTCATGGCAGCCCCCGAAGGTAACGGATTCGACGTCCTGCGCACCCTGGCCCCGCGGAAGCAGCACGGACAAGGGCCCCTGCGAGGTCGTTAGGGGGGCTTAGGGGTGCAGTCCCCAGGGGCGTGTTCATAGGCTGCCGACCGAATCCCTTCATCCGACGCCCCGAAAGCAGGCGGTACCTCATGACGTCGGTCCTCATCACCGGTTGCAGCAGCGGTATCGGCCTGGAGACCGCGCTCGCTTTCGCCCGCAGAGGAGACCGGGTCCACGCCTGTGTGCGCGATCCCGCCACCGCCGGTGCACTGCTCGACCGCGCCCGGGCGGAGAACCTCGCCCTGGACGTGCCCCGGCTCGACGTCACCGACGACGCCTCCGTCACCGCCGCCGTGAGCGCGGTGCTGGAGCGGCACGGTGCGGTCGACGTGCTGGTCAACAACGCCGGCATCGACCGCACCGGGGCCGTCGAGACCATGCCGCTGGACGACGCGCGCGCGGTGCTGGAGACCAACCTCTGGGGGCCGCTGCGCACCGTGCGCGCGGTGCTGCCCCACATGCGCGCCCGCGGCAGCGGCGTCATCGTCAACGTCTCCTCCCTCGCCGGCCGTACGTTCGCCGTGCCGCACGGCGGGTTCTACGCTGCCAGCAAGGCCGCCCTGGGCACGCTCAGCGAGGCCCTGTCCGCGGAGGTCCGGCCCTTCGGGATCCGCGTGGTGTGCCTTGAGCCCGGCAGCTTCGCCTCCCGTATCAACCGGGGCGGCGCCGGGGGCGCCGCCCCGTCGGAACCGTCCGCGGCCGACCCGTACGCCGCCGACCGGGCGTGGACCGCGCGGTTCCTCGCCCGGGTCCAGGAGGGCGCCGGTGACTGCGGGGAGGTGGCCGAGGCGGTCATGGCCGCCGTGGACGATCCCGGGACGCCGCTGCACTCGCCCGTCGGCAAGGACGCGGAGACGGCACTGGAGTATCTGGGCACCGCGTCCTACGAGCAGTGGCTTCCGCTGTTCCTCGAGCAGGCCGAGTCCCTCGTCGGCCCCCGGCCGGGAGCGGTCCAGGAGTGAAGGCGGCCGCGCGGCCGGTGGCGACGCCCCGCTGACCCCCGGCCCGGCCGGGCCGGGGGTCAGCGGGGCACGCCAGGTGCGTACGTGCCCCAGATCTCGCGCAGCGCGTCGCAGACCTCGCCCACGGTCGCACCGGCGGAGAGGGCTTCCTTCATCGGGTACAGCACGTTGTCGTCCCCGGCCGCAGCCTTCTGCAGACCGGTGAGGTGGCGGTCCACCCGGTCCTGGTCGCGCCAGGCACGGAGCTTGGCGAGACGTTCGGCCTGCTGGGCCTCGATCCCGCTCTTCCGGGATCCGCGGCCGATGCCTTCCGCGAGGGTGCGGGCGATCTCCTGCGCGGGCGAGGCACCCGCCGCGGCCCTGCGGCGGCCGGAGACCGGGATCGTGTCCCACTTCGGGATCTCGGCCTTGCAGTACGTGAGGACGTCGGCGGTCAGCCGCAGCGAGGGCGTCGGCGGGAAGATGTGGGGGCCCCGCGCGACATGCTCCATGCGTACGTCGTTGTGGATCGTGCCCCTGAGCCGGTCGGCCGGGACGCCCTGCTCCTCGGCGACCAGCTGGTAGAGGAGCAGGAGGAGCGCCGCGGGGGCGTCGACGGTCATCGAGGTGGAGACCTCGTCCAGCCGGATCCCGCCGAAGAGGACACGCATGTCGTCGATGGAGTCGATCGCCACGCCGGCCTCGCCGACCTCGCCGGAGGCCAGAGGGTCGTCGGAGTCGTGTCCCATCCGGGTGGGCACGTCGAAGGTGACGTACAGCCCCGTCGTGCCGTGGGTGATCAGCTGTCTGTAGCGGGCGTTGGACTCCCTGGCGGTGCCGGAACCGGCGTACGGCATCGTCCGCGGCAGGCGCGTGAACAGGGTGGGGCGGGCCCCGCGCGTGGAGGGGGCCACCGGGTCGACGGGCTGTCCGGATCCGGAGGAGCGAGGTCGGTTCGGCACCATGGGTTCACGTCCTCGGTCGTCGTCACGGTGCGGGCGGGCGGCCGGCCCTGCGGTACGCGGGCGGGCACCCGCCGGGTGCCGTGCGCAGGCCGCACGGCACCCGCGGCGCACAGTGGTGGAACGGATCAGCTGGTGACGTGGATGGATCGCGACGGGCACAGTTCCGCCGCACGGTGGACATCGTCCAGCAGCTCCGCGGCCGGCTTCTCCTGGAGGACGACGACGAGACCGTCGTCGTCCTGGTCGAAGACCTCGGGGCTGAGCATCGCGCACTGGCCGGAGCCCACGCACCGGTCGTGCTCCGTGGTGACACGCATGACAGGGGTTCCGATCGGCTCGGCCGTCACCAGGTGACGGGCAGTTCGTAGACGCCGTAGACCATGGCGTCGTCCTTGAAGCGCAGTTCCTCCGCGGGCACGGCCAGGCGAAGGCCCGGAACGCGGCGCAGCAGGGTGCTGTACACGATCTCCAGCTCCGCGCGGGCGAGGTTCGCCCCCATGCACTGGTGGATCCCGTATCCGAAGGCGAGGTGACTGCGCGCCTCCTGACGGTGGAAGTCGAGGACGCCGGGGTCGGCGAAGACCGCCTCGTCGTGGTCGGCGGCGTTGTTCAGCGCGAGGATGCCCTCACCGGCGCGGATGGTGACACCACCCACCTCGATGTCCTCCACCGCGACACGGGCGGTGCCCGAGTCCGAGATGGAGAAGACCCGCAGCAACTCCTCGATCGCGTTCGGCAGCAACGCGGGGTCCGACCGCAGCTCGGCCATCTGGTCCGGGTGTTCCAGCAGCGCCAGCACGCCGAGCGCGATCATGTTGGCCGTCGTCTCGTGGCCGCCCACCAGCATCATCCGGGCCATGGTCACCACGTCGACGTGGTCGGCGGCCTGCTCGACGCGGTTCTTCTCCAGGAACCGGCTGATCAGGTCGTCACCCGGCTCGGTCTCCTTGAGGGTGACCAGCTTGTCGAGGTACATGTCCAGGGCCTGCACCGCCGCCCCGTACTCCTCGGGGCTGAGGTCGTGGTTCATCATGGCCGCCGACCACTCCTCGAACTGGGCGTGGTCCTCGTAGGGAACCCCGAGCAGTTCACAGATGGTCAGCGACGGCACCGGCAGGGCGAGAGCGGCGACCAGGTCCACCGGGCCGCCCGCGGCCAGCATGGCGTCGATGCGCTCGTCGACGATCTCCTGGATGCGCGGGCGCATCTCCTTCGTCCGTCGCGCCGTGAACTCCGGTATCAGCATGCGGCGTTGTGCGGTGTGGTCCGGCGGGTCCATGGAAAGCAACATCAGCCGGACGTGGGCCAGCATCTCCTCGGAGATGTGGAACTGGTGCGGATATCCGGGGCGCTTGAGGTTGGAACTCACCCGCGGGTCCCCGAGCACCTGCTTGACGTGCTCGTGCCGGGTGACCAGCCAGGTCGGCTTGCCGTTCACCTTGAGCGAGGCACGGGACACCGGCTCGTCCGCGCGCAGCCCGGCGTACTCGGCCGGCTCGCTGAACGGGCAGGTGCGTCGCATCGGGAACTGCGGATACGGCGACGCCGTCTCGGGCGCCGGGTCGGCGGACTGGGTCATGGCTGCCTCTCGAACGGAACGGTGGGGGAAGGGATGCGTGACGAGGTGGCCGGTGTCACCACGCGACGGGCAGCTCGTACAGGCCCCAGACGATGGCGTCGTCCTTGAACCGCAGCTCCTCGGCCGGCGTGGCCAGGCGCAGCGTCGGTATCCGGCGCAGCAGCGTGGAGTAGACGACGTCGAGTTCCATCCGGGCCAGGTTCTGGCCGACGCACTGGTGGACGCCGTACCCGAAGGCCACGTGGCTGCGGGCCTCGCGGCGCACGTCCAGCCGGTCCGCGTCGGGGAACACCTGTTCGTCGTGGTTGGCGGCGTTGTTCAGCGGCAGGATGCCGTCACCGGCGCGGATGGTGACCCCACCCAGCTCGATGTCCTCCATGGCCACGCGCGCCGTACCGGCGTCCGAGATGGAGAAGAGACGCAGCAGTTCGTCCACCGCGCCCGGCATCAGCGCGGGCTCCTCGCGCACGGCGGCGAGCTGTTCCGGGTGCTCCAGCAGGGCCAGCACTCCCAGCGCGATCATGTTCGCGGTGGTCTCGTGACCGGTGACCAGCATCAACTTGGACATGCTGACGATGTCGGAGTGCTCCACCGCCGGCGTCTCCCGGTTGAACGCGATCAGCCGGCTGATCATGTCGTCGCCGGGATCGCTCTCCTTCGCGGTGACCAGGCCGTCGACGTAACGGTCGAGCTCGTAGTGAGCCATGCCCCGGTCCTCGTCGCTGACCTCGTGGTTCATGATGGCCCACGCCCACTGCTCGAACCGGGCGTGGTCCTCGTAGGGGACCCCGAGCAGTTCGCAGATCACCAGGGACGGCACCGGCAGCGCGAGGGCCGTGACGAGGTCCACCGGGCTGTCACAGCCCTTGGCGAGCATGTCGTCGATCTGCTGATCGACGAGCTCCTGCACCCGGGCGCGCAGCTCTCGCATGCGGCGCACGCTGAACTCCGGGGCCAGCATGCGGCGTTGCACCGTGTGGTCCGGCGGGTCCATGGACAGGAAGGTGAGTGGTACCGACTGGAGCGTCTCCTCCGGCACCGGCACCTGGAGCGGGTATCCCGGAAGCTTCAGGTTGGCGCTCACCCGCGCGTCACCGAGCAGCTTCTTGTACAGGTCGTGCCGGGTGACCAGCCAGGTCGGCTTGCCGTTGACCTTCAGCTGCGCCCGGGAGACCGGCTCGTTCTCGCGCAGCTCCGCGTAGGCGGCGGGCGGACTGAAGGGGCAGGCCCGGCGCAGCGGAAACTCCGGGAGGGCGCCCTCGTTGGCCGCTTCGGCAGGTGCAGTCATGGTGTCCTCTTCGCGCGGGAGGGGGTGGGCCACGTCGTTCACCCGGGGGAGGGCTCCCGGCTCGGCGCCGGCGCGGTCCACGGGCCGTTTCCCGCACGCTAGGGAGCGGGGCCCGGGGCCTCCCACCCCTACGCGCCCCTACGCCGCACCCCGGACGGAGCGCGGGCGTGGTTCCCGTCACTTCCCCTACCACTAGGGGCGGTTAGGGGTCCGTCGAACGTCTGGGCGACGGTTAGCGTCGGCGGCGGACCACGGCGGAAGCACGGTTCACCAGCGCCACACCCTCCGCGGTCCCGGCCGGATCTGACCGGGCGGCCGCCGCACTCCGCAGCCGAGCAGAGGTGATCAGCGTGTCCCCGAAATCCAGTGCGCAGGGTCTCGTACCCAGCGTGAAGGGCACCGTCCCCTTCGGGGAGTACCGGACCTGGTACCGGGTGACCGGCGAACTCGGTTCGGGCCGCCCGGCGGTCGTCGTCGTGCACGGAGGCCCCGGCAGTACGCACGACTACCTGCTGCCGCTGGCCCGCCTCGCCGAGGACGGCTGGCCGGTCGTCCACTACGACCAGCTGGGCAACGGTGGTTCCACCCATCTGCCCGACACGGAACCGGACTTCTGGACGGTCGACCTCTTCCTCGACGAACTGGACAACCTGGTACGGGAGCTGGGCATCGCGCAGGACTACGTCCTGTTCGGCCAGTCCTGGGGCGGCCCGTTGTGCGCCCGGCACGCCATGGGACGACCGCCCGGCCTGCGCGGCCTGGTCGTCGCCAACGCGCCGGCCTCGTACCCCATCTGGCTCCAGGAGATGGCCAGACTGCGGGCCGACCTGCCACCGGACGTGCAGGAGACCCTGGTGCGGCACGAGAACGCCGGCACCTACGACACCGAGGAGTACCTGGCCGCGATGCGGGTCTTCTACGACCGCCACGTGTGCCGCCTCACTCCGTGGCCCCGTGACTTCCTCTCCTCCTTCATGGAGATCTACAACGATCCGACGGTGTACTACGCGATGAACGGCCCCACCGAGTTCCACGTGATCGGCTCCCTCAAGGACTGGTCGATCGTCGATGAACTGGACACCATCCGCACGCCCACGCTGCTCCTGAGCGGACGTCACGACGAGGCCACCCCGGCCGTCGTCCAGCCCTACATGGACCGTGTGCCCGGGGCCCGCTGGGAGATCTTCGAGGAGTCCAGCCATCTGCCGCACCTGGAGGAACCCGACCGGTTCTTCGAGGTGCTCACCGCCTTCCTCGCAGACCTGTGACACGCCGCGCCACGACGCCGGCCCGGGCGTCGCAGACCACCGTGAAAGGGGGCGGGGACACCGCCATGGCGTACGACACCGCTCTCGTCTTTCCTGGAATGGGCCCGGTCCCGTTCGCCGAGGTGGGCCGCTTCATGGTCGCCAACCCCGTGGCCCGGGACCTGGTCGCCGTCGCCGACGACGCCCTCGGCTACTCGCTGGTGGACGCCTTCCGCAGCTCCGACAACGACTACTCGGAGGCCGCCCAGGTCGCGTTCTTCGTGAACTGCCTGGCCAGTGCGTACTGGGCGAGTGAGCACCTGGACGTCGTACCCGACATCGTGGCCGGCCCCAGTTTCGGGGAGAAGGCGGCCCTCGCCTACACCGGCGCCCTCGAGCTGCCCGACGCGGTACGGCTCACCGCCGAGATCGCTCGGTGCCTCGAGTCGTACTTCGCCGAACACCACCGGGACATCGTCACCCTGTCCTTCGTCCGCGCCCCGCGCGAGGAACTGGACGTCATCCTCGCCGAACTCGACGAGGCCGGGGAGTGGCACGAGATCTCGTGTCACATCGACGAGGGCTTCTGGATGGTCTCCCTGGCCGAACGGCGCGTGGAGTGGATGCGAGAGCGGCTGCGAGGCATCGGCAGCCTTCCCCTGTACACCATGCGGCCCCCCATGCACGCGTCGGCGTTCGCGCCCCTGCGCGCCAAGGCGGAACGTGAGGTCGTCTCGCGCTACACCTTCGCCGATCCCGCGCTGCCGGTCGTCGCCGACCAGGACGGCAGGCTGCTGCACACGGGCGAGGAAGTGCGCACCATGCTGCTCGACGGCTTCGACCACCCCATGAACTGGCCGAGCGTGACCACGGCCTTGCAGGACGCCGGAGTCCGGCGCCTGTGCGTCGCCGGACCCGACAGCCTCTTCGGCCGGGTCCCCTGCACCACCCGCACCTTCGAGGTCGTCGCCGCGCATCCCCGCGTGGCGATGACCCCCCGGCGCCGTACGCGCGCCGCCTGACCCGCCCGATCCGCCCTATCCGCTGGAGGCACACCCATGTGGGACGACCAGTTCGAAGAGATACTCCGCACCTTCCTGCCGTTCCTGCCCCCGCAGGAGCCGCTGACCACCGACGACGAGCTCAAGGACCTCGGCCTGGACTCGCTGGGCATGGTCCAGCTGCTCGGCACGCTGGAGGAGGCGTACCAGGTGCGCTTCCGCGACAGCGCGCTGACCATGGACACCTTCCGTAGCGCGGGAGCGCTGTGGGAGACGGTCGACGGCATGCTTCAGCGCGCCACGAGCTGACGGGACGGACTCCGTGGACCCCACCGTGGACGGAGCCCTGTCCGGACGGTTCCTGCGCGGGCTGGCCGTGGCGCCCGACCGGCCCGCGCTGCGCGCCGACGGCGCCGCTCTCACCTACCGCGAGCTGCACGAGCGGGCCCTCCTGCTCGCCGGTTCCCTGCTGTCCGGCCTTCCCGGCCGGCCGCCCGCCGTGGGCGTGCTGGCCGGCAAGGGACCGTCGGCGTACACGAGCCTGCTGGCGGGCCTCTACAGCGGGGTCACCGTCGTCCCGTTGCAGCCGGCCTTCCCCGCCGCCCGTACCCGGCAGATGATCGAGGCCGCCGGCGTGAGCGTCCTGCTCGCCGACGACGAGGCCCTGCCCGCGCTGACCGCGCTGCACGAGGACGGTGTCAGCCTGCCCACCCTGTTCGCCCCCGGCGGGCAGCCGATGCCGGAGCTCGCCGTCGACCCCGACGGCGCCCTGAAGACACCGATGCCCGTCCGCCCGGACGACATCGCCTACGTACTGTTCACCTCCGGCTCCACCGGACGGCCCAAGGGCGTGCCGGTCACCCACGCCAACACCGCGCACTACTTCTCCCTGCTCGACGAGCGGTACGACTTCGGCCCCGAGGACGTCTTCTCGCAGACCTTCGACCTCAACTTCGACTGCGCGATGTTCGACCTGTTCTGTGCCTGGGGCGCCGGAGCCACCCTGGTACCGGTCCCCGCGCGGGCCTACGCGCGTCTGCCCGAGTTCGTGGCCGAGCAGGGGATGACCGTGTGGTTCTCCACCCCCAGCGCGATCACCCTGGCGCGGCGTACCGGCGGCCTCGCCCCCGGGGCCCTGTCGACGCTGCGCCGGAGCTTCTTCGCGGGGGAGGCGCTCAGCTCCCGGGACGCCGAGGACTGGGCGGCCGCGGCGACCGGCACGGTGCTGGAGAACCTCTACGGACCGACCGAACTGACCATCACCGTCACCGCGCACCGATTCCAGCCGGGCAGCCGGCACCTGCACGGCATGGTGCCGATCGGCGCCGTGCACGGGGGCCACGCGGTCCTGCTGCTCGACGCCACCGGCGCGCCGAGCACCACCGGCGAGGGCGAACTGTGCATCGCCGGACCCCAGCTGACCCCCGGCTACCTGGACCCGGCCGACGACACCGGACGCTTCCTCGAACGGGACGGCCTGCGCTACTACCGCACCGGCGACCGGGTACGCGGCACCGACGGCGACGGCCTGCTGTACCTGGGCCGGCAGGACGCCCAGGTGCAGGTGCACGGCATCCGGACGGAACTGGCCGAGGTCGACGCCGCGGCACGCACCTGCCCGGGCGTCGAGGACGCGGTGACCGTCGCCGTCCCCGTGGACGGCACGGTCGAACTCGCCGTCTTCCACACCGGCGATCCCGTGCCGCCCGCCCGGCTCGCCCGTCACCTGCGGGACCTGCTGCCGGCCGCGGTCGTCCCCCGGGCGTACCACCACCTGAACGCACTTCCGCTCAACCCCAACCGCAAGACCGATCGCAGGAAGCTCACCTCCCGCGCCACGGCCCTGCGACAGCAGCCCGCCGGAGCCGGGAACAGGACCGAAGGACGGCAGGAGTCGCAGTGAACGGTCAACCGACAGCGCACGCCCGCACAGACGCCCGGGTGCACGACCTGCTCGACGAGGCCACCGCAGAGCACCCCGACGCGGCGGCGGTCGCCGACAGCACCGGGCGATGGACCTACCGGGAGCTCACCGCCTGGAGCCATGCCGTCGACGCGTGGCTCCAGGCCCAGGGCATCGGCCACGGCGACCGGGTCCTGGTGCAACTGGCCAGCACCCGCGAGCTGGTCGCCCTGCTGTACGGCACCGCCCGCCGCGGCGCCGTCCTCGTCCCCGTCAACACCGGCATGAAGGACTACCACCTCGGTGCCGTCGTCGAGAACTCCGAGCCGTCCCTGGTGGTCGTCGCCGACCCCGCGGTGGCCCGGGTCTCCGCGCTCGCCGGGCAGGTCCCCGTCCTCGGGCTGGACGAGGTCTGGCAGGCGGTCACCGATCTGCACGGCAAGGAGGCCCGGGGCGACGGCGCCCCCGTCCACAGCGACGACCTCGCCGTCCTCGTCTACACCTCCGGCTCCACGGCTGCGCCTAAGGCCGTCGTCTGCCCGCACGGTCGGATGGTCTTCGCCACCGAGGCCATCAACCTCGAACTCGGCTACCGCCCCGACGACGTGGTCTTCTGCCGCTTCCCCATCTCCTGGGACTACGGCCTCTACAAGGTGCTGCTCACCGCCGCCGGCCGCAGCGAGATCGTGCTCGCCGACGGTGAGTCCGACCTGGTGCTGCTGCGCCGCATCCGGGAGACCGGGGCCACCGTCGTCCCCATCGTGCCGTCCCTGGCCACCATGATCTGCGCCCTGGCCGAACGCGAACCGCGGCAGGACTCCACCGTCCGCATGTTCACCAACACCGGCGCCGCACTGCCGAAGCCCACAGCGGACGGGCTCCGCGCGGCCTTCCCCGGATGCGAGGTGGTCATCCAGTTCGGCCAGACCGAGTGCAAGCGCGTCTCCGTCCTGCCACCGGACCAGCAGGACGCCCGGCCGGAGTCGGTCGGCCGCCCGCTGCCCGGCACCCGGGCCTTCGCGGTCGACGTCGAGGGCAACCAGCTGCCGCCCTGGCAGACGGGGGAGATCGTCGTCGAGGGCCCCCACGTCATGCCCGGCTACTGGCGCGCGCCGGAGCAGACCGCACGGGCCTTCCGGCCCGCGCCCGACGGCGGACTGAGGCTGCACACCGGCGACTTCGGACACGTCGACGAGGACGGATTCCTGTACTACGAGGGCCGCAGGGACGACATGTTCAAGCACAAGGGCGTCCGCATGAGCACCACCGAGATCGAGGCCGCGGCCGTGGACGTACCCGGGGTCCGCGCCGCCGCGGTCCTGCCGCCCGCCCCCGGACGCGACCTCGCGGTGTTCGCCGAAGGCGGCATCGACGCGCACGTGCTGCTCAGGGAACTGTCCCTGCGGCTGGAGCCCGCCAAGGTGCCCGGCGTCAGCCGTGTCGTCGACGAACTTCCCCTGACCGCGCACGGCAAGCACGACCGCAAGCAGCTCGTCAGCCTCCTGGAAGGAACCACGCCGTGACCGGCACCACCGACCTCGCCCGGCGCTTCGGCACCCCCTCCTACGTCTACGACCTGGACCGGGTCGCGGAGGCGCGGGACGACCTGTTCGCCGCGCTGCCCGACGAGGTCGCCGTCTACTACGCGGCCAAGGCCAACCCGCACCCCGAGGTCCTGCGCGAGATGCGGGCCGGCGGTCCCCGCGTCTGCCGCGCGGAGATCAGCTCCGTCGGGGAGCTCGACGCCGTCCTGCGGGCCGGCTTCGAGGGCGACGAGATCCTGTACACCGGCCCCGGCAAGACCACCGAGGAGCTGGCCGAGGCCATGACCCGGGGCGTGCGGACGTTCTCCGTGGAGTCGCCCGGCGACCTGCGGCACGTCGGCGAGACGGCCGTGCGGCTCGGTATCACCGCCGACTGCCTGATCCGGGTCAACAATCCCACCGGAGCCGCGGCCACCAGCATCCGCATGACCGGAGTGCCCTCGCAGTTCGGCTTCGACGGTGAGACCCTGGCCGGCCTCGCCGCCGAACTGCGCGACGTACCCGGCACCACCCTGGCCGGACTGCACTTCTTCCCGCTGAGCAACGCCAAGGACGAGGCGAGCCTGATCGCCGAGTTCCGGCACACCATCGCCACCGCCGCCGCACTCCAAGGCGAACTGGGCGTCGACTTCCGCATCGTCGACCTCGGCGGCGGATTCGCCGCACCGTACGCGGTGCAGGGACAGCGGCCGGTCTACGGCGAACTGCGTGACGCCCTGTCCACGTCGCTCGACGAGCACTTCCCCGGCTGGCGCGACGGCGCCCCGCGCATCGCCTGCGAGTCGGGACGGTACCTGGTCGCCGACAGCGGAACCCTGCTCACCAGCGTCGTCAACGTCAAGGACAGCCGCGGCACCCGCTACGTCGTCCTCGACGCCGGCATCAACACCTTCGGCGGCATGTCCGGTCTCGGCCGCATCCTGCCGGTCTCCATCGAGCCGCACGAGTCCGTCGGCACCGACGGCGTTCCGGCCCACCTCGCCGGACCGCTGTGCACACCTGGCGACCTGCTCGGACGACAGGTCCCGCTGACCGACCCGGCCCCCGGAGACCTGCTGACCGTCCCCAACGCCGGTTCCTACGGGCCCACCGCGAGTCTCCTGATGTTCCTCGGCAGGCCCGCCCCCGCGGAGATCGTCGTCCGCGGGGACGACCTCGTCTCCGTCTCCCGCATCGAGCACACCCGAACCTACGAACACGGACAGGCCCTGTGATGAGCAATCCCCTCACCCCCACCCCCGGCGACCAGCCCGTGCTCGTGGCGGGCGGCATCTCCGACTCGCACACCTGGAACCTGGTCTACCTCCAGCTCCTCATCGAGGAGCACGGCCACCGCGTGGTCAACCTCGGCCCCTGCGTCCCCGAGGACCTCCTGATCGCCGAGGCCCTGGCGTGCGACCCCGCGATGGTCGTGATCAGCAGCGTCAACGGGCACGGCTACCACGACGGCATGCGCACCGTCACCCGGCTGCGTGAGCACCTCGGCCTCGGCGGCGTGCCCGTCGTCATCGGCGGCAAGCTCGGCATCGCCGGGCCCTGCGGCGAGGAGGAGACGACCGCACTGCGCGCCGCGGGCTACGACGCGGTGTTCGAGGACACCGCAGAAGGAGTCGCGGCCTTCCGCCGGATGCTCGACGCGCTGCCCCAGCGGGCCCTGGTGTGACCGGTGCCGGATTCGGCGCGTTCGTGCGCCGGGCCCACGACGCCGGCCGGCTGGTGGTGCAGCCCCGGATGGGAATGAGCAGCCCGCAGCGCATGCGCGCCGGGCTGCTCGCCACCCGGGACGCCGACGCGACGACCGTCGGCACCCTCACCCTGGACAGCTACACCCGCGTCGGAGACCTGGATTCGGCACAACTCGCCGTCCTCGAAGGGGTCGACCTCAACGGCTATCCGCTGGTGAGTCACGAAACGGCCACCACCCGCCGGGTCCTGGACCGCATCCACGGCCCGCGGTTCCCGGTGCAGGTGCGGCACGGCTCGGCCGCGCCCCAGCACATCTTCCGGGCGCTGACAGCCGTGGGACTCGACGCCTCGGAGGGCGGGCCCGTCTCCTACTGCCTCCCTTACGGCCGGGTCCCGTTGCGCGAGTCCGTCGCCCACTGGACGGAATCCTGCGAACTGTTCGCCGCACTCCGTGAGACCGGCGCCGAACCGCACCTGGAGACCTTCGGGGGATGCGTGCTCGGCCAGCTCTGCCCGCCCGGCCTGCTCGTCGCGGTCAGCGTGCTCGAGGCGATGTTCTTCCGCAGTCACGGAATCCGGAGCGTTTCGGTGAGTTACGCCCAGCAGACGAATAGGCGTCAGGACTCCGAAGCGGTGGCCGCGTTACGCAGTTTGTGCGCGCGTTTCCTTCCGGACACCGAATGGCACGTAGTCGTCTACGCGTACATGGGATTGTTCCCGGAAACCGAGTCGGGTGCCCGTCGATTGCTCGCGCAGGCCGCCGAACTGGCCGTCGAAACCGGATCCGAGCGGCTGATCGTGAAAACCGTCGCCGAATCCCGTCGCATTCCGTCGGTGGCGGAGAACGTGGCCGCCCTGGAATACGCGGCCGCGGTTGCCGAGCGCACCGCCCAGGACCCCTTGGAAGGGACCGTGACGGAGACGTACGCCGAGGCGTACGCGCTGGTCGACGGGGTGCTCAACCTGGCGGACGACCTCGGCACCGCACTGCTCAGAGCGTTCGCGGAGGGCCGGCTGGACGTGCCCTACTGCTTGCACCCGGACAACGCGGGACTGAGCCGGAGTTACATCGCCGAGGACGGCCGGCTGCGCTGGTCGGACGTGGGAAACATGCCGCTGTCCGGCGTCACGGACGCCCGCACGGCCCACACCGTCACGTCCACGGAACTGCTCGATTCCCTGTCCTACGTCCGGCGTTCGTTCGACCACGACATCCCCCCGAAGGCGGAGGACCAGCCCTTGGGGCCTCTCGTCTGAATCATGCTGGGCTCGCAGGGTCCGGCACCGCACCTCGCAGCGTTTTCGTCGATCGACAACGCTCCGCGTTGCCTCGATTCTCCGCCTTGCGATGCCTCCCACAGCCTGAACGGTGTGAAAGGTGCCCCCAGCACCAAACCCTGCTCCCTGATCCAACCTGCTTCGAACGAAAGACCCTAGGGGTACCTAAGGGTGTGGCCGTTCCGGGGTTCGTCATTACGGTAAGAAAAAAGGTGGAAAACGGTGTCGGTCGAAGGTGGAGATGCGTGGATGAACGGGCCCGGAGCCGAATCAGCCCTGGCGCGAATGCTCGCCGAGGCCGCACCGACACAGCACCGCAGACTGGTGACGGATCTGGTGCGCACCGCCGTGACCGAGGCGGTCGAGGCGGCCCGGCCGGGCACCTCGCGGACGCTGGACCCTTCTGTACCGCTGGCGGAGCAGGGACTCGACTCGCTCGCGGCGGTGGACCTGCACCGGAGGCTGACCGAACGGACCGGGCTCGACCTGCCCGTCGGCCTCGCCTACGACTGCCCCACCGTGCGCGACCTGGCCGACCGGCTGCTGGCCGGGAACCGGTCCGCGGACGAGGCACCGCCTGAGCCGGCCGGTGCCGGTGACGGCCGCGCCGACGAACCCGTGGCGATCGTCGGCATCGGCTGCCGCTTCCCCGGCGGCATCGAGACGCCGGCCGACCTGTGGCGCCTGCTGGCCGACGGCGGCGAGGTCCTCTCGGAATTCCCCCAGGACCGGGGCTGGGACCTGAAGCAGCTCTTCGACGAGGACCCGGACGTCCCCGGCAGCTCCTACGCCCGCACCGGCGGATTCCTCGACACGGCCACCGAGTTCGACGCCGAGTTCTTCGGCATCAGCCCGCGCGAGTCGATGGCCATGGACCCGCAGCAGCGGCTCATCCTGGAGACCTCCTGGCTGGCCCTGGAGGACGCCGGCATCGACCCCACCACGCTGCGCCGCACCGCGGCCGGCATGTTCTTCGGGGCCGAGGTGCAGGAGTACGGCCCGCGCCTGCACGACGCGCCGGACGGACTCGACGCCCATCTGCTGGCCGGCAACGCCTCCAGCGTCATCTCCGGCCGCGTCGCCTACGTGCTGGGCACCGAGGGACCGGCGGTCACCGTCGACACCGCATGCTCCGCCTCCCTGGTCGCCGTCCACCTGGCCTGCCGGTCACTGCTGCAGGGCGAGTCCTCGCTGGCACTGGCCGGAGGGGTGGCGGTGATGGGCGGACCGGGCGTCTTCACCGCGTTCAGCAGACAGCGCGGTCTGTCCGCCGACGGCCGCTGCAAGGCCTTCGCGGCCGCCGCGGACGGCACGGGCTTCGCCGAGGGCGTCGGTGTCCTCGTCCTGGAGCGGCTCTCCGACGCCCGACGCAACGGCCACCAGGTGCTCGCCGTCGTACGGTCCTCCGCCGTCAACCAGGACGGTGCCTCCAACGGGCTCACCGCCCCCAACGGCACCGCACAGCAACGGCTGATCCGCCGGGCGCTGGCCGTCGCCGGACTCGGCCCCGCCGACGTCGACGTGGTGGAGGCGCACGGCACGGGGACCCGCCTCGGCGACCCCATCGAGGCGACCGCGCTCCTGGCCACCTACGGACAGGGCCGCCCCGAGGGGGCCCCACTGCTGCTCGGCTCGGTCAAGTCCAACCTGGGGCACACCCAGGCCGCGGCGGGTGTGGCCGGTGTCATCAAGACGGTCCTCGCCATGCGGCACGGTCGGATTCCCGCGACCCTGCACGTCGACGCCCCCACCCCGCACGCCAACTGGACCTCCGGCAGCGTGGAACTGGTCACCGAGCCGAGGCCCTGGCCGACGACCGGCCGCCCCCGCCGGGCCGGAGTCTCCTCCTTCGGCGTCAGCGGCACCAACGCACACGTCATCCTGGAGCAGCCGGACTCCGCCGACCTCCCCGAGGACCCGGACGGTGCCCAGGCCCCGGACGTGGAGGCTCCGCAGGCCGCCCACGAGGCCGTGGCGGACGCCGCCCCGGTCCCGCTCGTCTTTCCGCTGTCCGCCCGGGGCGAGGCCGCCCTGCGGGCCCGCGCCGCCGACCTGCTGCCGCTGGCCGACACCACGGAACCCGCCGACCTGGCCCACGCTCTGGCCACCTCCCGCGCGGCGCTGCCCGACCGTGCCGTCCTCGTCGCCGCCGACCGGGACGAGCTGCGGGAGGCGCTCACCGGCGTGGCATCGGGCAGCACCCCCGTCACCGGGCGGGCGGGCGGTGAACTCGGCTTCCTGTTCACCGGGCAGGGCAGCCAGCGGCTGGGCATGGGCCGTGAACTCGCCGCCGCCTACCCCGCGTTCGCCGATGCCCTCGACGACATATGTGCCCACTTCGACCTCCAGCTCCCGAAGCCGCTCAGGAGCGTCCTGTTCGCCCCGCCGGACACACCCGACGCGGAACTGCTGCACCGCACCGAGTACGCGCAGCCCGCCCTGTTCGCCGTCGAAGTCGCCCTCCACCGACTGCTGGAGAGCTGGGGGATGCGGCCGGACCACCTCGCCGGGCACTCCGTCGGCGAGATCGCCGTCGCGCACGTGGCCGGGGTCCTCTCCCTGCAGGACGCCACCATCCTGGTCGCCGCGCGCGGCCGGCTCATGCAGCGGCTGCCCGAGGGCGGCGCCATGGTCGCGGTCCGCGCCGGCGAGAGCGACGTCGCGCCGCTGCTCACCGAGCGCACCGGCATCGCCGCCGTCAACGGCCCCACCTCCGTCGTGATCTCCGGCGACCTGGACGACGTGGAGCGCATCGCCGGCGAACTCGCCGCGCGCGGGCACGACACCAAGCGCCTGAGGGTGAGCCATGCCTTCCACTCACCGCTGATGGAACCGATGCTGGCCGAGTTCCGCCGGGTCGCACAGGTACTGGACTACGCCGAACCCACCGTGCCGGTGGTGTCCACGGTGACCGGCGCCCCCGTCGGCAGCGAACTGTGCGATCCCGAGTACTGGGTGGAACACGTCCGTGCCCGGGTCCGCTTCCACGACGCCGTGCGGTGGCTCGCCGACGCCGGTGTCCGGACGTTCCTGGAGATCGGCCCCGACGCGGTGCTGACCGCCATGGGGCCGGACTGCACGGACGTGCCCGGCACCGCCTTCCTGCCGGTACTGCGGCGCGATCGTCCCGAGGCCCGTGAGGCCGTCACCGCGCTCGCCGCGGCCCATGCCCGCGGCGTCCCCGTCGACTGGACACGGCACCACGCCGGCCAGGACGCACGCCCCGTCGCGCTGCCCGGCTACCCCTTCCAGCGACGCCGCTTCTGGCTGGAACCGGGCACGCCCGCCGACGCGGTCGGCCTCGGGCAGATCGCGGCCGGGCACCCGCTGCTGGCAGCCGTCGTAGCGGTCGGCGCGGAGGGTGTCGTCCTGACCGGGCGCCTCTCCACCCGCACCCACTCCTGGCTCGCGGACCACGTGATCGCCGGCCGCGTCCTGATGCCGGGCACCGCCTTCGTCGAGCTCGCCCTGCGGGCCGGCGACCACGTCGGCGCCACCGCCCTGGAAGAACTCACCCTCGGCGCACCGCTGGTGCTCGCGCCCGACGAGCACGTAGCCGTCCAGGTGGCCGTCGGCGAACCCGACGACGCCGGACGGCGCACCGTCTCCGTCCACTCGCGCGCCGACGAGGACGCGCCCTGGACCCGGCACGCGGCCGGTGTGCTCACCGACACCGCCCCACCTGCCGCCACCACCGAGCCGGGCGCGTGGCCGCCGCCGGACGCCGAACCCCTGGACACCACGGAGGTCTACGCGGACCTCGCCGACGAGGGATACGCCTACGGGCCCGTCTTCCAGGGCCTGCGTGCCGCCTGGCGGCACGGCGAGCACATCCTCGCCGAGGTCGCCCTGCCCGAGGACGCCACCGCCGACGCGGCGCGCTTCGGACTCCACCCCGCGCTGCTGGACGCCGCGCTGCACGCCGCCGACCTCGGTGCCCCGCCGCGCGGCGAGGTGCTGCTGCCGTTCGCCTGGACCGGCGTACGCCTGCACGCCACCGGCGCCTCCGCCCTGCGCGTACGGATCACCCGTGGCGACGGCGACACCATCGGTCTTCACCTCACCGACACCACCGGCGCCCCCGTCGCCGAGGTCGAGGCCATGACCTCTCTGCCCGTACCGGACACCGACGTCCTGTACGCCGTGCAGTGGGCGCCGCACCCCAGGCCGGCGACCACCGCGCCCCTGCGCACCGCCGTCCTCGACGGCGCCCCGGCCGGCCCGCCGCACGACGGTCCCGCCGAAGACGTGCTCGCCGACGCCGTGGACGCGCTGCTCGACGCTCCCGCGCCGGACGCCGTGGTGTACCGCCCGGCCGGCCCGGCGGGTGCCGACGCCGTCGAGGCGCGCGCCCACGTCCTGGACGTACTGCGCCTGCTGCAGACCTGGCAGTCCGACGAACGGGCGGCCGGCACCCGTCTCGTCCTCGTCAGCGCGCCCGGCAGCCCCGCCCACGCCGCGATGCGCGGCCTCGTCCGCTCCGCACAGGCCGAGAACCCCGGCCGTTACGTCCTCGTCGAACACGACGGCCTGCCCTCCGAGGCCGAGCTGCGCCAGGTGCTCGCCACCGGCGAACCCGAACTCTCCCTCGCCGGCGGACGGTTCGCCGTCCCCAGGCTCGCCGTCGAAGCGGCCGCCGCACCCCGGCCGGCAGGCGACTGGGGGACTGTCCTGATCACCGGTGGCACCGGTGGCCTCGGCGCCCTCCTGGCCCGCCACCTGGTACGCGCCCACGGAGTGCGCCGCCTGGTCCTCGCCGGACGCCGAGGGCACGCCCCCGAACTGCACGCCGAACTGACCGCGCTGGGCGCCGAAGTGACCGTCGCCGCCTGCGACGTCGGTGACCGGGAGGCCCTGCGCGGTCTGCTGGCCCGGCATCCGGTCGACTCGGTCGTCCACGCTGCCGGCGCCGTGCGCGACGGCATCGTCGAGAGCCTCACCGACGACATGGTCGACGAGGTCTTCCACGCCAAGGCCGCAGGTGCCTGGCACCTGCACGAACTCACCCTCGACCGGGACCTGTCCCACTTCGTGCTGTTCTCCTCGCTCGCCGCCGTCCTCGACGGACCGGGCCAGGGCAACTACGCAGCCGCCAACGCCTACCTGGACGCTCTCGCCGCCCACCGCGCGGCGCGGGGACTGCCCGCCACGGCCCTCGCCTGGAGCCTGTGGGCCACCGGCACCGGCATGGGCGCCGCACTGGACGCCGCCGCCGTGGAGCGCGTGGCCGCGTACGGCGTCCCCGGGCTGTCCGCCGAACACTCCTTGCGGCTCTTCGACGCGGCCGTCCGCTCCGGCAGCCCGCACCTCGTCCCCGTGGAGATCGACGCCGTCGCCGTACGCCGCCGGCCCGACGGCCCGCCGCCGCTGCTGAGCGCCCTCGTCCGCCCCGTCGCCCGCCGGGCCGCCGCCCACACCGCGCCCCACCAGGAGCGGCGGATGGCGGAACTGCCCGCCGCCGACCGGGAACGCGCCCTGCTGGACCTGGTCCGCACCGAGGTGGCCGGGGTGCTGCGGCACGACTCCCCGTCAGCCATCGACCCCGGGCGGGCCTTCACCGAACTGGGCTTCGACTCCCTGGCCGCCGTCGAACTGCGCAACCGGCTCAACACCGTCACCGGACTGCGGCTGCCGGCCACCCTCGTCTTCGACCACCCCACCTCCCGCGCCCTGGCCGATCACGTCCGAGACGCCCTCTTCGGCACCTCGCGGCCGACCGGCGAGCCCGCCGCCGGTCCGCGCCCCGCCGACGGGGACGATCCCGTCGTCATCGTCGGCATGGGCTGCCGCTATCCCGGTGGCGTCCGTTCCCCGGAAGACCTGTGGCGCCTGGTCGCCGACGGTGTCGACACGGTCGGCGACTTCCCCGCCGACCGCGGCTGGGACACCGACACCCTGTACGATCCCGAGCCCGGGACCCCTGGCCGCACCTACACCCGCGAGGGCGCCTTCCTCTACGACGCGGCCGACTTCGACCCCGGCTTCTTCGGCATCGGCCCTCGCGAGGCCACCGCCATGGACCCGCAGCAGCGCCTGCTCCTGGAGGTCTCCTGGGAGGCCCTGGAGCGCTCCGCCATCGACCCGGCGGCCCTGCGCGGGTCACGTACCGGCGTGTTCGCGGGCGTCATGTACCACGACTACGGAACCTGGCTGACCGAGGTCCCCGACGACCTCGCCGCCTACCTCGGCAACGGCAGCCTGGGCAGCGTCGTCTCCGGCCGGGTCGCCTACGCCCTCGGCCTGGAGGGCCCGGCCGTCACCGTCGACACCGCCTGCTCCTCCTCGCTCGTCACCCTGCACCTGGCCGCCCAGGCACTGCGGCAGGGCGAGTGCGACCTCGCCCTGGTCGGCGGCGTCACCGTGATGTCGACCCCGGACACCTTCGTCGACTTCGCCCGGCAGCGCGGGCTGGCCGCCGACGGCCGCTGCAAGTCGTTCGCCGAGGCGGCCGACGGCACCGGCTGGGGCGAGGGCGTCGGCATGCTCGTCGTCGAACGCCTCTCCGACGCACGCCGCAACGGCCACCGGGTGCTGGCCACGGTGCGCGGCTCCGCCGTCAACTCGGACGGGGCGTCGAACGGCCTGACCGCTCCCAACGGCCCCTCCCAGCAGCGGGTGATCCGCGCCGCGCTGAGCGCCGCCGGGCTGACCCCGGCCGACGTCGACGCCGTCGAGGCGCACGGCACGGGCACCACGCTCGGCGACCCGATCGAAGCCCAGGCGCTGCTGGCCACCTACGGCCAGGAACGGCCGGACGACGAGCCGCTGTGGCTGGGCTCGGTCAAGTCCAACATGGGGCACACCCAGGCCGCCGCCGGGGTCGCCGGCATCATCAAGATGGTCATGGCGATGCGGCACGGCACCCTGCCGCGCACCCTCCACGTCGACGCGCCCTCGACCCAGGTGGACTGGACGGCGGGCGCGGTGCGGCTCCTCACCGACGAGCGGCCCTGGCGTGCCCCTGACCGGCCGCGCCGCGCGGGGGTCTCCTCCTTCGGGATCAGCGGCACCAACGCCCACGTCATTCTGGAGGAGTTCACCGGCGGCGAGCCGGAGAGCGCGGATCCCGACCCGGCCACCCTGCCGCCCGTGCCCGTCCTCGCCGTCTCCGCGCGTTCGCCCGAGGCACTGCGCGGCCAGGCCGCCCGACTGAGGGACCTGACCGGTACCGCACCCGCGGACCTCGGTCTGGCCCTCGCCACCACCCGCGGCACCCACCCGCACCGCGCCGTCGTCCTGGCCACCGACGAGCGGCGGACCGCCGAAGCACTGGACGCCCTGGCCCGCGGACACGAGGCACCCGGCCTGCTCGTCACCGGCGCCGCCACCGACGGCACCCTCGCCCACCTGTTCTCCGGGCAGGGCGCCCAGCGGCCCGGCATGGGCCGCGACTGGTACGACACCTACCCCGTCTACGCCGAACACTTCGACCGCGCCGCCGAGCTCTTCGCCAAGCACCTGGAACGGCCGCTCGCCGAGGTGGTCCTCGGCGACCACCCCGACGTACTGGAGCAGACCGCCTACACCCAGGCCGCCCTGTTCACCACCCAGGTCGCCCTCCACCGCCTGCTGGAGTCCTTCGGAGTGCGGCCCGCCTGGCTGGCCGGCCACTCCGTCGGCGAGTTCGCCGCCGCGCACGTCGCGGGGGTCTGGTCACTGCAGGACGCCGTGACCGCCGTCGCGGCACGCGGCCGGCTCATGCAGGCGCTGCCGGCGGGCGGCGCGATGATCGCCGTACAGGCCTCGGAGGACGAGGTGACGCCGCTGCTGGACGAGCGGTGCGGCATCGCCGCCGTCAACGGCCCACGCGCCGTGGTCGTGTCCGGCGAGGAGGACGCCGTCACCGCCGTCGCCGCGCACTTCACCACCACCCGGCGGCTGCGTGTCTCGCACGCCTTCCACTCACCCCGCATGGAGCCCATGCTGGAGGAGTTCCGCCGGGTCATGGCGGCCCTCCCGGCCGCGGAACCGGTCCTGCCGATCGTCTCCACCCTCACCGGGGTCCAGGCCACGGCCGCCGAACTCGGCTCCGCCGACTACTGGGTGCGGCACGTACGCCAGACCGTGCGCTTCGCCGACGCCGTGGGGACACTCGCCGCGCAGGGCGTCGACACCTTCCTCGAACTGGGCGCCGCACCCGTCCTGACGGCCCTGGGCCCGGACTGCCTCCCCGACAGCGAGGGAACCGACTTCGTCCCCACGGCCCGCAAGGACACCGCCCAGGTCCCCGGCCTTCTCGCCGCGCTGGCCGCGGTGCACACCCGGGGCACGGACGTCGACTGGTCGGTCCTGTACGACGGTTACGCGGGACGCCGCACCGAACTCCCCACCTACGCCTTCGAGCACCGCCACTACTGGCTGCCCACGACCACCGCCAGGGGCGACGCCGCCGGACACGGCCTCGCCGCCGCCGACCACCCGTACGTCAGCGCCCGCCTGGACCTGCCCGGCGACGCCGGACTGCTGCTCACGGGACGGATCTCCACCGCCACCCACCCCGTGCTCAGCCAGCACGCCGTGCTCGGCTCCGTGCTGGTACCCGGCGCCGCCCTGGTCGACCTCGCCCTGCACGCCGGCCGGCTGACCGGCCGGCCCGTCCTGGAGGAACTCACCCTCCAGGCCCCGCTGGCGCTCCCCGGGGACCACGCCGTACGTCTCCAGGTCGCCGCGCGGCCCGACGGTTCCGTGGAGATCCACTCCCGGGCCGAGAACGCCCACGAGGACGAGGGCTGGACACGGCACGCGACCGGTACCCTCACCGGCGCCGGCGCCCTCACCGGCACCGTGGAGGCAGGCGCCTGGCCGCCACCGGGCGCCGTCCCGCTCGACACGGACGGCCTCTACCCGCGCCTGCACAGCGAGGGCTACGACTACGGCCCCGTCTTCCGCGGCGTACGGGCCGCCTGGCGGCTCGGCGACACCGTCCTGGCCGAGCTGGAACTGCCCGCCGACGCCCGGCAGGACGCCGCCCGGCACACCCTGCACCCCGCGCTGCTGGACTCCGCCCTGCACGCGACGTCCCTCACCGGCGAAGACCCCGGCGAGGACACGCCCGCCGGTACGATCGCCCTCCCCTTCGCCTGGACCGGCGTCACCGCGCACGGCCGGGGGGCGCTCACCGCACGCGTCCGTGTCACCCGGGGGGAGGACGGCACCCGGCTCGACCTGACGGACACCGAGGGCAGGCCGCTGGCCACCGTCGAGTCCTACGTCACCCGGCCCGTCACCGCCGACCGGCTCACCGGACGCGCGCGTTCCCTCTACGTCACCGAGGGGGAACCGCTGCCGGACTCCGCCGGGCGGCCGGAGCGCCGGACCTGGGCCGTGCTCGGCCCCGACGACGCCGGCCTCGGCGCCCCCGCCCACCCCGGCCTGGCCGCGGTCGACGGCCCCGCGCCCGACGTCGTCGTCCTCCCGGTGCGCGCCCCGCACACCGACGGGGAGCAGCTGCCGGAGATCGTGCGCACCACGCTGGAAGCGACACTCCCGACCGTCCAGGAGTGGCTGGGCGACGAACGGTGGGCCGGCTCGACGCTGATGGTGCTCACCGCCGGAACCCTCGCCGACGCCGCCGTGCACGGGCTAGTACGGGCCGCACAGGCCGAGGACCCGGGCCGGATCGTCCTCGTCGGCCGGCCCGGCCCCGACAGCTCCGTACCGGACCGCGCCGCACTGGCCGCCGTCCTCGACTCCGGCGAGCCGGAGGTGCTGTGGCGGGACGGCCGGGCCCACGCCCCGCGCCTGACGCGCGTCGTGGAACCGGACGCCCCGCGCGCCGCCCGCCCCTGGGGCACCGTCCTGGTCACCGGCGGCACCGGAGGCCTCGGCGCCCTGCTGGCCCGCCACCTCGTCACCCGGCACGGCGTCACCCGCCTGGTCCTGGCCGGCCGACGCGGGCCCGACGCCCCCGGAGCAGCCGAACTGGCCCAGGAACTGGCCGCCCTGGGCGCCCGTACCGACGTCGTCGCCTGCGACGTCGCCGACCGGACGGCACTCGCCGCACTGCTGGCCGCGCACCCCGTCGACAGCGTCGTGCACACCGCCGGCGTCCTCGACGACGGGCTGGTCCCCTCGCTGACCCCCGAGCGTCTGGACACCGTGCTCCGGCCCAAGGCGGACGCCGCCTGGTACCTGCACCAGCTCACCCTCGACCGGGACCTGGCCCACTTCGTCCTGTTCTCCTCGGCCGCCGGCACCATCGACGCCGCGGGCCAGGGGAACTACGCCGCCGCCAACGTCTTCCTCGACGCCCTGGCCGCCCACCGCGCCGCCCTGAACCTGCCCGCCACCGCGCTCGCCTGGGGCCTGTGGGCCGGCGGCGGCATGGGAGCCGGCCTCGACCGGGACGACGTCCAGCGGATCGAACGGTCCGGCATCGGCGCGCTCGACCCGGCAGAGGGCCTCGAACTGTTCGACGCGGCCCTGGAATCGGGGCTCCCCGCCCTGGTGCCGGTCCGGCTGGACACCGCCGCCCTGCGCCGCCGCGGTGACGACGTACCCCCCGTGCTGCGCACCCTGGCCGGAGTCACCGCCCGCGCGGCGCAGGACGACCGGATCCGTACCCTCGGGGAGCGCCTGGCCGGGCTGCCGGAGGCCGACCACGGGCACACCGTGCTCGAAGCGGTCCGCACCGAGGTCGCCGCGATCCTCGGCCATGACGGCCCCGCGGCGGTCGACCCCCGGCGCGCCTTCACCGAGCTGGGATTCGACTCACTCGCCGCGGTCGAACTGCGCAACCGGCTGAACGCCGTCAGCGGACTGCGCCTGCCCTCCACCCTCATCTTCGACTACGCCACCCCGACGGCCCTCGCGGACCACCTGCTCGACCGGCTCGCCCCGGACTCCGGCCCGCAGCCCGCCGAACCGAGGGCCGACGACGAGGTGCGGGACCTCATCGCCCGGATCCCGGTCGCGCGGATCCGCCAGGCGGGACTGCTCGAAGGGCTGCTGAAACTCTCCGCGCCCGCACCTGCCGAGGCCGCCGCCGAGCCGCCCATGGACATCAAGTCCATGGCCGTCGCCGATCTGGTGCGCGCCGCCCTCAACCGCAGCAGCCCCGAATGACCCGATCCGGTGCCGGACGACGCGCCGCGTCCGGCGCCGGCGATCCACGTCCGGCGCACCTCCATCGCACCTCCACCGCATCATCAGCGCCGCCGAGTCAGCAGGGAGCGACACCGACCGTGGACACATCCGTCGAGCAGATCGTCGAGGCGCTGCGCGAGGCCATGCTCGAGAACGAGCGGCTGCGCCGGCACAACGACCGGATATCCGAAGCCGCACACGAGCCCGTAGCCGTCGTCGCCATGAGCTGCCGCTACCCCGGCGGCGTCAGCACACCCGAACAGCTGTGGCAGCTGGTCGACGCCGGAGTGGACGCCGTGGGCGACTTCCCCGGGGACCGGGACTGGGACGTCGACGCCATCTACGACCCCGACCCCGACGTGCCGGGCCGCACCCATGTGCGCGAGGGCGGATTCCTCCACGACGCTCCGCGGTTCGACCCGGGTTTCTTCGGCATCAGCCCGCGCGAGGCCGTCGCCATGGACCCCCAGCAGCGGCTGCTGCTGGAGACCGCCTGGGAGGCGTTCGAGCGGGCCGGCATCGACCCGCACACCCTGCGCGGCAGCCGCACCGGCATCTACGCCGGCGTCATGTACCACGACTACGGCAGCTGGCTCACCGACGTTCCCGAGGGCGTCGAGGGCTACCTCGGCAACGGCAACCTCGGCAGCGTCGCCTCCGGCCGCGTGTCCTACACCCTCGGCCTGGAGGGTCCGGCCGTCACCGTCGACACCGCGTGCTCCTCCTCGCTGGTCGCCCTCCATCTGGCCGTGCAGGCCCTGCGCACCGGTGAGTGCGGTCTCGCCCTGGCCGGCGGGGTGACCGTCATGTCCACCCCGGACACCTTCATCGACTTCTCCCGCCAGCGCGGCCTCGCCCTGGACGGCCGCTGCAAGTCCTTCGCGGAGGGTGCCGACGGCACCGGCTGGGGCGAGGGCGTGGGGCTGCTGCTGCTGGAGCGGTTGAGCGACGCCCGCCGCAACGGCCACGAGGTCCTCGCCGTCATCAAGGGCTCGGCCGTCAACCAGGACGGTGCCTCCAACGGCCTGACCGCGCCCAACGGCCCCTCCCAGCAGCGCGTCATCCGCGCCGCCCTCGCCGACGCCCGCCTGGAACCCCACCAGGTGCACGCCGTGGAGGCGCACGGTACCGGAACCCCGCTCGGTGACCCGATCGAGGCCCAGGCACTCCTGGCCACCTACGGCCAGGACCGCCGCGAGGAGCCGCTGTGGCTGGGCTCGGTGAAGTCCAACATCGGGCACACCCAGGCCGCCGCCGGAGTCGCCGGCGTCATCAAGATGGTGATGGCCATGCGCCACGGCCGGCTGCCCCGGACCCTGCACGCCGAACGCCCCACCACCCAGGTGGACTGGGAGGCCGGAGCCGTCGAACTGCTCGGCGCGCCCCGCGAGTGGCCCGCCCCCGGTGAGCCCCGCCGTGCCGCCGTGTCCTCCTTCGGGATCAGCGGCACCAACGCCCACGTCATCGTCGAGGCGGCCCCCGAGCCCGAGCCGCGCGCCGAGGAGCCGGTCTGGGACCGCCCCCTGCCGCTGGTGCTGTCCGCCCGTGACGAGCCGGGACTCGCCGCGCAGGCCCGCCGCCTCCTGGACCACCTGGAGGCGGGCACCGACCCGGTGCCCGACGTCGCCCACTCCCTGGCCACGTCCCGTGCGGCCCTGGACCGGCGGGCCGTCGTCGTCGGCGCGGACCTGAGCGCCGTGACCGCCGGCCTCACCGCCCTGGCCGAGAGCGACCCGGCGTCCGGAGTCGTGCGCGGCGCACCGGCCGGGGAGTCCCGCATCGCGTTCGTCTTCCCCGGGCAGGGGTCCCAGTGGGCCGGCATGGCAGCCGACCTCCTGGACGCCTCTCCGGTGTTCGCCGCCACCATGGCCGACTGCGCCGAGGCCCTCGCGCCCTTCACGGACTGGGACCTCGTCGAAACCGTGCGCGAGCGCCGCCCGCTGGAGCGCGTGGACGTCGTACAGCCCGCGCTGTGGGCGATCATGGTGTCGCTGGCCGAGGTGTGGCGCGCGCACGGGGTGCGTCCCGCCGCCGTCATCGGCCACTCCCAGGGCGAGATCGCCGCCGCGTGCGTGGCCGGCGCGCTCAGCCTGTCCGACGGGGCCCGCGTCGTGGCCCTGCGCAGCCAGGCCATCGCCGAGGCGCTCTCCGGCCGCGGCGGCATGATGTCGGTGGCCCTGCCCGAGTCCCGGGCACGCGAACTCGTCGCGGCGCACGACGGGCGGGTCTCCGTGGCCGCTGTCAACGGCGCCTCCTCGGTGGTGCTCTCCGGGGACGCCGACGCCCTCGACATCCTGCGCGAGACGATCGTCGCCGACGGCGGACGCGCCAAGCGGCTGCCGGTGGACTACGCCTCGCACTGCGCCCACGTCGAGTCGATCCGCGAACGGCTCCTCGCCGACCTCGCGGACGTCCGGGCGAGGCCCGCCGACGTGCCGTTCTACTCCACCGTCACCAACAGCGTGCTGGACACCACCACGCTGGACGCCGGTTACTGGTACACCAACCTGCGCCGGAGCGTCCTGTTCGAGCCGACCACCCGGTCCCTGCTCGAGGCCGGCTACGGGGTGTTCGTCGAGTGCAGTCCTCACCCGGTGCTGCTCAACAGCATCGAGGAGACCGCCGACGCCGCGGACGCGGCCGTCACCGGCCTCGGCTCGCTGCGCCGCGACGACGGCGGCGCCGAACGCCTGCTCACCTCGCTCGGAGAGGCGTTCGTGGCCGGCGTCCCGGTCGACTGGTCCCCGGTGTTCGCCGGGATGCCGGTGCGGGCCGCCGACCTGCCCACCTACGCCTTCCAGCGTGAGCGCTACTGGCTCGGCCGGTCCGCGGCCGCCGGCGACGTCACCGCCGCCGGGCTCCGGAGCGCCGACCATCCGCTGCTGGGCGCGGCCGTCCCGGTCGCCGGCGGCGGCACCCTGTTCACCGGCCGGCTCTCGTTGTCCACCACGCCCTGGCTGGCCGACCACGCCGTCTCCGGCACCACCCTGCTGCCCGGTACCGCGCTGGTGGAGCTGGCGCTGAGCGCCGGCCACGGCCTCGGCTGCGGGCACATCACCGAACTCACCCTGCAGGCCCCCCTGCTGCTGCCTGAGCGCGGTGCCGTCCAGCTCCAGCTGCACGTGGCGCCCACCGACGACCACGGGCACCGCGCGGTGACCGTCCACTCCCGCCCGGAAAGCGACGACGAGGCCTCCTGGACCCTGAACGCCTCGGGCCTGCTCGCACCGCAGACCGCGCCGCCCGCCTTCGACCTCGCGGCCTGGCCGCCCCCCGGCGCCGCACCGGTCCCTGCGGACGACGCCTACGCCGAACTGGCGGCCCTCGGTTACGACTACGGGCCGGCCTTCCAGGGCCTGCGCGCGGCCTGGCGACGCGGCGAGGAGACGTACGCCGAAGTGGAACTCCCCGGCGAGGCCGGCGGCTTCGGCCTCCACCCGGCCCTGTTCGACGCCGCCCTGCACGCCGACGGTCTCGGCGCGCAAGGCCAGGGGGCGGCCCGGCTGCCCTTCGCCTGGACCGGTGTGTCGCTGTACGCGGCCGGGGCCACCGCCCTGCGGGTCCGCCTCCGCGGCGGCGACACGCTCTCCCTGGAACTGGCCGACCCCACCGGCGCCCCGGTCGCCGCCGTCGAGGCACTGGTCTCCCGCCCGGTCGACGGCGGAGCGCTGGCCTCCCCGGTCCACGCCGACGACCTGTACCGGCTGGACTGGCCCGCGGTGCCCGCTCCGGCCGCGGCGACCCCCGGCCACGCCCTCCTGGACGAGAGGGGTACGGCCGCGCTCGCACCACTTCCCGACTGGGTGGTCCTGCCGGTGACCGGCGGCGACGAGCCGGTGGCCTCGGTGCGCGAGGCGACCGAACGGGTCCTGACCGCCCTGCACGACTGGCTGGCGGACGACCGGACGGCCACGTCCCGTCTGCTGGTCCTCACCGACGGCGCGGTCGCCACCGGCGAGGAGAGCGCCGTCGATCTGGCGGGCGCCGCCGTGTGGGGCCTCGTCCGAGCCGCCCAGGGCGAACACCCTGACCGGGTCGTCCTCGTGGACGGGGACCCGGGAACGGCGGACGGCCCGGACGGTGACCGCGTCGCCGCCGCCGTACGCGCCGCCGCGGCGAGCGGCGAACCCCAACTGGCCCTGCGCGGGGACACCGTCCGGGTGCCCCGGCTGGCCCGCGCCGTAGTACGGGGGAGCGCCGCCACGCTCGACCCCGACGGCACCGTACTGATCACCGGCGGCACCGGCGTGCTCGGCGCCGTGGTCGCCCGGCACCTGGCCACCGGACACGGTGTACGCCGCCTGGTCCTGGCCGGCCGCAGCGGCATCGCCGCGGACGACTTCGCCGACCTCACCGAGCGGGGCGTCCAGGTCGTCGTCGCCCGCTGCGACGCCGCCGAGCGCGACGAACTGGCCGCGCTCCTGGCCGACGTGCCCGCCGCGCACCCCCTGACCGCCGTCGTGCACCTCGCGGGCGTCCTCGACGACGGGCTGGTCACCGACCAGACCCCCGAGCGCCTGGACGCGGTGCTGCGGCCGAAGGCGGACGCGGCCTGGAACCTGCACGAACTCACCCGGGACATGGACCTGGCGGCGTTCGTGCTGTTCTCCTCGGCGGCGGGCACCGTCGACGGAGCCGGACAGTCCGGGTACGCCGCCGCCAACGCCTTCCTCGACGCCCTCGCCGCGCACCGGGCCCCCCTGGGGCTGCCGGCGCTCTCGTTGGCCTGGGGTTTCTGGGAACAGCGCACCGGCATGACCGCCCACCTCACCGACGCCGACGTCGAGCGCATGACGCGCGCGGGGGTGCGGCCCCTGCCCACCGAGGAGGGGCTGCGGCTGCTCGACACGGCGCTCGCCGCCGACGAGCCGTTCCTGCTGCCGATCGGCCTGGATCTGCGCGCCCTGCGCGGCGCCGACGACGTCCCCGCCCTGCTGCGCGGCCTGGTGCCCGCACCCGCCCGCCGGGCCGCGGCCGCCCGGGCCACCGGGTCCTCGCTCGCCGACCGGCTGGCCGCCCTGGGCCCGGCCGAACGGGACGCGGAGCTGGTGGAGCTGATCCGCACCCAGGTGGCCGCGGTCCTGGGCCACGGCAGCGACATGGTGCTCGACCCGCGACGCTCCTTCCGCGAGGCAGGGTTCGACTCGCTCACCGCGGTCGAACTGCGTAACCGTCTGGGCGGCGCCGTCGGCCTGCGGCTGCCCGCCACCCTCGTCTTCGACCACCCCGACGCCGACGCCCTGGTGCGGTACCTGAAGACGGAACTCCTCGGCGACGACGCCGGGGACGCCCCCGGTGCCGCGGTACCGGAGACCGAGTACGCGGCGGACGAACCCGTGGCCATCGTCGGCATGGCGTGCCGCTACCCCGGGGGAATCACCACCCCCGAGGAACTGTGGCGGCTGCTGGCCGACGGCGGGGACGGCATCGGCGCCTTCCCCGACGACCGGGGATGGGATCTGGACGACCTGTACGACCCGGAGCCCGGCAAGCCCGGCCACTGCAGTACCCGTTCGGGCGGATTCCTGTACGACGCCGCCGACTTCGACCATGACTTCTTCGGCATCGGCCCCCGCGAGGCCCTCGCCATGGACCCCCAGCAGCGGCTGCTGCTGGAGACCTCCTGGGAGGCGCTGGAGCGCGCCGGCATCGACCCGCACAGCGTGCGCGGCAGCCGCACCGGGGTGTTCGCCGGCGTCATGTACCACGATTACGGCAGCCGGCTGCGCGACGTCCCGGAGGCCGTCCGCGACTACCTCGGCAACGGAAGCCTCGGCAGTGTCGTCTCGGGCCGGGTCGCCTACACCCTCGGACTGGAGGGGCCCGCCCTCACCGTCGACACCGCCTGCTCCTCGTCGCTGGTGGCGCTGCACCTGGCCGCGCAGGCGCTGCGACGTGGTGAGTGCACCCTGGCGATGGCCGGTGGTGTCTCCGTGATGTCCACCGTCGACACGTTCGTCGACTTCAGCAGACAGCGCAATCTCGCCGCGGACGGCCGCGTGAAGTCCTTCGCCGAGGAGGCGGACGGCACCGCCCTGTCGGAGGGCGCCGGTGTGCTGGTGTTGGAGCGGTTGTCGGATGCGCGGCGGGCGGGGCATCGGGTGTTGGCGGTGGTGCGTGGGAGTGCGGTGAATCAGGATGGTGCGTCGAATGGTCTGACGGCGCCGAACGGTCCGTCTCAGCAGCGGGTGTTGCGGCAGGCGTTGGTGTCCGCGGGGGTTTCGGCGGACGAGGTGGATGTGGTGGAGGCGCACGGTACGGGTACGGAGTTGGGTGATCCGATCGAGGCGCAGGCGTTGTTGGCGACGTACGGTCAGGGTCGTCCGGTGGGGCGTCCGTTGTGGCTGGGGTCGGTGAAGTCGAATCTTGGTCATACGCAGGCGGCCGCGGGTGTGGCTGGTGTGATGAAGATGGTGTTGGCGTTGGGGGAGGGGGTGTTGCCCCGGACGTTGCACGCGGGTGTGCCGTCGCGGAAGGTGGAGTGGGGTGCGGGGCATGTGCGGTTGCTGGAGGAGGAGCAGGCGTGGGTGCGGGGTGAGCGGGTGCGTCGTGCGGGGGTGTCGTCGTTCGGGATCAGTGGTACGAACGCGCATGTGATCCTGGAGGAGGCACCTGCCGAGGACACACCGGACACCTCCTCCGACACCGAAGCGGCCCCCCTGCTGCCCGTGGTCGTGTCCGGGGCCACCCCCGAGGCACTGGCCGCCCAGGCCGGCCGGCTGCGCGCCGTCGCCGACGAACGGATCACCGACCTCGTCCACTCGCTGGCCACGGGCCGTGCCGCCCTGACCCACCGGGGCGCGGTCGTCGCCCGTGACCGGGACGAACTGCTGGCCGGTCTGACCGCGCTGGCCGACGGCACCGCCACCGACGCCGTGGTGCGCGGCCGGCCCGTCGCAGGCCGCACGGCCTTCCTGTTCACCGGCCAGGGCGCCCAGCGTCCCGGCATGGGCCGTGGCCTGTACGACGCCCACCCCGCCTTCCGGCGGGCCCTGGACGAGGTCTGCGAGGCCCTGGACGCGCACCTGGACCGCCCGCTGCGCGAGGTCATGTGGGCCGAACCGGGAACCGACGCGGCCGAGTCGCTCGACCACACGCTCTACACCCAGAGCGCCCTGTTCGCGGTGGGAACGGCCTTGTACCGCCTGCTGGAGTCCTACGGCATCCGCCCGGACCGGCTGGCCGGCCACTCCATCGGCGAACTGACCGCAGCGCACGTCGCCGGTGTGTGGGATCTCGCGGACGCGGCCCGGCTGGTCACCGCGCGCGGCAGGCTCATGCAGGCCCTGCCCGCCGGTGGCGCCATGCTCGCCGTGGACGCGACCGAGGACGAGGTGCTGCCGCACCTGGGCCCCGACGTGTCCCTGGCCGCCGTCAACGGCCCGCGCGCGGTCGTGGTCTCCGGTACGCGGGCCGCGGTGGACGCGGTCGCCGCAGCATTCGCCGACCGCCGCACCAAGCGGCTGCGGGTCAGCCACGCCTTCCACTCGCCCCTGATGGACCCGATGCTGGCCGAGTTCGAGAAGGCGGCCCGCGAACTGCGCTACGCGGCGCCCGCGATCCCGGTCGTCTCCGACGTCACCGGCACGTACGCCACCGAGGACGACCTGTGCTCGCCCGAGTACTGGGTACGTCACGTCCGCGAGGCGGTCCGTTTCGGGGACGTGATCCGCGCCCTCGAGGACGACGGCGTCCGCACCTTACTCGAACTCGGTCCCGACGCCGTCCTGTCGGCCATGGGCACGCACGCCCTCGCCGACCCGGAGCGGTCGGTGTTCGTACCGGCCCTGCGCCGTGAGCGCGACGAAGAGGTGACGTTCGCCTCCCTCGTCGCCACCGCCCATGTCCGCGGCCTTGCCGTCGACTGGCAGCGGGCCCAGGACGGCACCGGCGTCCGTCGCGTCGACCTGCCGACGTACGCCTTCCAGCGGCAGCGGCTGTGGCTGGCGGACGGGCCCGGGACGGCCACCGACGCCGGCGGGCTCGGACAGACACCCGCCGGGCACCCGATGCTCGGCGCCGTACTCACCCTGGCCGCCGCGGACACGGTCGCGCTGACCGGCCGCCTCTCCCTGGCCACCCACCCCTGGCTGGCCGACCACGCCGTCGCGGGAGTCGTCCTGGTCCCCGGGAGCGCCTTCGTGGAGCTCGCCCTCCAGGCCGGCGACCGCGCAGGCTGCCCGTACGTGGAGGAACTGACCCTGGAGCGCCCGCTGGTCCTCCCCCGGCACGGTTCCGTGCAGCTCCAGGTGACCGCCGCGGCCCCCGACGCCGACGGCCGCAGGCAACTGACCGTGCACGCCCGGTCCGAGGGCGCCGACGGTGACTGGACCCGGCACGCCACCGGCGTCCTCGCCCCGCGGCCCGCGCCCGAACCGGCCACCGTCGCCGTCTGGCCGCCCGAGGGCGCCGTGCCCGTCGAGGTGAGCGGCCTGTACGACCACCTCGCCGAGCAGGGCTACGGCTACGGCCCGTTGTTCCGATGCCTGCGCGCCGCCTGGCGGCTCGGGGACGAGGTCTACGCCGATCTCGTCCTCCCCGACGCCGACGCGGCCGACGGCTTCGGACTGCACCCGGCACTCCTCGACTCGGCTCTGCACGCCATCGACCTGCTCGACGGCCAGGACCCGACCGTCATGACCCTGCCCTTCGCCTGGGAGGGAGTCACCCTGTACGCCACCGGTGCCACGGCCCTGCGGCTGCGGCTCACCCCGCACGGCAGCGACCACATGACCCTGGGCCTGTACGACGCCTCGGGCGCACCGGTCGCCGAGGCGGCGTCGCTGCGCATCCGCCAGGTGACGGCCGAGCAGCTGAACGCGGCCGCGCCCGACCCCGGCGACCTGTTCGCCCTGCGCTGGACCCCGGCGCACGTGTCCGCCGGCGGGGCGGTGACCGAGCCCCGCACGCTGACCGTGACCGTGGACGACACCGCGGAAGGCGACCTGCCGGCCCGGGCCCGCGAGACCGCCGTGCGCACCTTGGCCGCGCTGCAGGAACACCTGGCCGCGCCGGCGGACGGCGACCCCCTGGTCGTCGTCACCCGGTCCGCGGTCGCCGTCACCCTCGACGGGGCACCGGACCCGGCCCAGGCCGTCGTCTGGGGCCTGGTGCGGTCCGCCGCCGTCGAGCACCCCGGCCGGTTCGTGCTGGTGGACACCGACGGCGACGCCGCATCCGTCGCGGCGCTGCCGGCCGCCGTCGCGACCGGTGAGCCCGAACTCGCTCTGCGCGGCGGCACGGTGTACACGCCGGAGCTGACCAGGGCCGACGAGCCCGGGACCACGCCCGCCATCTCGCTGAACCCGGAGGGAACCGTCCTCATCACGGGCGGCACCGGCAGCCTCGGCCGCCTGCTCGCCAGGCACCTGGCCGAGCACCACGGCGCCAGACACCTGCTGCTGGTGGGACGTGGCGGCCGGAAGGCGGACACGGAGGGGTACGAGGAGCCCGTCGCGCCCGGCGCGCGGATCAGGGTCGCCGCATGCGACACCACCGACCGTGCCGCGCTGGCCGAACTGCTGGCCTCCGTCCCCGAAGCCCATCCGCTGACCGCCGTCGTGCACGCCGCCGGTGTCCTGGACGACGGTCTGCTCACCGACCTCACGGCCGCGCGCACGGAGACGGTGATGCGGCCCAAGACCGACGCCGCCTGGCACCTGCACGAGCTCACCCGCGACCTGGAGCTGGACGCCTTCGTCCTCTTCTCCTCCGCCGCCGGCACCCTGGGCGCGGCGGGACAGGCCAACTACGCGGCGGGCAACGCCTTCCTCGACGCCCTCGCCGCCGGCCGGCGGGCGGAGGGCCTGCCCGCCCTGTCACTGGGCTGGGGGCTGTGGGACACCGGCGACGGCATGGCCGCCGGGCTCGGCGAGGCAGAGATGCGCAGGCTGGCCCGCGACGGCATCCTGCCGCTGCCCGCGGACCGGGCGCTGTCCCTGTTCGACCGGGCCCTGGCCACCGACGGCCCGATGCTCCTGCCGATGCGCGTCCAGGTCACCGAGGACGCTCCGGCTCTGGTCCGAGCCATCGCACCGGCACGGACGACGACTCCGGCCCGCCGGGACGTCCGAGCGGTGGAGACCGTCCCGGAGGCGGCGGAGCCGTTGTCACGGCGGCTGGCCGCGCTCGGCGCCGCGGACGGCAGGCGACTGCTGGTCGACACGGTGTGCCGGCACGTGGCCGACGTCCTCGGACACGGCTCCGGCAGTGCCGTGGACGCCGAACGTCCGCTGGGCGACCTCGGCGTGGACTCGCTCGCCGCGCTGGAGCTGCGCAACCGTCTCGCCGCCGAGACCGGGCTGCGGCTGTCCACCACGCTCACCTTCGACTACCCGACGTCCGAAGCCCTCGCCCAGCACCTCTTCGAGGAACTGGGCGGGGCGGACGAGGAACTGGTCGACGTCGAGGCCGAGGTGGTACGCCTGGAGACGGTGCTGGGAGCCGCGTTGGGCTCCGAGGAGCTCGACGACGAGCGGCGTGCCCGGGTCGCCGCACGCCTCAGGGCCCTCACCGCCCGCTGGGACGGTTCGGCGCAGTGGCAGGAACCCGCGACGGCCGACGGTGCGGGCGGGAAGCGGCTGGAGGCGGCCACGGCCGACGAGCTCTTCGGCATCCTCGACGACGAACTCGGCAGCTTCGGCTGACCCGACGACGGGTGGAACGACGGGACGGATGAGCCCGGGGCGCCGGACACGCGCCCCGGGCTCACCCATGCCCGCCCCCGCGGGGGCGGGCCCCCGGAGCGGGGAGTCCGCCCGCCGGGTCATGCGAAGCCCTGCCGAACGGCCGAAAAGGCCCCCTCCGGAGCCTCGAGGAGACTCGCGGAGGGGGCCGTGCGGCGCAGGTGGACGGGATTCGGGCGGGGAGGGCCGGAGGTCAGCCCACCGAGGAGTGGGTGGCCCAGCGGTCGGACAGTTTCGGGATGCGGTGCTCCAGCATCTTCGGCGGCAGTTCGGACCGGCTGGCCACGTTCAGCTTGCGGTAGACCCTGGTGAGGTGCTGTTCCACCGTGCTGATGGTGACGTGCAGCCGGCCGCTGATCTCGCGGTTGGTGTACCCCAGCGCGGCCAGGCCCGCGACCCGGCACTCCGCGTCGCTCAGGATGGCCGGGCCCTCGGCCTCGGACCCGTCGGACTGCCCGGGCTCCTCCAGCAGATGCGCGTCGACGGGCGAATCGACGCTGCACGCCTTCGCCTCACGGGCCGCCTGGCGGGCGACCAGCCGGGCGCGGGCGTACTCGCCCAGTTCGTAGTGGGCCGCGGACAGGTCGGCGTAGGCCTGGGCGAGGGTGTGCTGGTCGCCGCACAGCTTGAGCAGGTCGACCGCCTCACGCAACAGTGAGGCCCGGCGGTGCGGCTTGCTGGTGGCGGCCAGCATCCGCAGCGCCATCGCCCGTGCGCGGGAACTGTGACCACCGGGAAGCCGCAGCTGTTCCTCGGCGCACTCCCGGGCGGTGCGGGCCTTGCCGATCCGCAGATTGGCCAGGGCCAGGTCGGACCGCCAGGGGATGCCCTTCTGGAGGCTGGAGTTCCCCTGCCTCATCAGACCGCTGCACGTCTCGAAGTCGTTCAGCGCGGCGAACGGCCGGCCGGTGAGCAGGTAGTGGTGCCCCCGGGCCCGCAGGTATTGGATGCCGAAGACGGTGCGGAACATCGGCTCGGGGACGTCCCGCTTGAGCACCCGCTCGGCCTCGTCGTAGGCGCCCATGGCGGCGTGGGCGAAGATCGCCGTCGACAGCGGGAGCCCGGCGAGGACTCCCCAGCTTCCCTCGTGCAGGCTGCTCAGCGCCCTGTCGGCGCCTTCGGCCGCGGTCGCCATGTCTCCGCGCAGCAGCGCGATCTCCGCACGTACGCTGCCGAGCAGCGCCTGCCACGTGGTCGCCCGGCGCTCGACCGCGGACTCCAACAGCGCGTCGCACGCCTCGGCGGCGACCGCGGGCCGGTCGGCGTGGGCGATGGCGAGGAGCGCCATCGCCACCAACTCCAGGTTGAGATGGTCCAGTTTGCGGCCCTGCAGGGCCTGGGCCACGGCCGCCGCGGAGTCGTCCGTGGCGACGCCGCCGACCAGTACCGCCACCTGCGCGGCCAGTCCGCCCGTGCGGTCGGCGGGAGCCCGGCGGCGTGGGTCGGCGCCCGTGCGTTGCGGGCTTCTGGCGGGCAGCGCGACTCCGTAGAACCACTGCCGTACGAACTCGACCTCGACGAGGATCTGCGCGTCGGCGGGGGAGCGCGCGGGCACCAGGGTGGCCACGGTCTCGGCGGCCAGCTCGGTGTCGCCCTGCCACAACATGTGCCGCATGACGGTCGCGGTGTCGCGCATGCTCAGCGCGCCGTCCAGGGCGGGCCCGCGCAGCGGCTCCAGGTGGGCGCCCGCCGCAGCGGGGTTGACGCGCCACTCCGCCCGGGCGAGGGCGGCCGACAGGGCGTTGCGTTCCTGCGGGTCGGTGCAGTCGCGCAGTACCAGGTTCAGATAACTGCCGCACAACTCCACGTCGTCCGCGGCCAGGGCCTGCTCGGCGGCGGCGCGCAGCACGCCGGGACCCCACGGCTGCGGGAGCGGGACCTGGTCCGCGGCGCTCAGGTGCCGGGCCACGTCGCCGGCGGGCGCGCCGCAGCGGTACAGCAGGTCGGCGGCGCGTGTGTGCAGCGCGGCGCGCGTGGTGGTGTCCATGCTGTCGAGCACCGCGGTCGCCGCGGCCGGCAGCCGGAAGACGTGACCGTCGAGCAGCCCCATGGAGTTGAACGCCTCGACGGCCTCCTCGACCCCGGCGGGCGTGGTGTCGGCCAACTGGCTCAGGACGCCGGAGGAGGCGGGTGTGCCGAGGGCCGCGAGGGTCCGGATCACCTGCTTGTGGCGCGGCTCACCGCTCTGGACGAATGACCGCACGGCCTGGCGGTAGGCGGTGCCGGCGATGGGGCGGGCGATGTCGCGGCCGAAGCGGGTGCTGTCGTCCAGGAGGGCGTGCACCAGCAGGGGGTTGCCGGCCGTGGCCCGGTGGAAGGCGCGGCCCGCTCCGGCCGGCGGGGCGGCTCCCGACTGGGCGGCGATCAGTTCGCCGACACCACGCTCCGACAGGGGGCCGAGACGGGCCCGGCGGTGCGGTCGGCGGATCAGCTCGGCGTGGGCGGCCGAGCGTCCGGTGCCAGGGTGGCCGGAGGTGGCGCACACCACGAGGACGGGCCGGGACCGGCTCCTGTCCAGCAGATGGACGAGGGCGCTCAGCGAGGCCTCGTCCATGAGATGGGCGTCGTCCACGGCCACCACCAAGGGGCGTCGGCCGTCCGCGAGCCGCAGCAGCGCCTCCGTCGTTCCCGGCTCGGGATCGCCTCGGTGCCCGAAGCGCCGGGAGAGAGCCTTCGTATGCCCGCCCGCCGGTCGTGCGGCGTTCGACGGGACGGGCTCCACTTCGCCGTTACGCAATAATTGCCGCAGCAGACTCATCGGCCGGTCGCGCTCGGCCGGGTGTGCCGTGCCCTGAAGTATACGCGCGCCGGATCGGTCCGTAGCAGCCAGAAATTCGTGCAGAAGTTGGGTCTTACCGGAGCCGGGGCCGCCCGTGACTATCACCAGGCGCCCAGATCTTCGAGTGCTTTCGGTAAACGCCTCGTTAAGTATGTGTAATTCTTTGGAGCGGTCGAAAAGGCGCATGGTGTTCCCCCTGTGTCCAGTAACGCCCGTGGAGTCGCGCCCGTCTGGGGTGAAGTGCTGTCATGCAGGGCCGACCAGGCTCCCCCGCTCGGCCGTGGTGCGGTGCCGAGGGTCGTCGCCGCGTCCTTGCGGCGGCAGCCGGTCGGTGTCGCGGTCCAACCTTACGGCGGGTCCGAATAAGGGTGCCGTCAAAATGAGGGTCAGTCATTTATGGCGTGATTCGATCGGTTCGGTAAGTCTTTCCGGAGGGTAGGAAAAGAGCTACTTGATCAAACAAACAGCGAGGGTATAGGTCGTTGCCAACGTTGTCAACCAGGCCCTTCCGGAAGCTACTTCTCACTCATAGTGCCGGTGCGAGGCGACTTTCTCCGGTCCGGCAATTTACCGGGAAGTAAAGAAAGGACTCGGGCCGCGACGCGCCTCTACCGGGCACGGTTCCACCTCTGAGCTGCCCGTTCGGGCATACCGTCCGGCATGCCCCCCGTACCGGCTCACGGGCCCCTGGGGGCCGTAGGGGTATCAAGCGCCACCGCCCCCTACCTAGCCTCCGTCAACGGAGGGGGAAGCGGACCGGGATCCCGTCCGGAGACAGTCCGCAGGACCGAGGCCCACTTTCGATCCCGATCGGATGGCGCGCTGGTGAACAACGAAGAGCAGCTGCTCGACTACCTCAGGCGGACCACGGCTGACCTGCGGGAGGCACGACGCCGGCTGCGCGAGAACGAACAACGCGCACACGGCCCGGTGGCGATCGTCGGCATCGGCTGCCGCTACCCGGGCGGGGTCACCTCGCCCGAGGACTTGTGGAACCTGGTGGCGACGGGAACCGACGCCGTGGCGGAGTTCCCAGGCGACCGCGGCTGGGACGTGGACGCCCTGTACGACCCCGACCCGGACCGGGCCGGCACGACCTACGCACGCACCGGTGGCTTCCTGTACGACGCCCCCGACTTCGACTACGACTTCTTCGGCATCAGCCCGCGCGAGGCCCTTGCCATGGACCCGCAGCAACGGCTGCTGCTGGAGACCTCCTTCGAGGCGTTCGAGCGGGCCGGCATCGTCCCGGCCTCCCTGCGCGGGAGCCGCACCGGCGTGTTCGCCGGTGTGATGTACAACGACTACGCCACCCGCCTCGACACCGTCCCCGACGACCTCGACGGCTACCTCGCCAACGGCAGCGCCGCGAGCATCGCCTCCGGGCGCATCGCCTACACCTTCGGCCTGGAGGGCCCGGTCGTCACCGTCGACACCGCGTGCTCCTCCTCGCTGGTCGCCCTGCACTGGGCGGTGCGCGCACTGCAGGCCGGTGAGTGCTCCCTCGCGCTGGCGGGCGGGGTCACCGTGATGTCCACCCCCGAGACGTTCGTCGACTTCAGCAGGCAACGGGGCCTCGCCCCCGACGGCCGCTGCAAGGCCTTCTCCGCCGCCGCCGACGGCACCGGCTGGGGCGAGGGCGCCGGCATGCTGCTCGTGGAACGCCTGGCCGACGCCCGGCGCAACGGTCACCCGGTGCTCGCCGTGGTGCGTGGCAGCGCTGTCAACTCCGACGGCGCGAGCAGCCGGCTCACCGCGCCCAACGGCCCCTCGCAACAACGGGTCATCCGCCAGGCGCTGGCCGGCGCCGGCCTCACCGCCGCCGACGTCGACGTGGTCGAGGCACACGGAACCGGGACCTCGCTCGGAGACCCGATCGAGGCGCAGGCGCTGCTGGCGACGTACGGGCGTGAACACCCCGCCGACCGGCCGCTGCTGCTGGGCTCCGTCAAGTCCAACCTCGGTCACACCCAGGCCGCCGCCGGCGTCGCCGGGGTCGTCAAGATGGTCATGGCCATGCGCCACGGCGAGGTACCGCCCACCCTCCACGTCGACACCCCCACCGACCAGGTCGACTGGGACGCGGGAGCCGTCGAACTCGCCCTGGAGAAGAGCCCCTGGCCCGACACCGGCGGCCCGCGCCGCGCGGCCGTCTCCTCCTTCGGCATCAGCGGCACCAACGCCCACGTCGTGCTGGAGCAGGCACCCCTCGAAGAGGAACCGGCGGCCTCCGACACGGAGGCGAAGCCCGCCGCCGCGGTGGCGGAACCCCGTGCGAGCGCCACCGCCGGCACACCGGTGCCCTGGATCGTCACCGGCCGCAGCCCTGAGGCCCTCGCCGGCCAGATCACCCGCCTGCGTGACCACCTCGCCGGACGTGACGACACCGCACCGGCGGACATCGCCCTCTCGCTGGCCACCACCCGCACCCACTTCGAGTACCGCGCCGTCGCCGTCGGCAACGACACCGGTGAGCTGCTGGACGCTCTGACCGTCGCGAGTCCGCTCACCCCGGTCGGCGGCAGGACGGCGTTCCTGTTCACCGGGCAGGGCGCCCAGCACCCCGGCATGGGTCGCGTCCTGCACCGCGCCTACCCGGTCTACGCCGAGACGTTCGAAGCGGTGTGCGCTCTCGCCGACCCCCATCTGGAGCGCCCGCTCGGCGAGCTCGTCGACGGGGACTCCGCGCTGCTGACCCGCACCGACCACGCGCAGATCGCGATCTTCGCCACCGAGGTGGCCATGTACCGGCTGCTGGAGTCCTGGGGCGCGGTGCCGGACTACCTGGCCGGCCACTCCGTCGGTGAACTGGCCGCCGCGCATGTCGCCGGAGTGCTCTCCCTGCCGGACGCGGTCTCCCTCGTCCTGGCCCGTGGCGCCCTGATGGCGGCGCTCCCGGCCGGCGGCGCCATGGCCGCACTGCGGGCGACCGAGGAGGAGGTCGCTCCGTACCTGGACGAGCACGTCGGCCTCGCCGCCGTCAACGGCCCCCGCTCCGTGGTGATATCGGGGACCGAGGAGGCCGTCGACGCACTCGCCGCCCGCCTCGGACGCGGTAAGCGGCTCTCGGTGTCCCACGCCTTCCACTCGCCGCTGATGGACCCGATGCTGGAGGCCTTCTCCGAGGCCGCCGCCCGGTGCGACTTCCAGGAGCCCCGGATCCCGATCGTCTCCACCCTCACCGGAGCCCTCGCCGGCCCTGGCGAGCTCACCACCTCCGGCTACTGGGTGGACCACGTCCGCCGCCCGGTCCGTTTCGCCCCCGCCCTCACCGCCCTGCACGACCTGGGCGTCCGGGCCTTCCTCGAGGTCGGCCCGGACAGGGCGCTCACCGCCCTGGCCGCGGAGTGCCTCCCCCCGGACAGTGTGTGCGTGCCCGGCCTGCGACGCGACGGTGACGAGCCGCGCGACCTCGTCACCGCGGTGGCCCGGCTGCACGCCGCCGGGGGGACCCTCGACTGGGACGCGTTCCACGCCCCTCACCACGCCCGGCGCACCGACCTCCCCACCTACGCCTTCCGGCGGACCCGCCTGTGGCTCGAAGCCGCGGCGGGCGGCACCGGCGACGCCGACGGACTCGGGCAGCAGGCCACCGGCCATCCGCTGCTGACCGCCGCGACCGAACTGCCGGACACACAGGGCGCGGTCCTCACCGGACGGCTGTCCCTGTCCTCCCATCCCTGGCTCGGCGACCACGCCGTCCACGGCACCGTCCTGCTGCCCGGCACCGCCTTCGTCGAGATGGCGCTGCGGGCCGCGGCACAGACCGGCTGCGACACCGTCGGGGAACTCACCCTGCACGCCCCCCTCACCCTGCCGGAACAAGGTGCCGTGGCCGTACAGGTCGCCGTCGACGCGGAACGGGACGGGCGCCGCGAACTGACGGTCTGGTCCCGCCGCACCGACACCCCCGACGCCCCGTGGACCCGCAACGCCGCCGGCGTGCTGAGCACCGTGCCCCCCGACGTGACACCGCCCACCGAGCCGGCCGTCTGGCCCCCCGCCGGTGCGGAGGCCGTCGACCTGGACGGGCTCTACCCGCAACTCGCCCGCACCGGCTACGGCTACGGCGAGGTCTTCCAGGGACTGCGCACGATGTGGCGCAGGGGCGAGGAACTGTACGCCGAAGCCGCTCTGCCCGACGGAGCGCGCACCACCGCCGGCGCCTTCGGTCTCCACCCGGCCCTGCTGGACGCCGCCCTGCACGTCAACCTGCTGGACCTGCCCGGCGGACAGGCCGTGCTGCCGTTCGCCTGGAGCGGCGTCACCCTGCACCGGGCGGGCACCGACCACCTGCGCCTGACCCTGTCCCAGGCAGGCAGCGACGCCGTACGCCTCGACCTGGCGGACGGGGACGGCACACCCGTCGCCACCGTCCGCGGCCTCGTGGCCCGGCCCGTCACCGCCGACCAACTCACCGCGGACGCCGACGACCCCCTGTACCGGGTCGACCTCGTCCCGGCGCCGGGCGCGGCACACCCGGCGCCGACCGACCTGGCCGTGTGCGGCGCCGACGTCGGCCTCGACGCGCCCCGGCACCACGACCTGGCCGCACTGGCGGACGCGGGCGAGGTCCCCGGGACGGTCGTCCTGGCCGTACCCACCGACCCCGACCCCGCCACCGGCGCCGATCTGCCGCAACGGGCGCGGGACCTGGTCGCCACGACCCTGGACACCCTGCGCCACTGGCTCGACGACGAACGCTTCACCGGGCGCACGCTCGCCGTCCTGCTGCGCGGTGACCACCTCACGCACGCCCCGCTGTTCGGCCTGGTGCGCGCAGCGGCGGCCGAGAACCCCGGCCGTTTCCTGCTGATCGGCAGTGACGGCACCGCCACCCCGCAGGCCGCCCTCGCCACCGCGGCGGCCTCCGACGAGCCGGAGACCGCCGTGTGCGACGGCGAGGTACGCGTGCCACGGCTGGCCCGCGCCAAGCCCGGCGGCCCCCTCACCTGGGACCCGGACGGCACGGTGCTCATCACCGGCGGCACCGGCGGCCTGGGCGCCCTGATCGCCCGTCACCTGGTCACCGAGCACGGCGTACGCCGACTGCTGCTGGTCGGCCGGCGCGGTGCGGACGCTCCCGGTGCGGCCGACCTCCGTGGCGAACTCGGCGCGCTCGGCGCCGAGGTCACCCTCGCCCGCTGCGACGTCGCCGACCGCGCCGACCTCGCCGCGCTGCTCGACCGGCACCCGGTCCGCGCCGTGGTCCACGCCGCCGGCGTCGTCGACAACGGCGTCCTGGCCACCCTTGACGCGGACCGGGTCGAGCGGGTCCTGCGGCCCAAGGTGGACGCAGCCTGGCACCTGCACGACCTGACACGGGAGTCGGACCTGTCCGCGTTCGTCCTGCTGTCCTCCACGGCGGGTCTGCTCGTCGGGGGCGGGCAGGCCAACTACGCGGCCGCCAACACCTTCCTCGACGGCCTCGCCGCCCACCGCCGCTCCCTCGGCCTGCCCGGCGTCTCCCTGGCCTACGGCCTGTGGGCATCGGGCGGCGGCATGAGCGCAGGCATCGAAGCGGCCGACCTGGAGCGGCTGCGCCGCCTCGGCCTGCCGCCCCTGACGCCCGCGCAGGGACTGCGTATGTTCGACGCGGCCCTCGGTGCCGAGGACGCCGTCGTGGTCCCCGTCCGGCTGGACGGCGCGGCCGTACGGGCCCGGCCGGACGGCGTCCCCGCGCTGCTGCGCGGACTCGTCCGCCCCGCGGCGCGTAAGCCCGGCGCCGAGACCGCCGGCGGCACCTCGTCCGCCTCCTGGCGCGAGCGGCTCGCCGCCCTGCCCGACACCGAACGCGACCGCACCCTGCTGGACCTGGTCCGCACCCATGTCGCCGGCGTGCTCGGGCACCCCTCACCGCAGTCGGTGGACCCCGGACGTGCCTTCCAGGAGATGGGCTTCGACTCGCTCGCCGCCGTCGAACTGCGCAACCTCCTCGCGGGCGCCACCGGCCTGACCCTCCCGGCGACGCTGGTCTTCGACCAGCCCTCGCCCCGCACACTCGCCGCCCACCTCAAGACCGAACTCGTCCCCGGACCGGCCGACCTCGCCCGGTCCGCCCTGACCGAAGTGGACCGGCTGGAGGCCGCGCTGCTCGCGCTGCCCGACCAGGACGGCAGCCACGCGCGCGTCACCGCACGCCTCGAAGCACTGCTCCGCGGCTGGCAGGACGCCCGCGGCGGCGACGCGGCGCCCGAGTCGCCGCAGGACTTCGGCGAGGCCAGCGACGCAGAACTCTTCGCGACGATCGACAACGAACTGGGAGCCCTGTGATGGAAGACCCGGCCACGGCTGACAAGCTCCGCGACTACCTGAAGCGGGCCACGACCGAGCTGGAGCGCAGCCGCCGCCGCGTACGGGAGCTGGAGGAGCAGAACCACGAACCCGTCGCCATCATCGGTATGGGCTGCCGCTACCCCGGCGGGATACGCACCCCCGAGGACCTGTGGCGCATCGTCGACGAGGGCGTCGACGTCGTCTCCGACTTCCCCACCGACCGCGGGTGGGACGTCGACGCCCTCTACGACCCCGAGCCCGGGGCCCCGGGCAAGACCTATGTGCGCCACGGCGGCTTCCTGTACGACGCCGCCGAGTGCGACCCCGCCTTCTTCGGCATCAGCCCCAAGGACGCACCCGGCACGGACCCCCAGCAGCGCATGCTCCTCGAGGTGACCTGGGAGGCCTTCGAACGGGCCGGCATCGACCCCACGGCCGTCAAGGGCACGCAGACCGGTGTCTTCGTCGGCCTGATGCACCACGACTACCTCGGCGGCACCATCTCCGGCAGCATCGTCTCCGGCCGGATCGCCTACACCCTCGGGTTGGAGGGCCCGGCGGTCACCATGGACACCGCCTGCTCCTCCTCCCTGGTCGCCCTTCACTCGGCGATCCAGTCACTGCGCAAGGGTGAGTGCTCCCTCGCGCTGGCGGGCGGGGCCGCGGTCATGGCCAGCCCCGAGATGTTCGTCGAGTTCAGCGAGCGCCGTGCCCTGTCGCCCGACGGCCGCTGCCACTCCTTCTCCGACGACGCCGCCGGCGCCGCATGGGCGGAGGGAGCGGGCATGCTCCTCGTCGAGCGGCTGTCCGACGCCCGCCGCAACGGGCACAAGGTGCTCGCCGTCGTCCGCGGCAGCGCCGTCAACCAGGACGGTGCCTCCAACGGCCTGACCGCGCCCAGCGGTCCGGCCCAGGTCCGGGTCATCCAGCAGGCGCTCGCCGACGCCCAGCTGGCCCCGCACCACATCGACACGGTCGAGGCCCACGGCACCGGCACCACGCTCGGCGACCCCATCGAGGCACAGGCCGTCATCGCCGCCTACGGGCAGGACCGACCCGAGGGCCGGCCGCTGTGGCTGGGCTCCATCAAGTCCAACATGGGCCACGCCCAGGCGGCCGCCGGAGTAGGCGCCGTCATCAAGATGGTCATGGCGATGCGCCACGGCACCCTCCCCAGGACCCTGCACGTCGGCACCCCCACCACCGCCGTCGACTGGAGCGCGGGCGACGTCGAACTGCTCACCGAGCCCCGCCCCTGGGGCGGCGACGGCCGGCCGCGCCGCGCCGGCGTCTCCTCCTTCGGTATCTCCGGCACCAACGCGCACACCGTCCTGGAGGAGGCCCCGCCCGAGGGGGACGACGAGGGCACCCTCCACCGCACCGAGCTGCCCGTCGTGCCGTGGCTGCTCTCCGGCAAGGGCGCCGACGCCGTACAGCGGCAGGCGGAACGGCTGCTGGCGGTCGCCGGTGGCCTCGACCCGTACGACGTCGGTCACTCCCTGGCCACCACCCGCTCCCTGTTCACCCACCGCGCGGCCGTCACCGGACGCGACCGGGACGAGCTGCTGGCCGCCCTGCGCCAGGTCGCGGACGGCACCAGCACGCCCGTCGTGGCCCCCGAGCCCGGCCGCCTCGCCGTGCTCTTCTCCGGACAGGGCTCGCAGCGCCCCGGCATGGGCCGCACCCTGCACGCCGCCTTCCCGGTGTTCGCCGCCGCCTTCGACGACATCTGCGCGGCCTTCGACGTACATCTCGAACGGCCCCTGCGCGAGGTCATGTTCGACGAGGACGCCGACGGCGCCGACGCGCCGCTGCACCGCACCGTCTACACCCAGGCGGCGCTGTTCACGTTCGAGACCGCCCTCTACCGGCTGCTGGAGCACTGGGGCGTCCGCCCCGACCTGCTCGCCGGACACTCCATCGGCGAGATCGTCGCCGCCCATGTGGCAGGCGTGCTGGACCTGAAGGACGCGGTCACCCTGGTCGCCGCCCGGGGCCGCCTCATGCAGGACCTGCCGGCCGGCGGCGCGATGGTGTCCCTGCGCGCCACCGAGGCCGACGTCACCGCGCTCCTCACCGACGGGGTCGACATCGCCGCCGTCAACGGCGCGCGCTCCGTCGTGGTCTCCGGCGACGAGGACGCCGTCCTCGCCGTCGCCGCCCAGGCCGAGAAGAGCACCCGGCTGAAGGTGTCCCACGCCTTCCACTCGCACCGCATGGACCCGATGCTCGAGTCCTTCCGCGAGGTACTGGCCGGCCTCACCTTCCACGAGCCCGCGCTCCCGGTCGTCTCCAACGTCACCGGCCGGATCGCCGACGGCCTGGCCGACGCCGAATACTGGGTACGGCACGTCCGCGAGGCCGTCCGCTTCCACGACGGGGTCACCACGCTCGCCGCCGAGGGCGCCACCCGGTTCCTGGAGATCGGTCCCGACTCGGTGCTCAGCACCATGGCGCAGGACGTGGTCCCCGACGCCATCGGCACCCAGCGGCGTGACCGCGCCGAGGACGCCGCCCTCGTCGACGCCCTCTGCCGCCTGCACCTCACCGGCACCGGTCCCGACTGGCGGACCGTATTCGCCGGCGGCCGCACCGTCGACCTGCCCACCTACCCCTTCCGCCGGGACCGGCACTGGGAGGACGCCCCCATCCTGCAGGCCGAGCGGCAGGCCGGGTCCGGCGGCGACGCCGGCGACCCCTTCTGGGACCTGGTGCGCGAGCAGGACGTGAGCGCCGTCGCCGCCACCCTCGGCCTCGACGACGAGCGCTCCGTCGCCGCCGTCGTGCCCGCCCTCGCCTCCTGGCACGGCCGGCGGCAGGCACACGCCGCGGCGGACGGGCTGCGCTACCGCGTCGCCTGGGAACCGCTGGCGCCTTCCGCGACCCCGGCGCTCGGCGGGACCTGGCTGGCCGTCGTGCCCGAGTCCACCGCCGACGCACCGTGGACCCGCGGCGTGCTCGAAGGCCTGGCCGGACAGGGACTGGACGTCGACACCCTTACCGTGCCCGACACCGCCGACCGCGTCGCACTGGCCGCCGTGCTCACCGGCCGCGCCCCGGCCGACGGCGTCCTGTACCTGCCCGCCCCGACGACGCCGCCGGACGCCCTCGCCGCCCTCGTCCAGGCGCTCGGGGACGCCGGCCTCGAAGCCCCGTTGTGGTGCGCCACCCGGGACGCCGTCGCGCACGGAACCGGCGCCACCGTCACCGGCTTCGCCCAGGCCGCGCTGTGGGGCCTCGGCCGGGTCGCCGCGCTGGAGCACCCCGACCGGTGGGGCGGCCTCGTCGACCTTCCCGCCGAGGCCGGCCCGTCGGCCGTGGCCCGTCTCGCCGCGCTGCTCGGCGACGCCGGTGGCGAGGACCAGGTCGTGATCCGGGACTCCGGCGCCTACGGACGCCGCCTGGAGCACGCCCCGGCCCGCGCGGGCGCCCCCTGGCAGCCGTCCGGCACGGTGCTGGTCACAGGCGCCACCGGCGCGGTCGGCGCGGTCGTCGCCCGACGGCTCGCCGCCGAGGGCGCCGAACACCTGCTGCTCACCTCCCGACGCGGCCCCGACGCGCCGGGCGCGGCCGACCTGGTCCGTGAACTCACCGCCACCGGTACCGGCGTCACCCTGGCCGCCTGCGACGTCGGCGACCGGTCCGCACTGGCCGGTCTGCTGGACTCCGTACCGGCGGAGCACCCCCTGACGGCCGTCGTGCACCTGGCCGGCGCCCTCGACGACGGGGTCCTGGACGCCCTGGACGCCGACCGGTTCGCCCGTGTCCTCGGCCCCAAGGCGGACGCCGCCCGTCACCTGCACGAACTGACCGCCGGCCTCGGCCTGTCGGCGTTCGTGCTGTTCTCCTCCCTGACCGCCACCGTCGGTGGCGCCGGTCAGGCCAACTACGCCGCAGCCAACGCCTACCTGGACGCACTGGCCGAGCACCGCCACGCGGCCGGACTGCCCGCCACGTCCGTGGCCTGGGGCCCCTGGGGCGGTGACGGCATGGCTGCGCACGGCGCGGTGCGCAGCTCGGCCCGGGCGATGGGTATGTCCCTGCTCGCCCCGGACACCGCACTCACCGCGCTGCGCCGCGCCCTGGACGGCGGCGACACCACCGTCACCGTCGCCGACGTCGACTGGTCCGTGTTCGCCCCCGCGTTCACCGCGACCCGTCCCAGCCCGCTGCTGTCCGCACTGCCCGGGGCCCGGCGCACCACGAGCGGCCCGGACGGCGCGAACGCGGCCGACGGTTTCGCGGAGAAGCTCGCGGGACTCACCGGAGGGGAGCGCGAGCGCGCCCTGCAGGACCTGGTCTGCGGCCAGGCGGCCTCCGTCCTCGGGTACGGCGACGCCGGCGCCGTCGAGCCGACCAGTGCCTTCCGCGACCTCGGCTTCGACTCGCTCACCTCGGTCGACCTGCGCAACCGGATCAGTGCCGCCGCCGGAGTCGCGCTGCCGGCCACGCTCATCTTCGACTACGCCAACCCCGCCGCCCTCGCCAAGTACCTGGGCACCGAACTCGCCGGTGCGGACACCTCCGTGGACTCCGTGGTCGCCGAGCTCGAACGGGTCGCCGCCCGGCTGGGCGACCTCACCGCCGAGGACCTGGAGCAGAGCCGGGTCACCACCCGTCTGCAGTCCCTGCTCAACGACCTGGACAAGACCCTCGGCCAGGATGCGGCAGTGGTCACCGGCCGTCTGGAAGAGGCCTCCGCCGACGACGTCTTCGCGTTCATCGACAACGAACTCGGCTCCGCGTGACCCCGCACTCCCACGACATCCCGGCCCACCCGCAGTTCACCTCTTCGCACAGGAGTGGCGACACCCGATGAACAACGACGAAAAGCTGCTCTCCTACCTCAAGCGGGTCTCCGCCGATCTGCACCAGACCCGCCAGCGGCTGCGTGAGGTGGAGACCCAGGACCGGGAACCCATCGCCATCGTCGGAATGAGCTGCCGGTTCCCCGGCGGGGTCACCACCCCCGAGGAGTTCTGGCAACTGGTCCACGAGGGCACCGACGCCATCGGGGAGTTCCCCGGGGACCGCGGCTGGGACGCCGACGCGCTGTACGACCCGGACCCGGACGCCACGGGGAAGACGTACTCCACGCGCGGCGGCTTCCTGAGCGATGCCGCGGGGTTCGAGCCGGACTTCTTCGGCATCAGCCCTCGGGAGGCCGTCGCGATGGACCCCCAGCAGCGTCTGCTGCTGGAGGTGTCGTGGGAGGCACTGGAACGTGCCCGTATCGCCCCCGACTCGGTGCACGGCGCCCGGGTCGGGGTGTTCGCCGGCACCAACGGCCAAGACTACCGTGACCTGTTGGCGCGGATGCCGCAGGACTCCGAGGCCGCGCTCGGCACCGGCGCCCTGGCCGCCGTGATCTCCGGCCGGATCTCCTACACCCTCGGCCTCGAGGGACCGGCCGTCACCATCGACACCGCCTGCTCGTCGGCGCTCGTCGCGGTGCACCTCGCCGTACAGGCGCTGCGCGGCAAGGAGTGCACCCTCGCCCTAGCGGGCGGCGCCACGGTCATGTCCACCCCCAACTCCTTCGTCGCCTTCAGCCGCCAGCGGGGCCTCGCCCCGGACGGCCGCTGCAAGTCCTTCGCGGACTCGGCCGACGGCACCGGCTGGGGCGAGGGCGCCGGCATGCTCCTGCTGGAGCGGCTGAGCGACGCCCGCCGCAACGGCCACGAGGTCCTCGCCGTCATCAAGGGTTCGGCCGTCAACCAGGACGGTGCCTCCAACGGCCTGACCGCACCCAACGGCCCCTCGCAGCAGCGGGTCGTACGTGCCGCGCTGGCCGGCGCTCAGCTCACCCCGGCCGACGTCGACCTGCTGGAGGCGCACGGCACCGGCACCACACTCGGCGACCCCATCGAGGCTCAGGCCCTGCTCGCCACCTACGGGCAGGACCGGCCGCAGGACGCACCGCTGTGGCTGGGCTCGGTCAAGTCCAACATCGGCCACACCCAGGCCGCCGCGGGCGTCGCCGGGATCATCAAGGTCGTCATGGCGATGCGGCACGGCGTGCTGCCGCGGAGCCTGCACGCCGAGGAGCCGTCCGCCAAGGTCGACTGGAGCCAGGGCAACGTCCGCCTGCTGACCGCCAACCGCCCCTGGACCGACCCCGGGCGCCCGCGGCGTGCCGCGGTCTCCTCCTTCGGGGCGAGCGGCACCAACGCCCACACCATCCTGGAAGAGGCGCCCGCCGAGGAGGCAGCCGAGGAACCCGTCGAGGCACCCGCGCCGCGCACCGCGCCGCCGCTGGTGCCGTGGGTGCTCTCCGGCCGCACCGAACGAGCGCTGCGGGAGCAGGCCGCCCGCCTGGCCGAGGCCGTCACCGACGCCGACCCCGTGGACGTGGCGCACTCGCTGGCCGTCACCCGCACCGCCCACCCGTACCGGGCCGTGGTCCTCGGCGCCGGCCGGGACACGCTGCTCGACGCGGTGACCCGCGTCGCCGAGGGCGGCCGTGCCACCGCGCTCGGCCGCGTCCGCAAGGGCCAGACGGCCTTCCTGTTCACCGGCCAGGGCTCCCAGCGCCCCGGAATGGGCCGCGAACTGCACACCCACTTCCCGGTCTTCGCCCGCGTCTTCGACGAGATCTGCGAACTGACCGGCGACGCGGACCTGCGCGAGCTGGTCCTCGGCGACGATCCCGAGCCGCTGAACCGCACGGCCCGCACCCAGACCGCGCTGTTCGCCTTCGAGGTCGCGCTCTACCGGCTGGTGGAGTCCTGGGGCCTGACCCCCGACTACCTCGCGGGCCACTCCATCGGCGAGATCGCCGCCGCCCACGTCGCGGGCGTACTGGACCTGGCGGACGCCACCACGCTGGTGGTCGCGCGCGGCCGGCTCATGCAGGCCCTCCCCGAGGGCGGCGCCATGATCGCCCTGCGCGCCACCGAGGAGGCCGTCCGCCCCCTGCTCACCGACGGGGTCGGCGTGGCCGCCGTCAACGGGCCGGACTCCGTCGTGATCTCCGGCGACGCCGCCGAGGCCGAGGCGGTCGCCGCGCGGTTCGAGAAGAGCCGCCGGCTGAAGGTGTCGCACGCCTTCCACTCCCCGCTGATGGAACCGATGCTGGACGAGTTCCGGTCCGTGGTGTCGTCCCTGACCTACCACCGGGCGACGGTCCCCGTGGTGTCCAACGTCACCGGGCGGCTCGCCACCCAGGACCTCGGCACTCCCGAGTACTGGGTACGGCACGTGCGCGAGGCCGTCCGCTTCCACGACGGGATCCGCGCCCTCGCCGCCGAGGGCGTCACCCGTTTCCTGGAGATCGGCCCCGACGCGGTACTGACCGCCATGGCCCGCGAGTGCCTGGCCGTCACCGAGGACGAGCCCGCCGCCGACGACGCCGTCCTGGCCGCCGCCACCCGCCGCGGACGGGACGAGACCGAGACCCTGCTCACCGCCCTGGCCCAGCTGCACACCGGCGGCGCAGGCGTGCGCTGGGAGAAGCTGTTCACCGGGGCCCGCACCGTCGACCTGCCCACCACGGCCTTCCAGCGCGAGCGGTTCTGGCCCGAGACGGCCGACCCGGTCGGCGACGTGGGGTCCGCCGGACTGGACTCCGCCGACCACCCGCTGCTCGGCGCCGCCACCGTGCTCGCCGACTCCGACGGCGCGGTCCTGACCGGCCGGCTGTCCGTGCGCACCCACCCCTGGCTCGCCGACCACGTCGTCGGCGGCTCCGTCGTCGTCCCCGGCACCGCCATGGTGGAACTCGCGGTCCGCGCCGGCGACCAGGTCGGCTGCGGACGGCTGGAAGAACTGGCCCTGGAGATACCGCTGGTGCTGCCGCCCGCCGACGGCATCCGCGTCCAGGTCGCCGTCGGCACCCCCGACCCGGCAGGTGCCCGCACGGTCCAGATCTACGCGCGCGCCGAGAACCCGGCCGCCGACGAACCCTGGACCCTGCACGCCTCCGGTCTGCTCGCCGACGGCACCGCGGTCCCCGGCGCCCGGCTGGACGTCTGGCCGCCGCAGGACGCCGAGGAGCTCGACCTCACCGGCCTGTACGAGCGGCACGCCGCGGCGGGCCTCGACTACGGGCCCACCTTCCGCGCGCTGACCGCCGCCTGGCGGGACGGCGACGCGGTGTACGCCGAGGTCCGCCTTCCGGAGCGGCCGGCCGCCGACGCCCCCCGCTTCGGCCTCCATCCCGCGGCCTTCGACGCCGCCCTGCACTCCCTGGCCCTGCTCGGCGACGGATCCGGTGACGACACCGCCCGACTGCCGTTCATGTTCGCCGGCGTCACCCTGCACGCCGTGGGCGCCTCGGTCCTGCGGGCCCGTATGACGCCCGCCGGCGACCACGCCTTCGCCGTCGACCTGGCCGACGCCACCGGCGCTCCCGTCGCCACCGTCGACTCCCTGGCCTCCCGCCCGCTGACCCGGCTGCGCGGCGAGCAGGACACCGTCGCCGAGGCGCTGTTCGCCCTCGACTGGCAGCCGCTGGCGCTCGACCACGACGCCCCCGCCGCCGAGCACCGCCTGCTGGAGGTCCCGTCCGGCTCCGACGCCGAGGCGGTGCGCGCCGCGGTGCACACCGCGCTCGTCGCCCTCCAGGACGACGACCCCCGACCGCTGGCCGTCGTCACCCGGGGCGCCGTCTCCACCGCGGGCGAGGACGCGCCCGACCTGGCCGGCGCGGCGGTGTGGGGCCTGGCGCGCTCCGCGCAGTCCGAGAGCCCCGGCCGATGCGTCCTGCTCGACCTCGAACCCGGCACCGACCCCCACACCCTGCTGCCCGCGGTCCTCGCCACCGGCGAGCCACAGGTCGCCGTACGTTCCGGCGCCGCCCACGCGGCCCGGCTGGTACGCGCCGAGCCGGTCGAGGACGCGGCGGGCCCGGCCCTCGACCCCGAGGGAACCGTCCTGCTGACCGGCGCCACCGGCGGACTCGGCCCCGTACTCGCCCGGCATCTGGTCACCGCCCACGGCGTGCGTCACCTCGCCCTGGTCAGCCGAGGCGGCCGCGCCGACGAGCTCGTGGCGGAACTCAACGCGCTCGGCGCGAGCGCCACCGTGCACGCCTGCGACGTCGCCGACCGCGACGCCCTCGCCGCACTCCTCGCCGGCATCGGAAAGGACCGTCCGCTCACCGGGGTCGTGCACGCGGCGGGTGTCCTCGACGACGGGGTGGTGTCCTCACTGACGCCCGAGCGCCTCGACGCCGTACTCGCACCGAAGGCACTCGGCGCCCTCCACCTGCACGAGCTGACCCGTGATCACGCCCTGTCCGCCTTCGTGCTGTTCTCCTCCGTCGCCGGCACCGTCGGCGCACCGGGACAGGGCAACTACGCCGCCGCCAACGCCTGCCTCGACGCGCTCGCAGCCCACCGCGACGCGAACGGCTCGCCCGCCCTCGCCCTGGCCTGGGGGCCCTGGGCCCCGACCGGTGGCATGACCGGCGCCCTGGACGAGGCCGACCTCGCCCGCATGTCCCGCGGCGGCATGATCCCCCTGTCCGCCGAGGAGGGCACCGCCCTGTTCGACCGGGCACTGAGCACCGGCCGCCCCGCGGTGGCCCCCGTACGCCTGAACCTGTCCGCGCTGCGCGCCCAGGGCGGCGAACTCGCTCCCGTACTCCGTGCCCTGGCAGGGCGTCCGGTGCGCCGCGAGGCCGCCGCCGAGGACACCGGCTCCGGATTCGCCGAGCGCATGGCCGCCCTCGGTGGGACCGAGCGGGCCGAGGCCCTGCTGCACACCGTCCGCGCCCATGTCGCCGCCGTCCTCGGGCACGCCGGACCGGACACCGTGGAGACCGACCGGGCCTTCAAGGACCTCGGCTTCGACTCGCTCGCCGCGATCGAACTGCGCAACTCCCTGTCCGCCGAGACGGGGCAGCGGCTGCCCGCCACCCTCGTCTTCGACCACCCCTCGCCCGAGGCGCTCGCCACCCACCTCGCGACCCTGGTCGCCGGAGCCGACGGAGCCGTGCGCCGCACCCGGCGCACCGGACGGGCCCGCGCCGACGAGCCGCTGGCGATCGTCGGCATGGCCTGCCGCTACCCGGGCGACGTCCGCACACCGCAGGACCTGTGGCGGCTGGTCGCCGACGGGACCGACGCCATCGCCCCGTTCCCCGCCAACCGCGGCTGGGACGTCGACCGCATCGTCGACCCCGCCCGGCAGCGCCCCGACACCTCGTACGTCGGGGAGGGCGGGTTCCTCTACGACGCGGGCGACTTCGACGCCGCGTTCTTCGGCATCAGCCCCAAGGAAGCGCTCGTCACCGACCCGCAGCAGCGTCTGCTGCTGGAGGCGTCCTGGGAGGCGCTGGAGCACGCGGGCATCGACCCGCACTCCCTCAAGGGCAGCCCGACCGGCGTGTTCGCGGGCGTGCAGTACCACGACTACTTCGGCAGCTTCGGCTCCGGCAGCATCATCTCCGGCAGGGTCGCCTACACCCTCGGCCTGGAAGGCCCCTCGCTGTCCGTCGACACCGCCTGCTCCTCGTCGCTGGTGGCGCTCCACCTGGCCGGGCAGTCGCTGCGCCAGGGCGAGTCGTCCCTCGCGCTGGTCGGTGGTGTCGCCGTCATGGCCACGCCGGAGACCTTCATCGAGTTCAGCCGGCAGGGCGCCCTCGCCCCCGACGCCCGTACCCGCGCGTTCGCCGACGCGGCCGGCGGCACCGTGTGGGGCGAGGGTGTCGGCGTGCTGGTGGTGGAACGTCTCTCGGACGCCCGCCGCAACGGCCACCCGGTCCTCGCCGTCGTCCGCGGCACCGCCGTCAACCAGGACGGTGCCTCCAACGGCCTGACCGCGCCCAACGGCCCCTCCCAGGAACGCGTCATCCTCCAGGCCCTGGAGAACGCCCGCCTCACCACCGCCGACGTCGACGTGGTGGAGGCGCACGGCACCGGTACGACCCTCGGCGACCCCATCGAGGCGCAGGCGCTGCTGGCCACCTACGGCCAGGGCCGGCCCGAGGACCGGCCGCTGTGGCTGGGGTCGGTCAAGTCCAACATGGGACACACCCAGGCCGCGGCCGGGGTCGCCGGTGTGATCAAGATGGTCATGGCGATGCGGCACGGCAGCCTGCCCAGGACCCTGCACGTCGACGAGCCGTCCGGCAAGGTCGACTGGGAGGCCGGGCAGGTGCGCCTGCTGACCGAGGAACGGGCCTGGCCGCAGACCGGCCGGCCACGCCGGGCCGGGGTGTCGTCCTTCGGGATCAGCGGCACCAACGCCCACGTCATCCTCGAACAGGCCCCGGCAGCCACGGAGCCCGTCGCGGCACCGGGCTCCGACGCCGCCCCGGGACCCGCCGTCCCGTGGCTGCTGACGGCGAAGTCGCCCGCCGCGCTCGCCGGACAGGCCGCCGCGCTGCTCGGCCACCTCGACGCACACCCCGGACTCGACCCCCGGGACGTCGGCTGGTCGCTGGCCACCAGCCGTGCCCACTTCGCGCACCGTGCCGCCCTCACCGGCACCGACGCCGCCGCACTGCGCGCGGCGCTCACCGCACTGGCCGACGGCGGCTCCGCCCGCGACCTCGCCGAGGGCACCGCCACCGGACGGGCCCGGCCCGTCTTCGTCTTCCCCGGCCAGGGCTCGCAGTGGTCCGGCATGGCCACGGAACTCCTCGCCGGATCTCCGGCGTTCGCGGCCCGCATGGACGAGTGCGCCGCGGCCCTGGAGCCGTACATCGACTGGGACTTCGCGGCGGAACTGCGCGGTGGGCTCGACCGGGTCGACGTCGTCCAGCCCCTGCTGTGGGCGGTGATGGTGTCCCTGGCGCACACCTGGAGCGGCTACGGCGTCGCCCCGGCCGCGGTCATCGGTCACTCCCAGGGCGAGATCGCCGCCGCCTGCGCGGTCGGAGCGCTCTCCCTGGCGGACGGCGCGCGCGTGGTCGCCCTGCGCTCCCAGGCCATCGCCGAGCTGCTGTCCGGCTCCGGCGGCATGATGTCCGTGGGCGAGGGCGCCGACACGGTCCGCGCCCGGCTCGCCGACTGGGACGGCCGGTTGTCGGTCGCCGCGGTCAACGGCACCGCCTCCACGGTCGTCTCCGGTGACTCCGACGCACTCGACGAGCTCCTCGAGCGGCTGCGCGCCGAGAAGGTACGCGCCAAACGGCTGCCCGTGGACTACGCCTCGCACAGCTCACACGTCGAGTCCCTGCGCGCACGCCTCGCCGAGGACCTGGCAGGCATCGAACCGCGCAGCACCGACGTGCCGTTCTACTCCACCGTCACCGGCGCGCCGATCGACACCGCCGAACTCGGCGCCGAGTACTGGTACACCAACCTCCGCGGCACCGTGCTGTTCGAGCAGGCGGTGCGCGGCGCCGTCGCCAACGGCCACACCCTGTTCGTGGAGTCCAGCCCGCACCCGGTGCTGACCGTCGGTATCCAGGAGACCGACGACGCGGTCGCCGCCGTCGGCTCGCTCCGCCGCGACGAGGGCGGCCGGGACCGGCTGCTCGTCGCCCTCGGTGAGGCATTCACCCACGGTGCTGTGGTCGACTGGGCCGCGGTCGCCGAGGGACGCCACGCCCGCCTCGTCCCCCTGCCCGCGTACGCCTTCCAGCGCGAGTGGTACTGGCTCGACAGCACCACCACCGGCGCCGACGTCACCTCCGCCGGGCTCGCGGCCACCGACCACTCCCTGCTCGGCGCCGCCATGGCACGGGCCGGCAGCGAGGAGGCCGTCCTCACCGGCCGCCTCTCGGCGGGCACGCACCCCTGGCTGAACGACCACCGGGTCGGGGACCGGCTGCTGTTCCCCGGCACCGGACACCTCGAACTCGCCCTGCGCGCGGGCGACCAGGTCGGCTGCGGCGACCTGGCCGAGCTCACCCTCCACGCCCCGCTGGTCCTGCCCGACCACGGTGCCGTCCAGCTCCAGGCCGTCGTCGGCCCGCCCGACGGCGCGACCCGCCCGCTGACCCTGTGGTCCCGTCCCGAGAGCGCCGACGAGGAACTGCCCTGGACCCGGCACGCCGACGGGCTGCTCGCGCCGACCGGTACCCTCCCGGTCGACGTCGAACCACTCACCTCCTGGCCGCCGCACGACGCCGAACCTGTTCCCCTCGACGGCCTGTACGACGAACTCGCCGCCCTCGGACTCGGCTACGGCCCGCTGTTCCAGGGCCTGCGCGCCGCCTGGCGCACCCAGGACGCCGTGTACGCCGAGGTCGCCACCGACGCACCCGTCGACGGCTTCGGGCTGCACCCGGCCCTCTCCGACGCCGCCCTGCACACCGTCGGACTCACCGACGCCGCCGCCGACCAGGCGCTGCTGCCGTTCGCCTGGTCCGGAGTACGGCTGCACGCCACCGGGGCCACCGCGCTGCGCGTGAAGGTCCGCGCCACCGGCGAGGGCACCGTCGCCCTCACGTTCGCCGACCCGGCCGGCGCCCCCGTCGCCACCGTCGGCTCCCTCACCCTGCGCCCGCTGCGTACCGACCTGGTGGACGCGGCCGCCCGGTCCGCCGGGTCCGGCGCACTGCACCGCGTCGACTGGATCCCCGCACCGGCGGCCCCCGAGGGGACCGCGCACACACCGTGGGACGGGGAGGTGCTCCACGCCCCCGCGGGCGTCGACGCCACCGGGACACGCGCCGCCGTCGCCGCCGTCCTGGACGGGCTGCGTGACCGGCTCGCCGACGAACAGGGCGGCGACAGCCCCCTCGTCGTCGTCACCGGCACCGACCCGGCCGGCGCCGCGGTCGGCGGGCTGGTCCGCTCGGCCCAGTCCGAGAACCCCGGCCGCATCGTCCTGGTCGAGAGCGAGGCGGACCCCGGCCCTGACCGTCTCGCCGAGGCCGTCGCCGGTGGCGAACCGCACCTGGCCCTGCGCGACGGCGCCTGGTACCTGCCGCGCCTGGCCCGCGTTCCGGACACGGCCGCCGTGGCCACCGCCCCGGACGCCGAAGGCACCGACCCCACCGACTCCGGCCTGGGCACCGGCACCGTCCTGCTGACCGGCGCGACCGGCGCCCTCGGCGGGATCATCGCCCGTCACCTGGCCGGCCGCCGCGATGTGCGCCACCTGCTGCTGCTCAGCCGGAGCGGCGCCGACGCCGGCTTGATCACCGAGCTGACCGAACTGGGCGCCGAGGTCACCGGGGTCGCCTGTGACGCCGCCGACCGCGACGCACTCGCCCGGGTGCTGGCCGAGATCCCAGCCGACCGGCCGCTGACCGCCGTGATCCACGCGGCCGGCGTCCTCGCCGACGGCGTACTCGACTCACTCACCCCCGAACGCGTCGACACGGTCTTCCGGCCCAAGGTCGACGCCGCCTGGAACCTGCACGAACTCACCGCGGACCTCGGTCTGTCGGCGTTCGTGCTCTTCTCCTCCTCCGCCGCCACCCTCGGCTCCCCGGGCCAGGGCAACTACGCCGCCGCGAACGCCTACCTCGACGCTCTCGCCGCCCACCGGCACTCCCACGGCCTGCCCGCACACTCCCTGGCCTGGGGCCTGTGGGAACAGGCGAGCGGCATGACCGGCACCCTCGACGAGAACGACCGGGCGCGCATCGCCCGCGGCGGTGTCGCCCCGCTGCCGACCGAGGAGGGACTCACCCTGTTCGACGCCGCCCTGCGCGGCACCGAACCCGTCGTCCTGCCGGTCCGGCTGGACACCGCCGCGCTGCGCGGCCAGGGGGACGCCCTGGCCCCGCTCTTCCGCGGACTGGTACCCGTACGCCGCGCCACCGCCGGACACGCGGCGGCCCCGGGCGGCGCGGACTCGCTGCGTGACCGGCTCACCGCGCTGCTGGAGCCGGAGCGGGAACCGTTCCTCACCGAACTCGTGCAGAGCCGGGTCGCCACCATCCTCGGATACCGCTCCGCCCAGGACGTCGGCCGCACGCTGCCCTTCAGGGAGCTGGGCTTCGACTCGCTGGCCGCCGTCGAACTGCGCAACGGACTCGCCGCCGCGACCGGACTGCGACTGCCCGCCACCCTGGTCTTCGACCACCCCACCCCGGCGGAACTCGCGCGGTTCCTGCTGGGCGAACTGACCGGTGCCCTCGACCGGGCCGCACCCGCCCCCACGGCACGCGCCGCCGACGACGAACCCATCGCCATCGTCGGCATGGGCTGCCGCTTCCCCGGCGACGTCTCCTCCCCGGAGGAGCTGTGGCGCCTGGTGGCCGAAGGCCGTGACGCGGTAGGAGAGTTCCCCGCCGACCGTGGCTGGGACGTCGAGACCCTCCACGACCCGACCCTGGACCGGCCGGGCACCAGCTACACCCGGCACGGCGCCTTCCTGTACGGCGCGGCCGACTTCGACCCGGCGTTCTTCGCCATGGACGAGGAGGAGGCCCTCGTCACCGACCCCCAGCAGCGGCTGCTGCTGGAGACCTCCTGGGAGGCACTGGAGCGGGCCTCCATCGACCCGGCCACCCTGCGCGGCTCCGACACCGGTGTCTTCGCCGGCGTCATGTACCACGACTACTTCGGCAGCTTCGGCTCCGGGAGCGTCGTCTCCGGCCGGGTCGCGTACACCTTGGGCCTCGAAGGGCCGACCCTGTCCGTCGACACCGCCTGCTCCTCCTCACTGGTGGCCCTGCACCTGGCCGCGCAGGCGCTGCGCCAGGGCGAATGCTCGCTCGCCCTGGCCGGGGGAGTGACCGTCATGGCCACCCCCGGCACGTTCGTGGAGTTCAGCCGGCACCGGGGTCTCTCCAGCGACGGCCGCTGCCGCCCCTTCGCCGACGCCGCGGACGGCACCGGCTTCGGGGAGGGAGCGGGCGTGCTGCTGCTGGAGCGGCTCAGCGACGCCCGCCGCAACGGCCGGACGATCCTCGCCGTGCTCCGAGGCACCGCCGTCAACCAGGACGGTGCCTCCAACGGCATCACCGCCCCCAACGGCCCCGCCCAGCAGCGCGTCATCCGCCGCGCCCTGGAAGCGGCGGGCGTCGCTGCGGCGGACGTCGACGTCGTCGAGGCCCACGGCACCGGCACCACCCTCGGCGACCCCATCGAGGCCCAGGCCCTGATCGCCACCTACGGCGCGGAGCACACCGAGGAACGCCCGCTGTGGCTCGGCTCGGTCAAGTCGAACCTGGGCCACACCCAGGCCGCCGCCGGCGTCGCCGGCGTCATCAAGATGGTCCAGGCGATCCACCACGAGACCCTGCCGGCCAGCCTCGGCATCGACCGGCCCTCCCGGCACGTGGAGTGGGAGGGCGGCAACGTCCGCCCGCTGACCGAGTCCCTGCCGTGGCCGGACCCGGGCCGCCCGCGCCGCGCGGGCATCTCCTCCTTCGGCATCTCCGGCACCAACGCCCACGTGATCGTCGAGGCACCGCCCGCCGCGCCACCCGCCCCCGCCACGCCGCCCGCCGTACCCGCGACGGATGCGGTGCCGTGGCTGCTGTCCGGTCACACGCCCCAGGCGCTGCGCGCCCAGGCCGGCCGGCTGCTGGACCACCTGGCCGGCCACCCGGACGCCGGTCCGCACCGGATCGCCGGAGCCCTCGCCCACGCCCGTACCGCACTCGGCCACCGCGCCGCAGTCGTCGGGCACACCCGCGAGGACCTGACCGCCGGCCTGCGGGCACTGGCCGAGGGACGCACACCCCCGGCCGGTACGGCCGGTCCCGCGACCGACGGCAAGCTGGCCCTGCTCTTCTCCGGCCAGGGGTCCCAACTGCCCGGCATGGGCTCCCGGCTCGCTGCCGCGTTCCCCGCCTTCGCCACCGCCTTCGACGAGGTCCGCGCCCACCTGGACCCGGTCCTGGACCGGCCGCTCGGCGACGTCCTGGGCTCCGCGGAACTGCTGGAGCGCACCGAGTACACCCAGCCGGCCCTGTTCGCCTTCGAGGTGGCCCTGTTCCGGCTGCTGGAGTCGTTCGGCGTCCGGCCGGACCTGCTCGCCGGGCACTCCGTCGGCGAGTTCGCCGCCGCCCACGTGGCTGGTGTCCTCGGCCTCCAGGACGCCTGCCGGCTCGTCGCCGCCCGGGGCCGTCTGATGCAGGCGCTCCCCGCAGGCGGCGTCATGATCGCCGTACGCGCCGGAGAGGACGAGGTCGCGCCGCTGCTCGGGGACGGAGTCGGCCTCGCCGCCGTCAACGGACCCGACTCCGTGGTGGTCTCCGGTCCGGCCGGCCCCGCCCGCGCGCTCGCGGCCCGTTTCGACCGGAGCAAGGAACTGGCCGTCAGCCACGCCTTCCACTCGGCCCTGATGGAACCGATGCTCGAGGAGTTCCGCGAGGTCGCCGAGTCGCTGTCGTACGGATCACTGCGCATCCCGCTGGTGTCCACCGTCACCGGCGCCCCCGTGGCCGCCGACGAACTGTCCACCCCCGACTACTGGGTACGGCACGCCCGCGAGGCGGTCCGTTTCGCCGATGCCGTGTCCGCCCTGCACGACGCGGGCGCCCGGCACTTCGCCGAGGTGGGACCCGGCAGCGCGCTCACCGCCGCAGCCGGTGACTGCCTGCCCGAGGACACGGCCCCCGTCGTCGCGCTCCAGCGCAAGGACCGCGAGGAGACCGAGGCCCTGGTCACCGGGCTCGCCGCGCTGCACGTGCACGGCGTCACCGTCGACTGGACGGGCCTGCTGCCCCACCGCGACGGCTCGGACCTGCCCACCTACGCCTTCCAGCGCGACCGTTACTGGATGACCGGCGACCCGGGGCAGCCCGGACCCGCCGTCGGCCACCCGCTGCTGGGTGCCGCCGTCGAACGCGCCGACGCCGACGCGGCCCTGCACACCGGCCGGCTCTCGCTCTCCGCCCAGCCGTGGCTGGCCGACCACGCCGTCGGCGGCGTACCCCTGCTGCCGGGCTCGGCGTACGTCGAGATGGCCCTGGCCGCCGGGGCACGCCTGGACTGCCCCGTGGTGGAGGAACTGACCGTCGCCGAACCGCTGGTGCTGCCCGAGCACGGCAGCGTCCGCCTCCAGTGCACCGTCGGCGAACCGGACACCACCGGCGTACGCACCTTCACCGTGTACGCCGCGGCGGCCGACGACGACCCGTGGACCGTCCACGCCACCGGCGTGCTGCGCCCCGTGGCCCCGGCGCCCGCCCCCGACCTGACGTCCTGGCCGCCGCCCGGCGCCGAATCCGTCGACCTGGACGACGTCTACGGCCGGCTCGCCGCTCTGGGCGCCGAGTACGGGCCCCGATTCCAGGGGCTGCGCGCCGCCTGGCGCCTGGGCGACGAGGTGTACGCCGAGGTCGCCGTCGACACCGACGGCGTCCCCTTCGGACTGCACCCGGCGCTCCTGGACTCCGCGCTGCACGCCATCGGACTGCGCGCCGGGGCCCCGGAGCGGATGGCGCTGCCGTTCGCCTGGAACGGCGTCGAACTGTACGCAGTGGGCGCGACGGCCCTGCGGGTGCGGATCGCGCCGTTGGGATCCGGCGCCGTACGGATCGACGCCGCCGACGCCGGCGGCCGGCCCGTGGTCCGGGTCGCGTCGCTGACGCTGCGGGAGGTCGACCCCGCGCGGATCGCGGCGAAGGCCACGGGCGGGCACGAGGACCTGTTCGCCCTCGACTGGGTGCCCGTCGCCGTTCCGACCGCACCGCAGGCCGGCCGTTGGGCCGTCCTCGGCTCCGGCCACGAGGACCTGACCGCCGCGCTGGCCGGGGAGGTCGCGGAGGTCGCGAGCGTCACCGGACTGCCGGAGGCCGCGGCCCAGGCCCCTGACACCCTGGTCGTCCCGCACCCCGGCGGACGGGCTCCCGAGGAGATCCGGGCCGGAGCCCGGCGGGTGCTCGCCCTGGTTCGGGACTGGCTGGCCGACGAGCGGTTCGCCGCCACCGGCCTCGTCGTCACCACCCGAGGGGCCGCCGGCCCGGATCCCGCCGAGATCACCGACCCCGGCGCCGCCGCCGCATGGGGCCTGATCCGCTCGGCCCAGTCCGAGCACCCCGACAGGATCGTCCTCGCCGACCTCGACGACACCGACGCGTCACGCCGTCTGCTGCCCTCCGCCGTCGCCTCGGGCGAACCCCAACTGGCGCTCCGCAAGGGCACGGTGAGTGCCCCGCGCCTCGTCCGCGCCCCGCGCCGGGACGGGCACGTCCCGGCCGACTGGACGGGCACCGTACTGATCACCGGCGGCACCGGCGCTCTCGGCCGGGAGGTGGCCCGCCACCTGGTCACGCAGCACGGCGCCACGCGGCTCGTCCTGCTCAGCCGCGCCGGATCCGACGCCCCCGGAGCCGGGGAACTCCAGGAGGAACTGACCGCCCTGGGTGCGGACGTCACCCTCGTCGCCTGCGACGCGTCCGACCGCGCAGCCCTCGCCCAGGTGCTGGACGACCACCCCGTCACCGCGGTGGTGCACACCGCCGGTGTCCTGGCCGACGGCGTCCTCACCTCGCTGACGCCGGAGCGACTCGACACGGTGCTGAAGCCCAAGCTGGACGCCGCCTGGCATCTGCACGAACTCACCGCCGACCGCCCGCTGACCGCGTTCGCGCTGTTCTCGTCCGCGGCCGGCCTGTTCGGCAGCCCGGGCCAGGCCGCCTACGCCGCGGGCAACGCCTTCCTCGACGCCCTCGCCGCACACCGGGTCGCCCTCGGGCTGCCCGGCGTCTCGCTCGCCTGGGGAGCCTGGGCGGGCAGCGGAGGCATGGCCGACCGCCTCGGCGACACCGACGCGCGCCGCATGGCGTCCGGGGGCGTGCTCACCCTCGACACGGCGGCGGGCCTGACCCTGTTCGACACCGCCGTGGGACGCGAGGAGCCGGTCCTGCTGCCCGCCCGCCTCGACCTGAGCGCCCCGAGCGACGCCGGTCGTACAGCCCCGCTGCTGCGCGGCCTGGTGCGCGCTCCCCGCCGTACCGGTGCCACCGCGTCCGTGGCCTCGGCGGCGCTCCGCCGTGAGCTGGCCGCCCGTACCCCCGAGGAGCGCACCACCCGGCTGCTCGAACTGGTGCGGGACGAGGCCCGGCAGGTGCTCGGGACAGAGGAGTTCGAGGCGGATCTCCCCTTCAAGGACCTCGGCTTCGACTCACTGACCGCCGTCGAGTTCCGCAACCGGCTCAACGAGGCGACCGGGCTGCGGCTGTCCGCCACGCTCGTCTTCGACCACCCGAGCCCGGCTGCCCTCACCGACCACCTCGCCGGCGAACTGGCGCCGTCCGCCGCCGAGGCCCCGCGCGAGGAGGACACCGTCCGCGCCGCGCTGGCCGCCCTCCCGGTGGCCAGACTCCGCGAGGCCGGACTGCTGGACAGCCTGCTCGAACTCGCCGGGCTGCGCCCCGAGCGGGAGCAGTCCGCGAACGACGCGCCCAGCCGCCCCGCGATCGACGCGATGGACGCCGAGAGCCTGATCACCCTGGCGCTCGACGACCTCGTCGCCGACGACGACGCCCTGTAGAAGGAAGAGAACCATGGCCGAGGCCGAGAAGCCGGACACCAGGATGGTCGAGGCGCTGCGCGCCTCGCTCAAGGAGATCGAACGGCTGCGGGAGCGCAACCGGGCTCAGACCGCCGCCGCCCGGGAACCGATCGCGATCGTGGGCATGGCCTGCCGCTACCCGGGCGGAGTCCGTTCGCCCGAGGACCTGTGGCGCCTCGTCGCGGAAGGCCGCGAGGGCATCGGCGCGTTCCCCGACGACCGGGGCTGGGACCCGGACCTGTACGACCCGGTGCCCGGCACACCGGGCCGCTCCTCCACGGGGGAGGGCGGATTCCTCTACGACGCCGGGGACTTCGACGCAGCCTTCTTCGGTGTCTCCCCGCACGAGGCACTGGTGATGGACCCGCAGCAGCGGCTCCTGCTGGAAGGGTCCTGGGAGGCGCTGGAGCACGCCGGCATCGACCCGTCGTCGCTGCGCGGCAGCGCCACCGGGGTGTTCGCGGGTGTCATGTATCACGACTACTTCGGCAGCTTCGGCTCCGGCAGCGTCGTCTCGGGCCGGGTCGCCTACACCCTCGGACTGGAGGGGCCCGCCCTCACCGTCGACACCGCCTGCTCCTCCTCCCTGGTCACACTCCACCTGGCCGCGCAGGCGCTGCGCCAGGGCGAGTGCACCCTCGCCCTGGCCGGCGGAGTGACGGTCATGGCCTCACCGGGCACCTACGTCGAGTTCAGCCGGCAGGGTGCCCTCTCGCCGGACGGCCGGTGCCGGTCCTTCTCCGACGACGCCAACGGCACCGGGTTCTCCGAAGGACTCGGTGTGCTGGTGTTGGAGCGGTTGTCGGATGCGCGGCGGGCGGGGCATCGGGTGTTGGCGGTGGTGCGTGGGAGTGCGGTGAATCAGGATGGTGCGTCGAATGGTCTGACGGCGCCGAACGGTCCGTCTCAGCAGCGGGTGTTGCGGCAGGCGTTGGTGTCCGCGGGGGTTTCGGCGGACGAGGTGGATGTGGTGGAGGCGCACGGTACGGGTACGGAGTTGGGTGATCCGATCGAGGCGCAGGCGTTGTTGGCGACGTACGGTCAGGGTCGTGCGGTGGGGCGTCCGTTGTGGCTGGGGTCGGTGAAGTCGAATCTTGGTCATACGCAGGCGGCCGCGGGGGTGGCTGGTGTGATGAAGATGGTGTTGGCGTTGGGGGAGGGGGTGTTGCCCCGGACGTTGCACGCGGGTGTGCCGTCGCGGAAGGTGGAGTGGGGTGCGGGGCATGTGCGGTTGCTGGAGGAGGAGCAGGCGTGGGTGCGGGGTGAGCGGGTGCGTCGTGCGGGGGTGTCGTCGTTCGGGATCAGTGGTACGAACGCGCATGTGATCCTGGAGGAGGCACCTGCCGAGGACACACCGGACACCTCCTCCGACACCGGGACCGAACCCTCCGCACCGGCCGTGATGCTGCCGCTGTCCGCCCGTCAGGCGCGCTCCCTCCCCGCACAGGCCGAGCGGCTGCGCGACTTCCTCGACGCCCGCCCCGGTCTGCCGCTGTCCGCCGTCGCGCGGGCTCTGGGCACCCGGCGTGCGGCCTTCGGCCACCGGGCCGTCGTCGTCGGCGGTGACCGGGAGCAGCTCCTGGCCGGCCTGGACGCCCTGGCCACCGGCCGTCCGTCCGCCGCCGCCGTCACCGGAAGGGCCCGCACCGGTGGCCGCACGGCCTTCCTGTTCACCGGCCAGGGCGCCCAGGGTCCCGGCATGGGGCTCGAACTGCGCGCCCGATACCCGGTGTTCGCCGAGACGTTCGACGCGATCGACGCCCATGTCGGCCTGGATCTGGCCGGCGTACTGCGCGGTGACGACCCCGAGGCGGTGCATCGTACGCAGTACGCGCAGACCGCCCTGTTCGCCTACGAGGTGGCCCTCTTCCGGCTGCTGGAGTCCTGGGGTGTACGGCCCGACGTTCTGTCGGGGCACTCCGTCGGGGAGATCGCCGCCGCCCATGTCGCCGGAGTGCTGGACCTGGAGGACGCCTGCGCCCTGGTCGCCGCGCGCGGCCGGCTCATGCAGGCCCTTCCCGAGGGCGGCGCGATGGTCGCCGTACAGGCCGGCGAGGACGAGGTCCGCCCGCTGCTGGACGAACGGGTGGGCCTGGCGGCGGTCAACGGACCGGCTTCGGTCGTCCTGTCCGGGGAACGGGACGCGGTCCTGGCCGCGGCCGCGACGTTCGCGAAGACCAAGCGGCTCAGCGTCTCGCACGCCTTCCACTCCCCTCTGATGGACGCCATGCTCGACGACTTCCGCGCGGTCGCCGAGCGGCTCACCTTCCGCGAACCCCGCGTCGACGTGGTCTCGGCGCTCACCGGACGCCCCGCCACCGGGGAGCAGCTGTGCGACCCGGAGCACTGGGTACGGCACGTGCGCGGTACCGTCCGCTTCGCCGACGCCGTCGCCACCCTCGCCGGATCGGGGGTCACCCGCTACGTCGAGGTCGGTCCCGACGCCGTCCTGACCGGGCTCGTCCGTGAGTGCGCGGGCGAGGGTGACGCCGTCTTCGTGGCCCTCGGCCGGCGCCGGGGCGCCGAACCGGCGGTCCTGCTGTCCGGGCTCGCCCGGCTGCACGCCGACGGCCTGCCCCTGGACTGGGCCGCGATCTTCCCCGGTACGGCCCGCGCAGAACTGCCCACGTACGCGTTCCGGCAGGAGCGGTACTGGCTGGATGCCGACGTCCCCCTCACGATGGACCGGCCCGCCACGCAGCCGGCCGCCGGCCCGGTCGAAGCCGTCGCCCCCGCCGCGGTCCCGGACGTCCGGGACCTGCGGGAGCGGCTGGCGTCGGCCCCGGAGCCCGAGCGGGAAGCACTGCTGGCCGACCTGGTGCGGGCCCGGACCGCCGCGATCCTCGGCCACGAGGGACCGCACGCCGTCGAACCCGACGACGCCTTCCTGGAGATCGGCATGGACTCGGTCTCCGCGGCCGAACTGCGCGGAGCCCTCGGCGACGCCCTCGGCGTCACCGTCGCCGCCGGGGCGGTCTTCGACCACCGCACGCCCGCCGCGCTCGCCGCCCACCTGCGCGAGCGTCTCGCCGGGGGCGGCGTCGACGGGCCGGCGGGCGACGACATCGAATCGGTCAGCGGGCTCGTACGGCGTGCGGCGGCCGGAGACGGCTGGGAAAGAGCCATCACGCTGCTGCACAGCGTGGCGGACATCCTGCCGGGCTTCTCCTCGGCGGCCGAGTTCGGCGACGTGAGCGATCCCGTACGCCTGGCCACGGGAGACGAGGGGCCCCGTCTGTTCTGCCTGCCCTCGCCGATGGCGCTGGGCGGCGCCCACCAGTACGCCCGGTTCGCCCGCCACTTCCACGGCCGACGCGATGTCCTGGTGCCGGATGTGCCCGGCTTCGTCCCCGGCGAGCCGCTGCCGCGCTCCGCCGCGGCGGTCGTGGAGGTCGTGGTCGAAGGTGTCCGGCGGGCCTGCGCGGACGGCCGGCCCTACGTGCTCCTCGGCTACTCCTCCGGCGGGCAGTTCGCCCACGCGGTGGCCGAGGCGATGGAGAAGGCCGGCACTCCGGCTTCGGGAGTGGTCCTGCTGGACACCTATCTGCTGGCCGACGACGGGACCGAACAGCTTCGGCGCGAGATGTTCAACGGCATGCTGGACCGTGAATCGTCCGTGGGTGGCTTCGGTACCGCGCGACTCGCCGCGATGAGCCGCTACAGCGACCTGATCCAGGACTGTCTGCCGGGCGCGCTGACCGCTCCGGTGCTGTTCGTCAGGCCGGAGGACCCCTTCGCGCCCGGGCTCGACGGCTGGCAGGCGGCCTGGGAGGGCACGCACGAACTCGCCGAGGTGCCCGGCACGCACTTCACGATCATGGAGGACCGGGCCGAGTCCACCGCCGGAGCGGTGGAGAAGTGGCTGTCCGGCATCGTGGCGCTCTGACGCGGAGAGCGCCGGAAGTGGACCGACGGCCGTGGATCACGCACCGGCCGCCGGGCCCGCCGCGGGGCGGCGGCCGGAAGGCCGCGGCCCCGCGGCTCCGTCACTCACCCGCCGCCCGGAAATGCGACATCCAGGCCTCGATATCACACCGAATGCTGTCCGGATCCACACCCAGTCGCACAGATATGTCTTCCGCGGCCACTTCCGTCTGCCAATCACTGCGCTGCAGGGCCAGCCACATCGTCGTACCGCGGGGACCACATCTGTGGCGTCTCCCGGTGAGCGGCACGAACAGTTCCAGGTGCCCGTCGGGCTGCACGCTGGCGATCAGCCCGTGGTCACGCCCCATGCCGCACCGACCTCGCGTGTGCGGTGCCGCAATACCTCTCGGCCGTGAAGAGGCCGGCTGTCCTGGACACAGAGAATCCCATCCCTCGGCGATTTTCGGATACTGCGACGTTACCCGTTCGTTCGCAGTGTGGCACTGGAGGTGACCGCACTTTTGCGGTGGGGTAAACGATTCGGACAGGGCGACGCAATATGCACCGCGCCACGGACATTTCTGCCCCCTTGACGGAATGCCGGAAACGCTTTTGCAGAAATGCGCCACACTGTGACTCCTTTTCAGACATGCGTTTCGCGGACTTATCCATCCATGACATAAAACAGCCGCACGGCTTCAGATACATGAGCCCGGAGGTAGAGAAACCTCTACCTCGAATCGGCGGTATAAGGCCAATGTGCGGCGGCCCCGCCCCTCCTAATCTGATCCACAGACACCGCGTGGGAAGCGCGCCATCTCATTGGGGAGCCCGATGCACACATCACAGGACCTTCGCCACGCGGAGGCGGTACGGCTGGACACCGTGTCGAAGATCTACGGACGATCCGACAGCCAGGTGGCCGCGCTCAACGAGCTCTCCATGAGCTTCGCCCACGCCACCTTCACCGCGGTGATGGGCCCGTCCGGTTCCGGCAAGAGCACCTTCCTGCACTGCGCCGCAGGCCTGGTCCGGCCCACCTCCGGGACCGTCACCGTCGGCGGCACGGACCTCGCCGGCCTGGACGACACCGAGCTGACCATGCTCCGCCGCGACCGGATCGGCTTCATCTTCCAGTCGTTCAACCTGCTGCCCGCCCTGACGGTGATGCAGAACATCACCCTGCCGCTGCAGCTCGCCGGCAAGCGGCCCGACAAGAACCTGATCCGCACCGTGGTGCAGCGCGTGGGCCTGGCCGAACGTCTCGGCCACCTGCCGTCCGAGCTGTCCGGCGGCCAGCAGCAGCGCGTCGCCATCGCACGGGCCCTGGTCACCCAGCCCGCCGTGGTCTTCGCGGACGAGCCCACCGGAGCCCTGGACACCCGCACCGCGTCGGCCGTGCTCTCCTTGCTGCGCGAGTCCGTCGACACGGCCGGCCAGACCCTGGTCATGGTCACCCACGACCCGGTGGCCGCCTCCTACGCCGACCACGTGGTCTTCCTCGCGGACGGCGCCTTCGCCGGCGAGCTGCACCGGCCGACGGCCGACGCGGTCGCGGCGCGGATGACCCGGCTCGGGGCCTGGGACGACGAGAACCGCCAGCAGACCGCACCGATGACGTCCGGAGGGCTGTACTGATGTGGCGGCTCGCCCTGCGCACCCTGAAGTTCCGGCGGACCAGCTTCGTCGCGACCTTCCTCGCCATGTTCCTCGGCGCCGCGATCGTGATCGGCTGCGGCGGTCTGATGGAGACCGGTGTCCGGATGGCCGCCGACCCGCTGCGCCTGAGCGGCGCCCCGGTCGTCGTCACCGGCGAACAGTCCCACGACGGGGCCGCCCTGACCGAACGGCGCCGCATCGACCCCGCGCTCGTCGGTGAGGTGGCCCGCGTGGACGGTGTCCGCGAGGCCGTCGGCGACGTGTCCTTCCCCGCCACCGTCCTCAAGGACGGCAAGGCACTGACCGGCGAGGACGCCTCGTTCGGCCATGGCTGGGCCAGTGCCCGGCTCACCCCCTATACCCTCGCCGCCGGTGGAACCCCCGCCGCCGGTGGCGAGGTCGTCCTCGACGCCCAGCTCGCCGAGCGCGCCGGTGTCCGCCCGGGCTCCGCCGTCGACATCGTCGTCCAGGGCGACACCCGGCGGTTCACGGTCAGCGGTGTCGCCGGCCAGCGCGGCGACGACAACCCCGACGCCGCGGTGTTCTTCGACGACGAGCAGGCCCGCACCCTCGCCGACGGCCGCATCGACTCGATCGGTGTGGTGCCGGAGAACGGCGCGGACACGGCGGCGGTCGCCGACGTGGTGCGATCCACCGTCGGCGACCGGGCCGAGGTGCTCACCGGCGAGCGGCGCGGCCTGGCGGAACTGCCCGGCACCCTCTCCAGCCAGCGCACCGTCGTGATCCTGGCGGCCATCTTCGGCTCGTCCGTGGTGCTGATCGTGATGTTCGGTGTCGCCTCCACCCTCGGGCTGTCGCTCCAGCAGCGCACCCGGGAGATGGCTCTGCTGCGGGCCGTGGGCTCCACCCCGCAGCAACTGCGCCGCATGATCCTCATCGAGACCGCGGTGCTCTCGGTGGCCTCGGTCCTGCTCGCCCTGTACCCGGGATACCTGCTCGGCCGGCTGCTCTTCGGCGTACTCACCTCCAGCGGTGTCGTCTCGTCGGCGATCGTCTACCACGCCGGCTGGATGCCGATGGCCGTCGGTGCCGTCGTCACCGTGCTCGCCGCGGCCGGGGCCACCCGCTTCGCGGGCCGTCGCGCCGCCCGTACCGAACCGGTCGCCGCCCTGGCCGAGTCCGCAGCGGGCACCCGCTGGTTCAGCGTGCCGCGGCTGCTGATCGCGCTGTTCTTCCTCGCCAACGGGATCGGCCTCGCCGTCGCCACCGCCACGGTGATGGAGGACGGCCCCACCCTCGCCAGCACCGCCGGACCCGCCTCCGTGCTGTTCTGCATCGGTCTGGCACTGCTGGCCCCCGGCATCACCAAGGCGATGGTCGTGCTGCTGCGACTGCCGGTGCGCGCCTTCTCCGGCATCCCCGGCATGCTCGCCCTGCGCAACGCCACCACGGCCAACGTCCGTATGGCGGGCGCCGTCGCGCCCATCGTCCTGCTCATCGGCATCGCCACCGGCACCCTCTACATGCAGGCCACCGAGGACCACGTCTCCCAGAGCTCCTACGACCGCAACGTCCTGGCCGACTACGTCCTCGACTCGACCACGGGCGGATTCGCCCCCGGCGTCGTCGACCAGGTCCGGTCGACCCCCGGTGTGGCCGCGGCCTCGGAGTTCGTCACCAGCCGCGGATTCGTCGAGGCCTCCGACGGATCGGTCGACACCGAACTTCGGGGCGTGTCCGCCGACGGCGTGCGGCAGAACCTTGATCTGCGGCCCGTCGCCGGATCACTGTCCGGCCTGCGCGGCGACACCGTCGCCCTCTCCGACAAGAAAGCCGAGGAATACGGCGTGAAGGTCGGCGACCGGCTGCCGCTGCGCCTCGGTGACGGCACCGCCGTACGCCCCACCGTCGTCGCCCTCTACGCCGACAACCCGAAGCAGCAGTACCTCACCCTCCCGGTGGCGACCCTGGCTCCGCACACGAGCGACGGGCTCCCGCTCCAGATTTTGGTCCGGTCCGAGCCGGGCGGTGCGGCCGAAGTCCGCGACGCACTGGCCGGGCTGGCGGCGGGCGTGCCCGGCACCGAACTGGACGACGGGGACTCACTGGCCGGCCGGAACAACCAGATCCAGCAGATTCTGGTCGCCGCGAACTATACGATCGTCGCCATGATCGTCGGATACGCCGCCATCACCGTCGTCAACACCCTCGTGGCGGTGACCCGCAAGCGCCGCGCCGAGTTCGGCCTCCAGCAGCTCACGGGCGCGACGCGCCGCCAGGTGATCAGCATGCTGACCGTCGAGGGCGTACTCATCGGAATCATCTCCACCGTCCTCGGCACGATCGCCGCGGCGACCACCATCGTGCCCTACAGCATGGTCAAGTCCGACTCCTACCTGCCCTCCGGATCCCCCGGCATCTACCTCGCCATCGTCGGCGGGTCCCTGGTGCTGGTCTTCGGCGCCACCCTCCTGCCCTCGTGGCGCGGCATGCGCACACCCGCCGTCGACACGGTGAAGGCCGCGTGAGCCGTATCCGAACCGGGCCGTCCCCGGCACCCCCGTCCGGGGACGGCCCTTCCCCCGCCCTTGCCCGCGGGTGGGAGGGCGGGCGCGTGCGACTGGGCCGGGCGGCCCAGGACACCCTGGTCGGCGCGCAGATCGCCGCCGGAGCCCTGGCCTCGATCGTCCTGTTCGTCACGACCTCGTACTTCGTCATCCTGTGCCTCATCGGGATCGGCTTCCTCGCCCTGCCCCACCTGACCGTCGCGGTGCGCTGGGTCTGCGACCTGAACCGGCGTGCCGCGGCCCGCTCCGGAGTCCCGGTGGAACGGCCGTACCAGCCCGAACCGGAGCACATCGAACGGGACATCGTCGGGTGGGTGCGACGCTGCAAGTGGATCCTGGCCGACCCGGCGAGCTGGCGGGACCTGCTGTGGCTGCTCCTCAACAGCGCCGTGGGCCTGCTGCTCGGCAGTGCCCCGGCCGCGCTGCTGTACTACGCGGGGGAGGGGCTGGCGCTGGCCCTCGGACTGTGGCGGCCCGCCGCCGCCGACGGTGCGGGCCGCTGGTACGCGTTCATCACCGTCGACAGCTGGCCCGCCGCCCTCGCCGCGGCCCTGGCGGCCCTCGCCGTGTTCGCCGGCTGGCTCCACCTCAGCCCCTGGGTGCTGAAGGGCTACGCCTACTTCGTCCTGTTCCTGCTGGGCCCGACCCAGCGCGCCCGTCTGTCCTCCCGGGTGCGGCACCTGGCGGAGACGCGTTCCGGAGCGCTCGACATCCAGGCCGCCGAACTGCGCCGCATCGAGCGCGACCTGCACGACGGCGCCCAGGCCCGGCTGGTCAGCCTCGGTCTCACCCTCGGCGCCGTAGACCGGCAGCTGGACCGGAACACCGAGGAGGCCCGCCGGCTGCTGCACGACGCGCGCAGCTCCTCCGTGCAGGCGCTGCGTGAGCTGCGCGGCCTGGTCCGGGGCATCCACCCCCCGGTGCTGGCCGAGCGTGGACTCGCCGACGCCGTACGGGCTCTGGGCCTGGCCAGTCCACTGCCCGTCACGGTCACGGCGGACCTGGCCGGGAAACTGCCCGATCCGGTGGAGTCCGCCATCTACTTCTCGGTGTCGGAGCTGCTGACCAACGCGCTCAAGCATGCCGATGCCCAGCAGGTCGAGGTGGCCCTGCGGTACGCGGACGGCGCTCTGCACGGGCAGGTCACCGACGACGGCCGAGGCGGCGCCGAGATGTCGGCCGGGAGCGGCCTGGAGGGTATCCGGCGGCGGCTGGCATCCTTTGACGGCGTCCTGGAGATCAACAGTCCCCCGGGCGGTCCGACCGTCATGACCATGGAGTTGCCGTGCGCGTTGTCCTCGCAGAAGACCTCTTCCTCCTGAGGCAGGGAATCATCCAACTGCTGGAGGCCTACGACTGTGAGGTCGTCGCCGCCGTCGACAACGGGACGGACCTGAGACAGGCCATCGCCGAACACCGCCCCGACCTGGCCGTGGTGGACGTCCGCCTGCCCCCGACGTTCACCACCGAGGGCCTGCAGGCGGCCCTGCTCGCCCGCCGCGAGCAGCCCGGTCTGCCGATCCTCGTCCTCTCCCAGCACGTCGAGCAGATGTACGCCCGCGAACTGCTGGCCGACGGCACCGGCGGCATCGGCTACCTGCTCAAGGAAAGCGTCCTCGACGACGAGCAGTTCATCGACGCCGTCCGCCGGGTCGCGGCCGGCGGCATGGCCATGGACCCCGCCGTCGTGGCCCAGCTGATGACCTCCCACTCCCGCGACGAGCCGCTCGCCGCGCTCACCGCCCGGGAACGCGTCGTGCTGGAACTCATGGCGGAGGGCTGCTCCAACACGGCCATCGCCCAACGGCTGACCGTCACCGAGGGCGCGGCGGCCAAGCACATCTCGAACATCTTCTCCAAGCTGATGCTCCCCCCGTCGAGCGACAACAACCGTCGTGTGCTGGCGGTCCTGGCCTACCTCAACGCGTGAGTCCCGCCGGCCGCCTCCCGGCCTGGGGGCGGTAGGGGGTGTGGTCCGCGCGCCCGGCAGGGCAGACTGCTGGAGCACGCTCGGTGCGGCCGGTCCGCGCCGTCGCAACGAAGGGAACCCGCACCCCATGACCACGACGGCCGAGCTCAACCGCCTGTGGATACGCCGCTACCATCCCCGTCCGGACGCGGCGGTCAGGGTGGTGTGTCTGCCGCACGCGGGCGGCTCGGCGAGCTTCTACCGGCCGGTGTCGGCAGGCCTGTCCGCCGACACGGACGTGCTCGCCGTGCAGTACCCGGGCCGTCAGGACCGGCGGGCCGAGCCCTGCGTGGCCACGATCGCCGAACTGGCCGACCAGGTCACCTCCGTACTCCTGGAGTGGACGGACCGCCCGCTGGTCCTGTTCGGGCACAGCATGGGCGCGACCCTCGGCTTCGAGGTGGCGCGTCGGCTCGAGCGCGACCACGGCGTGGTGCTCCACGCCCTGTTCGCCTCCGCACGCCGGGCCCCCGCCGCGCCGCGCACGGAGTCCGTCCATCTGCGGGACGACGAGGGCGTCATCGAGGAGATGAAACTGCTGAGCGGTACGGACTCGGCCGTACTCGAGGACCCGGAACTGATCCGGATGGCCCTTCCGGCGATCCGCGCCGACTACCGTGCCGCCGAGACCTACGTCTACGAGCCGGGCCCCGCCCTGAACTGCCCCGTGTGGAGCCTGGTGGGTGACGACGACCCCAAGGTCACCCTCGACGAGGCACGGGCCTGGTCGCAGCACACGGAGCAGGCCTTCGAGTTCCGGGTCTTCCGAGGCGGGCACTTCTACCTGGCCGCCCACCAGCAGGAGATCATCCGCCTGATCGCCGACCGGGCGGCGGTACCGGCGGTCACCGGCTGACCGGGCGGACACGCACAGGCCGGCCCGCGTGACCCGACCGGGCCGGCACGGCGCCCGACCGGGTCCGCGGGGTCGGCGTCGGCACGGCACAGCGCCGCCCTGGCCGCGGGTATCTCCCGCCGTTCAGCAGGCCCTGCGCCAGGTCCCCAGCTCCCATTTCTTCCGCATGGAGGAGAGCCCCAGCCTGCGGGACTCGGGACAGAAGCGGTGGGTCGGCTCGGTGTACTCGACGTGGAAGACGGCCTTGCCGGCCTCGATGAACGGTGTGAGCCGAGCGCACTCACCGTACTGCGCGCACTGCTCGTTGACCGCGAAGTCGAAGGTGTCCACGAGCTGCGGGATCTGGGGCAGGTCGTTCTTCAGACCCACCGACAGTCCTCGTTCGTGAGCGATGTCGGCGATCATACGGTTGTACCTCAGCTGGTCCCTCGCGGTGAGCGGGAAGCCCGTGTCGTCGGCGTACCCCTCCACCAGGTCGGGCTCCACCGCGTCGAACCCCTTGTCCCGGCACATGTCGAACCGCCGTTCCATGATCGGCCGCAGCACGGATATCTGCCGGATGTCGAGCCAGAGCTCCCCCTGCCAGCCGTTCGGCCCGCCCAGCAGCGAGCGGGGGAAGGCATCCTTGTCGGGCCGGTACTCCTCCCGGGCGCCCACGTTGATGTAGCAGATCACCTTGCGGCCCGCGCGGTGGAGCCGGGCGACGTCCGCGGCGTCGTTCTCGAAGCCGTCGATGTCGTAGACCGGTACATCGGCCGCCGCGGCGTCGACCTTCCCGTCGAGCTGCCACTGCCATTCCAGCCCAGGACGAGGCTGCCACCGCTCCTCCCGCGGCCCGCCCGACTCCGTGCCGCCGCCCGTACCGGAACATCCGGTCAGCGCGGTCGTCACCGCGACCGCCAGCACGGTCGCCAGGGCCGCCCACGTCCGAGCTCCGTGCCTCACGCCTGCGCCCCGGTCAGCACCGGCGTCAGCCGGGCCCACGGGTTGGGCGGTTCACCGCTCACCGGGCCCGACACCGCCGCGCCCCGCGCGTGGGCGGTGTGCACGGCCAGCGGGGCCAGCGCCTCGGGCACGCCGTACACCAGGTGGCAGAAGCGCTCGGGCGCATGGCGCGCCGTCCAGTCGGGTCTGCTGAACGCCGACACGTAGGTGGACCAGGGGCCCTCGAACGTGACGACGAGATCGGCGATCCGGGCGTAACCGGGGGCCGGGTGCACGCCCGGGTTGAGGACCACGAGCGACGCGCCCTGCCGGCGCAGTGTGCGCACCAGTCTCCGGAAGGCGGGCAGCGCGTCCCCGGCCGCGGGCACCCGGTCCAGGAAACAGCCGTCGGTGGCGTACCACTCCCGGTGCCGGGCGGCATCGGCGGTGACCTCCGCGGCGGGCCGTGTGCCGTAGTCGGTGTCCACGTAGCCGAGCAGCCGGGCGCCTGCTCCGCGCAGTGCGCCGGCCACGGAGACGAAGGCGGGATCGGGAGCGCCGCCCGGCCCGTCCGCGGGATTGAGCACGACCGCGTAGGTGCGGTCGGCCGCCGCGATGAGCCGGTGCCAGGCGCCCGGATCCACGACCGGGTGGACGTACAGCGGGATCAGCAGGCTCACGACAGGGGTTCGCCTTCCTCGCGTGGGGACGGGGGACGGGCGCCGGCGGACCACAGCGCCGCCAGCGACTCCCGGAGCGTGTACGAGGGACGCCAGCCGAGGGCCGTCCGGGCGGCGGAGATGTCGGAACACTGCCAGGACACCTGCTCCGAGCGGGCGGAGCCGGCGCCCTGTTCCTCGACGTGTCCGCGGAAGTCGGCGATGTCCGCGAGCGTGCGCACCATCCGACGCACGGGCACGGCGTCGCCGCCGCTGATGTTGAGCACGCGGGGCAGCGGCCCGGGCGCGGTCACCGCGTGCTCCACCGCCCGCGCCACGTCGCGTGCGTCGACGAAGTCGCGGTACGCCGACAGGTCCCCGAGGCGGAGCACCGCGTCCGGGGCCGTACCCGCTTCGCGCAACAACCGGGCGACCCGGCCGGGCAGCCCGGTGGGCGGCGCCCCGGGCCCCACCGGATTGCCGACCCGGAGGACGAGCGCGTCCAGGGCTGAGGCGGAGACGGTGACCGTGCCGGCCAGTTTCGTGGCCCCGTAGGCGCCGACCGGGCGGGTGGCCGCCGACTCCGCCGTCGGGACCCGGCCGGTGCCCGGGCCGTACTCGGCGGCCGAACCGAGATGGACCAGCCGGGCCGAGGGACAGGCCAGGGCCATCGCCGTGCACAGGACGGCGGGCCCCCGGGCGTTGGCCTCCGCGAGCGTCACCGGGTCGCCGCCGGTGGCACCGGCGCAGTTGACCACGGCGTCCGGCGCCACCGACGCCAGGGTCTTCGCGAGCCGGTCGGCGGAATCGGTGGCGAGGTCGACGTGGACGCCGACGGCGGGGGACCGGCCGCCGGTGAGGACCCGTGCGCCCCGGAGGGCGCCGAGCCGCTCGACGACGTGGGTCCCCAGATAGCCGGTGGAACCCAGGACGAGAATGCGCATACGGTGCTCAGGCTCCCTTGAGCAGCAGGGACTTGCGGCTGGTGAACTCCGCGTTGGCACGGTCGTAGTCGTCGGGACGGCCGATGTCCAGCCAGTAGCCGTCGAAATCGTAGGCGTGCGGCGGGTTGCCGGAACCCAGCAGGTCCAGCACCAGCTCGTCGAAGCCCAGCGGCAGCCCGGCGGTGTACCCGTCGAGTGTGGCCCGGGACAGCCCGTACACCCCCATGGAAACGCGGTAGTCCATGCTCGGCTTCTCCGTGAAGCCGACGACCTTGCTCGCGTCGGTGGTCAGGACCCCGAAGTCGATGCGCACCTGCCGCGCGTACGTGGCGATGGTGAGGGGCGCTTCGGAGACCTGGTGGCGGTGGAGGACGTCGGCGTAGTCGAGGTCGGTGAGGATGTCCCCGTTCATCACCAGGAAGTGCTCCGGCAGCCGCTCACGCATCATCAGCAGCGGGCCCATGGTCCCCAACGGCGACTCCTCGGTGGAGTAGTCGACCCGCAGGCCCCACTGGGAGCCGTCGCCGACGTAGGCCCGGATGATCTCGCCGAGATGGCCTATGGCGATGGTGCAGCCGGTGAAGCCGGCCGAGGCGAGCTGGCGCAGGACGATCTCGAGGATGGCGTGCTGGTCACCGATGGGCACCAGCGGCTTGGGCAGTGCCGTGGTGTAGGGCCGCAGCCGAACGCCCTTGCCTCCGGCCATGATCACTGCGTACATGGGTCTTCCCCTTGCTCGACGTGCCGGATGTGTCAGATGTTGTAGATGCCGGTCTTGTAGCGGGCGAGGTTGGCCGGTTCGCGGAAGAAGGCCACCGTGTGCGCGAGGCCCTCCTCCAGGTCGTGCGCCGGGCTCCAGCCGGTCGCCGCGCGCAGCCGGCCGGCGTCGGCGACCAGTCGCATGACCTCGGAGTTCGCCGGCCGCAGCCGCTGCGTGTCCTCGCGGACGTCGAGCGTGGTGTCCATCACCTTGCCGATGAGGGCGACCAGGTCGCCGACGGAGATCTCACCGCCTGTACCGGCGTTGAAGGTGCGGCCCACGACCTGCTCGGCGGGCGCGGAGCCGACCGCCAGGAACGCCTGCGCGGTGTCCTTGACGAAGGTGAAGTCGCGGGTGGGACGCAGGTCGCCGAGGGTGATGGTCCGCTCCCCGGCCGCGACCTGGCCGATGACGGTCGGGATCACCGCCCGCATGGACTGCCGGGGCCCGAAGGTGTTGAACGGCCGCAGCGTCACCACCGGGGTGTCGAAACTGGCGTGGTAGCTGTCGGCCAGCCTGTCCCCGCCCGCCTTCGAAGCCGCGTACGGGGACTGGGTGTTGATGGGGTGGTCCTCGGTGATCGGCACGGTCTGCGCGGTGCCGTAGGTCTCACTGGTGGAGGTGTGCACCAACCGGGGTGTGCCCGCGGCCCGTACCGCCTCCAGCACGTTCAGGGTGCCGGTGACGTTGGTGTCCACGTAGCTGTGGGGCGCCCGGTAGGAGTACGGGATGGCGATGAGCGCGGCCAGGTGGTAGACGCTGTCGGCCCCTTCCACGAGATGGCGGACCGACCCCGGGTCCCGGACGTCGCCGAGGACGATCTCGACCTGCTCCAGGACATCGGGGGAGAGGGTCTCCAGCCAGCCGTACGAGGAGAAGGAGTTGTACTGCGCCATGGCCCTCACCCGGTGCCCGGAGGCGACGAGTGCCTCGGTGAGGTGGGAACCGATGAAGCCCTCGGCTCCGGTGACGGCGGCGAGCGGTGGAGCGGTCAAGGTGGTGTCCTTCCAGTGGTTGACGGTCGGTCGCGGGCCGGGGGAGACCCCGGAGGATGGTTGGCGGCGCGGTGGCGCGTGCGCGGTCGGTGGAGCGGTGTCAGCCGTGGGCGGCCGGGCGGCCCAGCTGTCGTACGGTCACCGCGGTGAGACAGAGCGCGGCGGCGCCGCAGCCCAGCGGCAGCGCCGCGGAGCCCGGTGGAGCGCCGGTCAGCATCACCGCGCCGGCGAACACCGCCGCGGTGAGACACAGGACCACCGGCGGCCAGGCGGTGCCGAAGGCCTGAAGCAGCAGGGAGATCCACAGCGTGGCGGCGAGCAGCAGCAGGGTGACGGGCTCGGCGTCCACGAGCAGCGCCGCCGGCGCGAGAGGACCGAGGTACACCAGCAGGCAGCCGGCGAGAACGGCGGCGGAACGGACCCGGAACGCGGCGGGTGTCCTCGTGGACCGCAGGGCCGCCACCGACAGTCCGCGGTAGCGGTACAGCAGCCACTCGGCCGGCCCCATGCTCAGGGTCAGCACGATCACGGCCCAGGGATGGTCCCGGCCCGCCAGGAACACCAGCGAGCCTGCGGCCAGTCCGAACAGCCCGTACGGCAGGGACTGCCACAGTCCCGGACGCGTGGCACCGGGCGCGGCCGGGGCCGTGCGGGTGGCGCGCAGCGCCCAGCAGGCCGCGGCGACCGCGCCGAGGAGCGACAGCAGCGGCAGCCCGGCCCGGAGCACGGTCCCGGGCTCCCACCACAGCAGCGCCGTCCCGCCGGCGGTGACCGGTGAGAGGACCGCCAGCAGCAGCCGTTCGCGGCCCAGTACGAGCAGTACACCGGCCGCCGCGAGGTACGCCGACTGGGTCGCGACGGCCAGGGCCGTCACACCCGACCCCGAGAGCGCGGCTCCGGCGACGGTCGCCGTGGCAGCGCCCAGCGGCGCCCCCTTCGCCAGGGTGCGGCCCGCCTCCAGGCGCCCGGTCGCCAGGCGTACGTACGCCCGGTGGCCCAGCGCCTGGTTCCAGGCCCAGGAGACCAGCCCGGCCACCACCAGCGCCCGCACCAGGCCGTCAGGGGGCAGCAGCCGTCCGGCGAGCGCGTAGGCGAGGCCGGGCAGCGCGAACAACAGCCCGCGCAGCGCGCAGCGCAGGTGGTCCGGCCGCCAGGGATCGGTGGGCCGCGGCGGCTCGGGAAACGTGCGCGGTACGCGCTGGTACAACGCCGTCGCCAGTGAGAACAGGTCGGTGTGCCCGTACTTCTCCCGGATCACCTCACCGGTGAGCCCTTCGGACTCCAGCAGTGCGGCGACCTCGTAAGGGTGGACGGCGGGCGCGACGCGGTCGGCCAGTTCGGCGGCGAGCCCGTCGACCGCGTCGCACCGCGTCGCGTGACCGGGCAGGACCAGGGCCGGTGTGTGCCGGCCGGTGACGTGCGGGGCGAGGGTGCGGTAGTCGGCGAGGCGCAGGGCCAGTGTGTCCTGCTCGGCGCCGCCCGGCTCCAGCGACATGGGTCCGCTCATACGGCCGCGCTCCTCACCGGTGACCTGAGTGCCGTCGCCGGCGTGCGTTCCTCGGCCGCTGCGGGAGCCAGACCGCCGGACGCCGACAGCTCCAGGTATATGGAGCGGAAGGTGTCGATGGTCTGCCGGAGGGTGAACTGCTCGATCACCCTGAGCCGGGCCGCCTCGCCCATACTCCGGCGCCGCTCGGCGTCGGCCAGCAACTCCAGCGCCGCGGCGGCCATCGCGGCCGGATCGCGGGGCGGCACCACGAGACCGGTGTCGCCGACGGCCTCCCGCACGCCGCCCACGTCCGTGGAGACGGTCGCCCGCCCGCAGGACATGGCCTCGATCAGGGTGAAGGGGAAGCCCTCGCTGATGCTGGAGAGCATCACGACGTTGCCCGCCGCGTAGGCGTCCTTGATGTCCTCGACCCGGCCCTCGAAGGTGACCGCGTCGGCATGGCCCAGCTCCGCGGCCAGTGCCTCGCACCGGTCCCGGTACCCCTCCCCGCCGCGCGGCGTGCCGCCGAACAGGCGCAGTCGCGCGGCGGGCACCCGCGCCCGCACGAGGGCGAAGGCGCGGATCAGGGTCTCCAGGTCCTTGATCGGGTCGACCCGGCCGGCCCAGCTGAGCACGGGGTCGGCGGGCTCGGGGCCGGCGGGCGGGAACGCGGTGGGGTCCACGCCGTTGTAGACCGTCCGGATCGACTCCGGCGCGGCCCCGCCGCGCTCCTCCCAGAGCCGGTTGTAGCGGTTGCCCGGGGTGATCAGGGCGGCCCGCCGGTACGTCTCCTCCGCCAGCAGCCGGAAGAAGCCCAGCACGAGCGCCTTCACGGGCCACCGGTAGGGAGCGGTCCGGTATCCGAGGTAGCGCTCGCGCAGATAGACACCGTGCTCGGTGAGCAGCAGCGGGACACCGTGCCGTTCCAGCGCGGCGAGCCCCGGCAGGACCGCTACGCCACCGCTGACCGCGTGTGCCACGCCCGCGTCCGGGAACGGCGCGGCCAGCGGCCGCAGCGCGTGCTCCAGCAGCGCGGTCGCGGTCACCGCGTCCTGCAGGGTCGGCCGGGCCTCGCGTACCGCGAGCCCGGGCCGGTTCCACAGACCCGTCAGGATGCCGATGGCCCGGTCCCCCCGCAGGAACGGGCTGAGCCGGCCGTCCTCGGCGGCCCGCGCGAGCGCGTACAGGGCCGGGCCGAAGCCGTCCTCGGCGCGCGGGTCGAGCAGCGCCGTCACGAACCGTTCGTAGGACTCGGCGAGTCGCCCGAGGTGGCGCCCGCGCGGCGCGCGCCCGTCCGGGGCGGGGCCCCACATGGGGACGGAGACGACGCTGCCGACGTGGGCGGGGACGTCCCAGACGACCGGCTCGCGGCCGGTGCCGGTGACGGCGATCACGTCGAAGGCGAGGTCGGGCATGCCGGTGACGAGCTGGTTGCACCAGACGCTCACACCGCCGTGACTGTGCGGGTAGGTGCCTTCGGTGAGCAGGGTGACGCGCGACGCGCCGGGGTGTCGCGCGCCGTGGGGAATGTGCATCGATGTGCTCCACGGCCGGGAAGTGGGATGTCGGGCCCGGGGCTCGCGGGCCCCTCCCGGCCGCCGCACCGGCGGCCGGGAAAGGAAGGGCGTACGCCTGTCAGCGCTCCGCGCCGTAGGGGACCTGCTCCTCGACGCCGGCCGGCACCACGGTCCGGGGTGCGGCGGGCGTCGACGGGGACGTCCCGGCCGGCTCGACCGCGGTGGCCGGGGCACCGGCGGACGCGGGCAGGTCCAGGGTGTACGGCAGGCCGTCGGCCGAGGCCCAGCCGGAGACCGCGCCGGCGTAGCCGGCCCCGAAGTCCGCGCCGCCGTGCCGGGTGCCGACGGGCATGGTGGCCGTGAGCGCCACGCCGTCGGGTGCCTGCACGGTCACGCTGTCGCCGATCCGGTAGGCGGTGACCTGGCCCGCGTCGATGGCTGCCCGCCAGGCGGCCCGGCGCTGCATCTCGACGCCGATGTCCTTCATGCGGAGATTCACCACGGGGGTGTCATCGGTGAACAGGTCGTCGTAGCCGCCGAGCACCCCGTCGAGCACCGGATAGGCGATGCGGTCCTCGGCGAGGTTCGACTGGTGGATGAAGTGGGGCTTGGGGTCGTTGGCGAGGAGGTGTCCCAGCGCGATCCGGGTCTCCAGCGGCACGATGTGCTCGGTGTATCCGGTGTCGATGTCCAGCGGCGCGGCCAGGCAGGTGGAGGTGGCGGGGTTGTCCTCGCATATCCCGCTGCCGCCCTGGGCGCGGCCGGTGTAGATCCAGTTGTACTCGTCGACCTGTTCGGCCGCCCGCCCGGCGTTGTAGAAGACGTTCATCGGGTAGCGGGAGACGGTCGTGGCGGTGCCGACCCGGCGCTGCACGGGGTCACGGGAGTTGTCCGAGCCCAGCCACTCGATGCCCGTGTCGGCGAGGGCGAGCCCCAGGTTGGGGTTGTCCACCGGCTGCTGCGGGGTCACCTTCAGGCCGGAGTGCTCGCCGGTGACCAACTCCTCCTTGTGGAGCGGGAGTCCGGCTGCCACACCCCAGGCCTCGTTGGCCGCGATCTCGTCGGCGATCTCGTTCCGGCCGACCCACCGGGTGGAGCCGTCCGCGTTGGTCGCGCACTTCCACGGCACCACGCCGGTGTCCTGCACACAGCCCAGGAAGGAATGGGTGTAGGTGTGGTTGATCCATCGGAACCGGTCACGGTCGGCTGTCAGCTTGTCGGCGAGGGGGTCCTGGCCGCCGTTGTCCTCGCGGTGGTCCACGGTGCCGGAGGCGTTGTAGGCGAAGTCGAGTGTGAACTCCCGGCTGTTCTGCCAGGCGGTCGCGTGGTCGACGTCGGCCGGGACCATGCGGATCGGGTCCGGGGTGCCCTCACCCGGCGGGCAGTCCACGTCGCCGGGCGTGCAGTTGAGTTCGGTGTCCCAGCGGTCGTCGGCGGCGAAGACGTCGTCGACGTGGACCGCGAAGTAGTTGCGGTCGGCTCCGAGGTGCACCCCGCCGGTCATCCACTCCACGATGCCCCGTGCCAGCAGTCTGTACTGCTGCTGGTACTGGTTGTAGACGAAGGTGACGACGAGTTCGCGTCGTCCGTCGTGCCGGTACTCGCCCACCAGGGAGCCCTTCGTGGGCCTGCCAGGGATGGCGGCCTGGACGTACGGGACGAAGTCGGCGCCGGCCGCCGGCGTCGAGAGGTAGGCGTAGGACTCGCCCACGGCGGGGGAGTTGTCCTCGAACGGGACAGTGCCCTCCAGGTAGCCGAAGGCTCCGGCCTTGCCGGCCTGCGTCACCTCGGCCCGCACCCCGTCGATGCTGCCGGCGTACCCCGTGCCGACCGCCGCGTTGAGCCCTACCTGCGGACGTGCGTAGGTGTAGGCGTCGACCTGCGGGATCGAGTACGTCTGCTCGTAGGCCACCAGGGCCGCCATCTCGGCGGAGCCCGTCGGGAACGGGTTGTCGTTGGGCAGGACGACGGCCTGGTACTTCGCGCGTGGCCGGCCGTCGACCGTGTCGGCGAGGAAGGCCGCGTCGATCACGGCCCGGCCGGCATCGCCCAGGGCGACCTCGGTGTACGGCGTACCGGCGTTCTCCAGTTCGGCGGCGATGGCGCCGGTGGACGGCCCCCCGTCGCTCACGACCAGCACGCGCAGATCGACACGCGGTGTCGGATCGTCCGCCTGGGCCGTGACAGCCGGCAGCCCGATGGTCGCCAGCAGTGTGCCCACTACGAGCGCGGTGGTGCGTATGGTCCGCTTCATGCGGTGGAAACCCCTCCCCAGGGCAGGGGTGGCCGGGCTCCTGTCGGAGCCCGCTCACCCCCATGACCACGCCGTCGCCCCCTGAGACGCCGGTCGTCGACGCATCCGTCGTGTCACATGGTGAGGTCTGTGTGGAGTTTTTGTGTGCCTGCTGGGGAACTTGACGGAAAAGTGTATGTGTCTATCAATACGACAAGACGGTCGATGTGGGCGACGTGGCCCCCGGTCATCGGGGGCGCGGCCCGTCCGCAGGCCCCGTGGGCTGCAGCGGAAGGCGGACGCCGGAATGCGGGCCACCGGACTTCGCGGAGTGGATCGTCAGTGGTCTCGACCAATGCGCGTTCCGGTCGGTGGAGCTGGATCAAGTCACTTCCGGGGTGACATGCCGGCGGCGGCCGACGTGGAGCAGGGGTCGGCCGCCGTTCTCGTCCATCAGGTTCCCCGCTCAGCGGGGGTGGGCGCCGCTCAGGGCGCCCGGGGGTGCGGTCACGCGCACAGCACGCGGGTCTCGGGCGTGTGGACCGGGCCGCCGCTGAGGCTGCTGCTGTCGCTGAACTCGGCGTAGAAGTAGGAGTAGAAGCCGATGTTGCCGTTGCAACCGGAGTCGGCGGCGACCTGCAGGGTCAGGGTGACGGTGCGGCTCTGGCCGGGCGGGACGGTGGTGCCGTAGTTGCCGCCGAGGTTCGCCGGACCGGTACCGGAACACGGGACGGCGCCGGCGTCCGTGCCAAGGGTGCAGCCGGTGAAGCTGTACGTGAGGTCGGGGCGCTGGGTGGTCAGCCAGGTCGGGTCGATGGTCTGGTAGACGAACCAGATGTCGTACGTGTGGTTGTTCTTGATCGTCATCGACAGGTTCACCGTACCGCCGGGTGTGGTGGTGGCGGCATCGGTGCTGAACGACAGCTCGGCCGGCGCCGGGTCGGCGGCGCTCGCGGACGGCGCCAGGCCGAAGAGGGCGAAGGCGATGGCGATGATCGTGGCGAGACCGAAGCGTCTCGTGCGAGTGAATCTCATGGCCCGGGAGATTAGGCACGGTCCCCGCGCACCGTCTGTACCTGGAGACGCGCCGCGCACACGGCGCGGCTGAAAGTGGTCGGAAGGTGAAGGTCGTGTGGAGGGGTCTTCACGTGATGTGAGAGGGACTGTTCCCGCACGACAACGCCTTGATGTGGCGTGGGTACGGAGCGTGGCCGTGTGCTGCCCAGGCGAAAGATGCGCGTCGGGGCCAATGGCGTGTTCCGGGCGGCACCCGCCGACGCCGCGGTCCCGGCCGCCCGTGCCGGCCTCCGGGAGCACGCCTGTGGGCCGGCTCGGCGCGCGCGGAGTGCGGTGGCCACCATGGGGAGGAGCGGCACAGGGCGCTCGCCACGTCCGGTGGTTCGACCGGCGGGACGTCAGCCACGGCAGGACTGTTGGACCCGCCGCCCAGCCGCCCAGCCCAGCCGCCCGGCGCCGCGGTGTTTCGCGCTCAGCGAGTTGCCCGGTGCGAGGTGCGGGGCGCCGAGGGCAGCGGAGCCTGCGCCGTCTGGGTCACGTCGCCGACCAGCTCGACCACATCGGGTCCTGACGCCTGGGAGTTGACCACCTTCAGCAGCAGCACGAAGGAGCCGCCGCGGTACTTGCGCTGCAGCTTCTCGTAGGTGCGCATGCAAGGGGATGCCGTGGGCTGTGAGTGCCGGGCGCGGGGAACGGTTGTTCTCCGGGCCAGGTGCCGGGGAAGAGGTAACTGCCCGGAATGCTGGCGTTCCATCTGCGGTTGGGCTGTTCGGTGACGAGCCGGTTCATGAGGGTTGCGGGGGCCCGGCGGCCCCCTGGGCTGCGCCGGAGCTCCACGCCTTGGTGAGTGGCTCTCACAGGGTTCGCCAGCGGCGAACGGATTGGTCGTGGATGGTCAGCCAGGTGCCGTCGCCGAGGGCCAGCGGGTCGAGGCAGGTCGTGCCGGGGTCGATCTCCACCCCGTTGCCCGGGCCGGGGGCGCTGCCTCCCGCGGAGTTCAGCTGGAGCCCCTCCTTGCCCGCCTGTGCGGTCTGCCCGGTGTCGTAGCCGTCCTGTACACCGGCGACATTCAGCGCGGTCTGGATTGCGAGATCGGCCACGATGTTCTCGATAGCGGCAACTGCCGGTTCGGGTCAGAGTGGTGACGATCTCCTCGACGGCCGTCTCGGCCATCTCCTTGAGGATCCGCTTGAACGCGATCCGGGTAGCCGCGATCTTGCCACCGGCGAGCAGAGTGGACAGGCCGGCCGTTACGGGAGCGAACGCGAGACTGATTCCGATCGTCGCGCAGAGTTCGGCCAGTTCGGCCACCGCGGGCGATCTTTCGGGCGACGATGATGTCCGCTACCCGATCGAGCGCGCCGGCGACGAGTCGTCCTGCCTTGGCTAGATCCTTGTGCTTGCCCTGGACCTTCGACCAGTGCCGATCCAGCGCGGTCAACGACTCGCTCTGCCCGGTCGCCAGGAGCTTCTGGATGTGCTGGTACGCAGCGTAGGCGTCGTCGTCCGCGTCATCCGCGAACTCCCGCAAGGCGTCAGCCATGTCGCGGTACGCGTCCTCGTCGACATTCGGCCAGCCGACTCCGATGACATCGAGCATCGTGTCGACGCCCTCAGGAATGGTGTATCCCACGACGCAAAGCCCCCGTTTTGCACCAAGACGATTCAGCGAACAGCAAGATCAACCAGCATGCCACGTGGTGGGCGCGGGCTCCCAGGGCGTTCCCAGCCATCACCGACCACGCGAACCCCCGTGCGTACCGCATATGCCCTTGCTCGCGAGCCGCGCCCAGGTCTCAGCCGGTGGCGCGGGTGTGAGGCCCGGGGTGTGGCCACTGCCTTATGAGCGGCTGAGCGGCTGAGCGGCGGACAGAAGTCCTTGCTCTACATCTCGGTCGTACTTGCATGGCAGTCCCTCGCTCTCCGAGGCCTCAACGGCGAGGAGACCTCTGTCGACGCCGACCGTCTGCGCCCGCCTGTGCACACCGTCATCGCGCTCGAAGAGCCCGAGAACAGTCTGGCGCCGCAGTATCTTGCTCGAATGCTCCGTGACCTACGCGACGCGTGCGCAATTGGCGACGTGCAGTCCCTCATCGCCACGCATGCGCCGGCGCTCCTGCGTCGCGTCGATCCCGGCCCCGTCACCGCCGGCGTCGCGGTTGACGACGAGCAGGCATTCGGAATTGCCCGGCAGCCCGAAGAAGGCCTGCTTGCGGCGGAGTTTGCGCCGCCAGAGGTACGTACGTGCGAGCCAGCCGAGGGCGGCGCTGATTCCGGCGGCTATGAGGCCGAGCGCGATGTTGCGTACGTCGTCATTCATGAGCGGGCATCGTAGCGGTCCGTTCGGACGTGCGGCCGAGGCGATCCTGACGATACGGGTGTCGTGGCGTTACCCTGCGCGGACGATCCTTCACAGGAGGTACGGATGCGTCATTCCGTCGGCCGGAATGTGTCGTTCCCACTCGTGATCGCCGTCATCGGCTCGCTCGGCGCCGCGGCTCCCGCCGCCTCGGCGCCACCCGTACCGCCTCCCAAGTCACCGGTGGCGGTGGGCTACGGGGGAGCTGTGTCGAGCGTCGACCCGGACGCCTCGGCCGCCGGTGTCGAGGTACTCCGCAAGGGAGGCAACGCCGTTGACGCGGCCGTCGCCACCGCCGCGGCCCTGGGGGTCACCGAGCCCTACTCGGCGGGCATCGGAGGTGGCGGGTACTTCGTCCACTACGACGCCAGGACGGGGCGCGTCCAGACCGTGGACGGCCGCGAGACCGCGCCCCGCAGTGCGGACTCCTCGCTCTTCCTGGAGAACGGACAGCCGATTCCCTTCAACGACGCGGTCACCAGCGGACTCGGGGTCGGTACCCCCGGTACGCCCGCGACCTGGGAGAAGGCGCTCGAAGCCTGGGGCAGCAAGCCGCTCGGGCAGTTGCTCCGGCCGGCCGAGCGGCTGGCCCGTGAGGGATTCGTCGTGGACGAGACCTTCCGCTCCCAGACCGCGGCCAACCAGGCGCGCTTCGCCGACTTCCCGGCGTCCGCCGAACTCTTCCTTCCCGGCGGAGAACCGCCCGTCACCGGCTCGGTGTTCAAGAACCCCGACCTGGCCCGTACGTACAGGACACTGGGCCGCGAGGGCGTCGACGAGCTGTACCGGGGCGAACTGGCCCGGGACATCGTGTCGACGGTGCGGAAGCCTCCCGTGGACCCGGCGGCGACACGTGCGGTGCGCCCGGGAGACCTGACGACCGGTGACCTGAAGGCGTACCGCGCCCTGCGCCAGGCCCCGACCAGGACCGCCTACCGGGGCCTCGACGTCTACGGCATCGCGCCGTCCTCCTCGGGCGGTACGAGTGTGGCCGAAGCCCTCAACATCCTCGAGTCCACCGATCTTTCGAAGGCGAGCGAGTCACGGTATCTGCACCGCCTCATCGAGGCGAGCCGTATCGCCTTCGCCGATCGGGGCCGCTGGGTCGGAGACCCGGCGTTCGAGGACGTGCCGACGCGGGAACTGCTCAGCCAGCGCTTCGCCGACTCGCGCGAGTGCCTCATCAAGGACGACGCGGTCCTCACCAGCCCGCTCGCCCCGGGTGACCCGCGCGACCCCGCCCGCTGCGCCGGCGGAGGCGAGGCAGCCCCCACGACGTACGAAGGTGAGAACACCACGCATCTCACCACCGCCGACAAGTGGGGCAACGTCGTCGCGTACACCCTCACGATCGAGTCGACGGGCGGCAGCGGCATCACCGTGCCGGGGCGGGGCTTCCTGCTCAACAACGAACTGACCGACTTCTCGTTCGCCCCGGCGAACCCGGCGGTGCACGATCCGAACCTGCCCGGTCCGTCCAAGCGTCCGCGCTCCTCGATCTCGCCGACCATCGTGCTGGAGCACGGGAAGCCCGTGGTGGCCCTGGGGTCGCCGGGCGGTGCCACGATCATCACCACCGTCCTGCAGTCGCTGACCGGACACCTGGACCGGGGGCTGCCGTTGGTCGACGCGATCGCCGCGCCGCGCGCCAGCCAGCGCAACTCGGCCACGACCGAGATCGAGCCGGGCCTCTGGAACAGCCCGGTGCGCGCGGAGCTCGAAGCGCTCGGACACGTGTTCAAGGCGAATCCGGAGATCGGGGCCGCCACGGGGATCCAGCGCCTCCCCGGCGGACGCTGGCTCGCGGCCGCCGAAAAGGTGCGGCGAGGTGGCGGCTCGGCCATGGTGGTGCATCCGAGCGGCCGTTCGTGACCGATCGGCAGCAGCAGGGCTCTCGGGGCCGATACGGCGCGCTCAGCCGCGTCCTGCCGGCCCCGAGGCCATGACGAGGCCGGGGCCGTCCCGGCACGCTCTGGAACTACACCGAATCCGGGATCAGCGGCGGCGGTGTGGCCGCCGTCGTTCACCGAGGCAGGGTGCAGTACGCCGTCGTGGGCGACACCGGACCCGCCGGGATCATCGGGGAGGCCTCGTACGCCACGGCCGAGGCCCTCGGTATCGACCCGGACCCGATGAGCGGCGGAACCGCGTCCGGCGTCACCTACATCCTGTTCGAGAACTCCAAGGCGTCGCCGATCGAGGACCACCGGGCCGCAGTCACCGCCGGCCGGGCGCTGGCCCGTGCGTTCGTCGAGGGGGCCGATGACCTGATCGGCTCCGCTCGCCGCGCAGGCCGAGTAGGGTCGCGCCCGTGACTCTCCAGGACTTCGCACGCAGTGAGTACGTCAGCCTGACCACGTACCGGAAGGACGGCACTCCCGTCGCCACGCCCGTCTGGGCCGCGGCGGAGGGTGGCGTGCTGTACGTCTGGACCCGCTCGGACTCCTGGAAGGTCAAGCGGCTGCGTCACGACGACCGGGTCCTCGTCACCGTCTGCGACGTCCGCGGCCGGATCGCCGAGGGCGCACCGAGCGCCGAGGGGACGGCCCGGCTGCTCGACCGTGCCGGGACCGCGTCGGTGCGCAAGGTGCTCGCCCGCAAGTACACCTGGAAGTTCTGGCTCGTGGACTGGCCCGCCACGGTCGTGCGGCTCGGTAAGCGGCCCCACACCGGGATCGCCGTCACCTTCTGACGGGGCGCACAGACCTGGGCCGCGGCCGCGCACCGGCCGCGCCGTGCCCGTGAAACGTGCGTCGGCCTCCCGTACTTCGTCTGCGGTCCGAGAGCCGCAGGTGTGGACCGCTCGGGTGTGAAACATGATCGACTGCGCCGGTTCACTGCGATGGTCTTGCCCCGTCGTATGACGGGGCTTACGTTCTCCTCCTATGCACCGTGTCTACGGGCGTAGAGATTACAGAGGCTCTCTGACGTCGCGTCGAAGGAGCAGCTCATGTCCCACGTCGTACGCGCCGCACTCGTCCAGGCGACCTGGACCGGCGACACCGAATCCATGATCGCCAAGCATGAGGAACACGCGCGCGAAGCCGCCCGCCAGGGCGCGGAGATCATCGGCTTCCAGGAGGTGTTCAACGCCCCCTACTTCTGCCAGGTGCAGGAGCCCGAGCACTACCGCTGGGCCGAACCCGTCCCGGACGGGCCGACGGTCCGGCGCATGAAGGACCTGGCCCGCGAGACCGGCATGGTGATCGTCGTGCCGGTCTTCGAGGTTGAACAGTCCGGCTTCTACTACAACACCGCGGCAGTGATCGACGCCGACGGCTCGTACCTCGGCAAGTACCGCAAGCACCACATCCCGCAGGTCAGGGGATTCTGGGAGAAGTACTACTTCAAGCCCGGCAACGTCGGCTGGCCGGTCTTCGACACCGCCGTCGGCAAGGTCGGCGTCTACATCTGCTACGACCGGCACTTCCCCGAGGGCTGGCGCCAACTCGGACTCAACGGCGCGCAGTTGGTGTACAACCCGTCCGCCACCTCGCGAGGGCTCTCCGGCTATCTGTGGCACCTGGAACAGCCGGCGTCCGCAGTCGCCAACGAGTACTTCATCGCAGCGATCAACCGTGTCGGCCAGGAGGAGTACGGCGACAACGACTTCTACGGCACGAGCTACTTCGTCGATCCGCGGGGACAGTTCGTAGGTGATGTCGCGGGCGACAAGGAGGAGGAACTGCTCGTGCGCGACCTGGACTTCGGCCTGATCGACCAGGTCCGGCAGCAGTGGGCGTTCTACCGGGACCGCAGGCCGGACGCGTACGACGGGCTGGTGGAGCCGTGACCGGACTGTACGAACGGCACCTGGCCGTCAGCCCCGAATGGCTGGCGCTCTACTACCGCCACCCCCTGGAACTCACCCACGGCGAGGGCCGTCATGTCTGGGACGCGGACGGCAACCGCTACCTCGACTTCTTCGGCGGCATCCTCACCACGATGACCGCGCACGCCCTGCCCGAGGTGACCAAGGCGGTCTCCGAACAGGCCGGCCGGATCGTCCACTCCTCGACCCTCTACCTGAACCGTCCGATGGTCGAACTCGCCGAGCGGGTCGCCGCGCTGTCCGGGATCCCCGACGCCCGGGTCTTCTTCACCACCTCGGGAACCGAGGCCAACGACACCGCCCTGCTGCTCGCCACCGCCCACCGCGGCTCCAACCAGATCCTGGCGATGCGCAACAGCTACCACGGCAGGTCGTTCTCGGCGGTGTCCATCACCGGCAACAAGGCCTGGTCGACCACCGGCCTGTCGCCGCTGCAGACGCTGTACGTCCATGGCGGCGTCCGCGGCCGGGGGCCGTACGCGGAGCTGAGCGACGAGCGGTTCATCAAGGCCTGTGTGGCCGATCTGGAGGACCTGCTCGGGCACACCAGGGGTGTCGCCGCACTGATCGCCGAACCCGTGCAGGGAGTCGGCGGGTTCACCGCGCCTCCCGACGGGCTGTACGCGGCCTTCCGCGAGGTCCTCGACCGGCACGGCATCCTGTGGATCTCCGACGAGGTGCAGACCGGCTGGGGGCGTACGGGTGACCACTTCTGGGGCTGGCAGGCGCACGCTTCGAGCGGGCCCCCGGACGTCCTCACCTTCGCCAAGGGCATCGGCAACGGCATGTCCATCGGCGGAGTGGTGGCCCGCGCCGAGGTGATGAACTGCCTGGACGCCAACTCCATCTCGACGTTCGGCGGATCTCCGGTCACCATGGCGGCCGGGCTCGCGAACCTGTCGTATCTGCTGGAACACGACCTCCAGGGCAACGCCCGGCGGGTCGGCGGCCTGCTCATCGAGCGGCTCCGGGCTGTCGGCACGGGCTCGCCGGCCGTACGGGAGGTGCGGGGCAGAGGACTCATGATCGGCATCGAGCTGGTGAAGCCCGGCACCGACGAGGCCGACCCGGAGGCCGCGTCGGCCGTACTCGAGGCGGCCCGCGCGGGCGGACTGCTCATCGGGAAGGGCGGCGGCCACAACACCAGCGTCCTGCGGATCGCGCCGCCCCTGTCACTCACCGTCGCCGAGGCCGAGGAGGGCGCTGAGATCCTCGGCGAGGCCCTGCACGCCGCCGGGTGAGGCCCCTGGGCGGTGGGGGAGAGCGGAAGCGTCTTCATCGGTGAGCAGAAACGGCATCGCCACAGCGAGGAGGGGTACATGAGCCGCACCGTCATCCACGGTGGTCTCGTCATCACCGCGTCGGACGAGATCCACGCCGACGTACTCATCGAGGGGGGACGCGTCGCCGCCCTCGCCGCCCAGGGCACCGACGTCGGGGCGGGCTGGAGCGCCGACCGGAGGATCGACGCCACCGGAAAGTACGTCATCCCGGGCGGGGTGGACGGCCACACCCATATGGAGATGCCGTTCGGCGGCACGATGTCCAGCGACACCTTCGAGACGGGCACGCGGGCGGCCGCCTGGGGCGGCACCACCACGATCGTCGACTTCGCCATTCAGTCGAAGGGGGGCTCGCTCCGCGAAGGGCTCGACAAGTGGCACGAGAAGGCCGACGGCACCTGCGCCGTCGACTACGGATTCCACATGATCATGTCCGACGTGAATGACTCGTCCCTCAAGCAGATGGACAGGCTGATCGAGGCCGGCGTGACCTCGTTCAAGCTCTTCACGGCGTATCCAGGGGTGTTCTATTCCGATGATGGCCAGATTCTCCGGGCCATGCAGCGAGCGGGCACGAACGGCGGCCTGGTCATGATGCACGCGGAGAACGGCATCGCCATCGATGTCCTCGTGGAGCAGGCCCTCGCGCGAGGCGAACGCGACCCGCGACATCACGGCGAGGTCCGCAAGGCTCTCCTGGAAGCCGAAGCGACGCACCGCGTCATTCGGCTGAGTCAGGTCGCTGGTTCTCCGGTCTACGTCGTTCACGTCTCAGCTCAGGAGGCCCTGGCGGAATTGACTCGGGCCCGCGACGAGGGTCTGCCCGTGTTCGGCGAGACGTGCCCGCAGTACCTCTTCCTGTCCACCGACAACCTTGCCGAGCCGGACTTCGAGGGAGCCAAGTACGTCTGTTCGACGCCCCTGCGGCCGGAGGAACACCAGGCGGCACTGTGGCGGGGGCTGCGGACCAACGACCTGCAAGTCGTGTCCACGGACCACTGCCCGTTCTGCTTCAAGGGTCAGAAAGACATGGGTATCGGCGACTTCTCGAAGATTCCCAACGGCATGCCCGGTGTGGAGCACCGGATGGATCTGCTGCATCAGGCTGTGGTGGACGGGCATATCGCGCGCCGTCGCTGGATCGAGATCGCGTGTGCCGCTCCCGCACGCATGTTCGGCCTCTACCCGAGGAAGGGGACGATCGCGCCGGGTGCGGACGCGGACATCGTCGTGTATGACCCGCACGCCGAGCAGGTGCTGTCCGCCGGCACGCATCACATGAACGTCGACTACTCGGCGTACGAGGGCAAGCGGATCACCGGGCGGGTCGAGACGGTCCTGTCGCGAGGCGTCCCGGTCATCGAAGGTGGCACGTACGTGGGGCGTGCGGGGCATGGGGCTTACGTGCCACGAGGGCTGTGCCAGTACCTGTGAGCGGAGGGCGTGCCCGGCCCGTCTCATGGGGTCGCCGACCGGTGGATCCGCGCGGAGGACTTCACGATGCCGCTCCGGTAGGTACCCCTCGACCGCCGCGGTGTACGTGGCCGGAGGGGCGGACAGGGGTATCACCCGGGCGCGTGAGCGTTGCGGTGAACGTGGGCGAACACGCAGTACAGCTACGGCCAAGTGGCGCCTGTGCCATCGGTCCTGCTCGGCTGTCGCGGCTGACGGCCGTGCCGGCGAGATCGTTGCCCGGAACGAGCGGGAGACGGTAGGGCAGGAACGCCTTGAAGTCCCGTTGCGGAATCTGAGGTCCAGTGGGTTGACGCCAGGCGCGTGGATCTCGACCAGGACGTCGTCGGCACCTACCTGGGGGCGGGCACTTCGGCGGCGCGCATCCCGGCTCGGCCACCGTACTTCTCGACCATGAAGGCCTTCATCGTCGTCTCCGTTCCGTTCCCGGCCGTGAGAGGGCGGGGTGTCCGCTCGTCCCGGCCTCTCCCGGTTCGGAACAGTGTGTGTTGTCTGTTGTTGGTACGGCGCGGGCGCACCGCGTCCTCAGCAGCGTTCACCGCTCAGGCCACCGGCACGACCGGGGCGGTGACGCGGTCGGCCGCGCCTCCCTGGAGGCGGTCCAGGGAGGCGGCGATCCCCTCGTGGGGTGCGCCGAGCGGTACCGCGCTGACCTAGGCCAGGCGGTTGTACTGCTCGTCGGTCAGCCGGTGCCGAAGTTCGCGGTTCCGAGCGCGTACTCGGACACGCGAAGTCCGGTCCGGTGTCCGAAGGTCGTGTAAGGCATCAGGTGTCCTTACAGAAGGGGTGAGGGGAGGAGCCGGGGGGTGGGCTGTGAGGGAGGCGCGAGAGATTCAGGCCGCTTTCGGCTGCGGCGTGGCGGCCAGGCTCTGCTTGACCTGCTGGGTGAACTCGTCGGCGACGATCTCGGGTAGGCCCGTCTCGACGCCGTTGAGGGCCTGGGCTGCGACGTCCGCGGCTGCGGTCTTCTGATCGGCGGGGACGCCGGCGGCCATGTCGGTATCCATGTAACCGACGTGCAGCGCCGAGACGGCGATGCCGCGAGGCGCCAGTTCGTCGCGGGTGGCACCGGTCAGCGCCCAGGCAGCCGCCTTGGACGCGGCGTAGGAGCCGAGTCCCGCCGGGTGCACCCAGGACAGGACGGACAGGACGTTGAGTACGGCGCCGCCGCCGTTGCCCTCGATGACGGGGGCGAAGGCCCGCGTCGCGGCGAGCGGGCCGAAGAAGTTGGTCTCCATCTCCCGGCGCACCTCATCCACGTCGCCTCCGATCAGGGTCGCGCCGGTGGAGATGCCCGCGTTGTTGATCAGGAGCGTCGCGTCGGACGCCGCGCGGGCGGCCTCCCGTATCGACGCCTCGTCCGTGACGTCCAGCCGCAGCGGGATGACGCCTGGCACGTCGACCGTCTCGGGGCGTCGGGCTGCGCCGTACACCTTCGCGCCGCGCTCGACCAGCTGGGCGGCCAAATGCCGTCCGAAGCCCCGGTTGGCGCCGGTGACAACCGCAACCGCGTTCTTCAATTCCATGACTGCTCCCGGTCCTGGCAGGCGCCGTCGGCCACCCGCGACAAATTAGATTATGTAGCCAATCTATACGCTGGTCTATGATAGATGCCAGTCGACATCCAAACGGGAGGTGGTCATGGGCCGCGTATCGCAGGCGCAGGCGGAGGACAATCGCAGGCGGGTGGTGGACACCGCATCCCGGCTGTTCCGGGAGCAGGGCACGCAGGTCAGCGTCGCCGACCTGATGAAGGCGGCCGGTCTGACCCACGGCGCCTTCTACAAGCAGTTCGACTCGAAGGAGGCGCTCGTCGACGAGGCCACCGCCCACGCCTTCGCCGAGCTCGCCCGGCGCCACGCTGCCGGGATCGAGCAGTGCGACGGGCAGCGCGACGTCGCCCAGCAGGCGCTGATCGACACCTACCTCTCCGTCGAGCATCGCGACGACCCGGCGGACGGCTGCCCGGTCGCCGCACTCGCCACCGACATCGCCCGCGAGGGCGGGGGGCGCGAGGCCCGTCGCGTCTACGCGGAGGGGGTGGCCGGCTTCGCCGACTTCCTCGCCACCGACGACCAGGACGGCATCGTCCGCCTCTGCACCCTGTTCGGTGCGCTGGTCCTGTCCCGGGCCACCAAGGGCTCCCCGCTCTCCGGGGAGATCCTCGCCGCCGCGCACGCAGCTCTGACGGAAGCGGGCTGATCAAGGGGGCGGTGCGGGTGTACGTCGACCGCACTCGTGGCGGACGAGGCGTCCGTGGCCGTGCGGACGCGTCATCGGCCTCGAACGCGCCCGACGCCTTGCCCCGAGTGGCTCACCTGCCACCTCGACGAGACCTCGGCGTCGGCGTTCGGCGGCCAAGGTCCGACTGACGTACGACTACGAGGACGCATGGTCCGGCTGCCGGTGCGAAGGCCGTGATGGCGTCCACGAGGTGGGCCGGAGCTTCCAGCGGGACCAGATGGCCGGTGTGCGGGATCACCATGAAGTCGGCTTGGGGCGAGAGGTGCGGCCGTGCTCGCGCTTCTACTCCCGCACGAACGCCAGGAGGTCCGGGTTGAGGACGTCAGGGTGCGTCGACAGCATCCCGTGAGGGTAACCCTCGTAGCTCTTCAGCCTGCCGTTCGGCAACAGCTTCACCGACAAGGGACCCGCGTCCTCATAGGGCACGATCTGGTCGTCGGTGCCGTGGGCGACCAGGACCGGTACCTCGATCGTCTTGAGGTCCTCGGTGAAGTCGGTCTCCGAGAAGGCCTTGATGCACTCGTAGTGGGCGTTGGCCGCACCTCGCATGCCCTGCCTCCACCAGTTGTCGATCAGCCCCTGCGACACCTCGGCGCCCGGACGGTTGAATCCGTAGAACGGACCGGACGGCACCTCGATGTAGAACTGTGCGCGATTCGCGGCGAGGGAGGCACGGAATCCGTCGAAGACCTCGATCGGCAGGCCGCCCGGGTTCGACGCGGACTTCACCATGACCGGTGCCACCGCACTGACGAGTACGGCCTTCACCACCCGCCCGGGCCGGGCGCGGGCGACGTACCGGGCGACTTCGCCGCCGCCGGTGGAGTGGCCGATGTGCACGGCTTCCCGCAGGTCGAGCGCCTCCGCCAACGCCGCCACGTCGGCGGCGTAGGTGTCCATGTCGTGCCCGCTCGCGCTCTGGGAGGAGCGCCCGTGACCTCGCCGGTCGTGGGCGATCACGCGATGGCCCGCAGCGAGGAAGAAGAGCATCTGGGTATCCCAGTCGTCGGCGCTGAGCGGCCAACCGTGATGGAACACGATCGGCTGGGCGTCACGCGGGCCCCAGTCCTTGTAGTAGATGTCGGTGCCGTCCGTCATGGTGACCGTGCCCATGGGCGATCCTTCCGCTCGAAGCGCTGGTGCGGTGAGACGTGCCGGACTTCGTCGGCCTCACGGGAGCAGGAATGTGCCGTCGCGGTGAAATGCGACCAAACGCCATAAACGATACCTCCGTGTGGCATACCGCTCATTTCTTAGCAGGGATCCTCTCTCCTCGAAGACTGTTCCCGCGACGGCGGACGCGGCCTGGTCATGGGTCAGGCGGCCCGAGGACCCGCCGCGCACGCTCCGTGCTCGGAGAGGCCGCGCGCGTAGACTGCCTCTTCCCAAAGCCGGGGAAGCGGTCCAGGATTGTCCCCCCGTGACTCGCGATGTCCGCCCGCCTTCTGCCCACGCGCCATGTGTCAGTACTTCGATCAGGAGCATCTGTCATGGATTTCGGACTCGTCCTCCAGACCGATCCGCCCGCCTCGGCCGTCGTCGGACTCATGCGCCGTGCGGAACGTAACGGGTTCCGCTACGGCTGGACCTTCGACTCGGCCGTGCTGTGGCAGGAGCCCTTCGTCATCTACAGCCGGATCCTGGAGCACACCGAACGGCTGATCGTCGGGCCCATGGTGACGAACCCCGGGACGCGCACCTGGGAGGTCACCGCCTCCACGTTCGCCACCCTCAACGAGATGTACGGCAACCGCACCGTCTGCGGCATCGGGCGCGGCGACTCGGCGATGCGCGTGGCCGGCCGCAGGCCGAACACGCTGGCCAGGCTTGGTGAGGCGATCGAGGTGATCCGGGACCTCGCCGAGGGGCGCGAGGCAACCGTCGACGGACAACCGGTCCGGATCCCTTGGGTGAAGAGCGGTCGCCTGCCCGTCTGGATGGGCGCGTACGGGCCCAGGGCCCTCGCGCTGGCCGGGGAGAAGGCCGACGGCTTCATTCTCCAGCTGGCCGATCCCTATCTCACCGAATGGATGATCAAGGCGGTCCGCGACGCGGCCGCGGCCGCGGGCCGCGACCCGGACTCCGTCACCGTCTGCGTCGCCGCGCCCGCCTACGTGAGCGAGGACCTGGACCACGCCCGCGAGCAGTGCCGCTGGTTCGGCGGAATGGTCGGCAACCACGTGGCCGACCTCGTCTCCCGGTACGGGGAGCACTCCGGGATCGTGCCCGAGGCCCTCACGCAGTACATCGCCGGACGCTCCGGATACGACTACAGCCATCACGGCCGCACCGGCAACCCGGACACCGCCTTCGTCCCGGACGAGATCGTGGACCGCTTCTGCCTGCTGGGACCGGCCGAGGCCCACATCGAAAAGCTCCGGGTCCTGCGTGACCTGGGCGTCGACCAGTTCGCCGTCTACGACATGCACGACGCGCGTGAGGCGACCATCGACGCCTACGGTTCGACGGTCATCCCCGCACTGTCCGCCTGAGCCCTCGGACGAGCGGCCTCAGGAGGCCCTGCTCAGAGCGGGATCATTGCGCCAGACGACGGCGAGTTCGGACAGCGGTACGCCGAGTGCCTCGCTGAGCCGGACGACGGTGCCGAACGCGGGCGTCGGCAGCCGGCCGGTCTCGATCTTGCGGAGGGTCTCCGGCGAGATCTCTGCCGCCAGGGCCACTTCGACGAGGCCGCGTCCGGCCCGGGCGCAGCGCAACGCCGCTCCGAGACGTCGGCCCGCCTCGATCTGTTCGGGGGCGAGCGGATGACGAACCATGCGCACATGCTAGAGCGGCAGGCGTTCCAGCGGCAACCACTCCACCCTCCGACCCCTGGTATAAATATACCTGTCAGTGGCCCGGAGGATCGAGGAACGCAGTGATTGAGCACAAGACCCCCCAAGACATCGAGCGCATGCACATCACTGGACAGTTCGTCGGCCAGGTGCTGGCCGAGCTCGCCGACCTGGCCGCCGTCGGGGTCGACCTGCTGGACCTGGAACAGCACGCTCGTCGCCGGATCAAGGAGCGCGGCGCGGAGTCCTGCTACTGGGACTACGAGCCCTCGTTCGGCAAGGGCCCGTTCCGTAACGTGGTGTGCCTCTCGGTCAACGACGCCGTGCTGCACGGGCTGCCGCACAGCTACAAGCTGCGCGACGGGGACCTGCTGACCATGGACATGGCGGTGGTCATCGATGGCTGGGCGGCGGACTCGGCCCACTCCGTCGTCGTCGGCACCCCGGCCGAGGAGGACCTGCGGCTGATCGAGGCCACCGAGGTCGCCCTCGAAGCCGCGATCGAGGTCGCCCAGCCGGGCAACAGGCTCGGGGACATCTCGGCAGCCATCGGCAAGGTCGCCGCCGAGTACGGCTACCCGGTCAACCTGGAGTTCGGCGGTCACGGTATCGGCCGCACGATGCACGAGGACCTGCACATCCCCAACGACGGTCGTCCCGGCCGCGGCTGGAAGCTGCGCCCCGGCCTGACCATCGCGATCGAGCCCTGGTTCGCCGCCGGTACCGACAAGATCGTCTACGACCCGGACGGCTGGACGATCCGTTCGGCCGACGGCTCGCGCACCGCCCATTCCGAGCACACGGTGGCCATCACCGAAACCGGCCCGCTCGTGCTCACCCGTCGCCCCGGAAGCAACTGAGGGCCCGTGAGGGGACGGCCCGGCGCCGCCGTCCCCCTCGGGCCTCGCGGCCGTCGCAGCCCTACTCGGCCCGCGCCATCTCCCGCACCCGGCCGCGCACCACGAACCAGCCGCCGACCAGCGCCGCCGCGATCAACGGCAGGCACGTCACGGTGGTCCGGCCGACGCCTCCGCCCCACCACATCAGGAACGCCACCCCGACGAGGAACAGCAGGGTGACGATCTGGGTGTACGGGGCCCAGGGCAGTCGGTAGGCGGGCCTGGTGACCCGGCCGTTCTCCGAGCGGTGCCAGAACACCAGGGAACAGAGCATGATCATGCCCCACGTCCCGAGGATGCCGATCGACGCGAAGTTCAGCACGATCTCGAACGCCTGGCCGGGAACCACGTAGTTCAGCCCGACTCCCAGCACCCCGAAACCCGCGGTCAGCAGAATGCCGCCGTAGGGAACCTGTCCCTTGTTCATCAGGCCGGTGAAACGAGGTGCGGAACCTGACAGCGCCATGGAGCGCAGGATGCGGCCTGTGGAGTAGAGACCGGAGTTCAGACTGGACAGGGCGGCGGTGAGCACCACCAGATTCATCACGCCGGCCGCGCCCGGTACACCGAGCTTGTCCATGACGGTGACGAACGGGCTCTGGTCACCGGAGTAGGCGGTGTAGGGCAGCAGCAGTGCGAGCAGCACGACCGAGCCGACGTAGAACAGCCCGACCCGCCACATGATCGAGTTGATCGCACGAGGCATGATCTTCTCGGGGTTCTCGGTCTCGCCGGCGGCGACGCCGCACAGCTCCACGGACGCGTAGGCGAAGACGACGCCCTGGATCACGAGCAGCATCGGAAGGGTGCCGACGGGGAATACTCCGGTGTCCGAGACGGTGGACAGACCGGGGGTGTGGCCGTCCACCGGATGCTGGGTGACGACGAGGAAGATGCCGATCAGCATGAAGGCGACCAGGGCCGCCACCTTGATGATCGCGAACCAGAACTCCATCTCGCCGAAGTACTTCACCGAGATCAGGTTGGCCGTGAGGACCACGGCAAGGGCGACCAACGCGAGGATCCACTGGGGGACGTCGCTGAACATGCCCCAGAAGTGGGCGTACGTCGCCGCCGCGGTGATGTCCGCGATCGCTGTCGTCGACCAGTTGAGGAAGTACAGCCAGCCGGCCGCGAAGGCGCCCTTCTCACCCATGAACTCACGGGCGTAGGAGACGAAGGCGCCGGACGACGGGCGGTAGAGGATCAGCTCACCCAGCGCGCGTACGACGAAGAACGCGAAGACACCGCAGACGGCGTAGGCGATGGCGAGCGAGGGCCCGGCGTCGGCGAGGCGTCCGCCCGCACCCAGGAAGAGCCCGGTGCCGATCGCTCCGCCGATGGCGATCATGTTGATGTGCCGGGACTTGAGGTCCTTGCTGTAACCGGCGTCGCCGGCGTCCACGTGGGGAGAGCGCGCCGCCGGAGCTCCGGCGGCGCGCTGATCGGCTGCTGTGATGCTGCCGTCACTCATGGAGGGGGGTCGCCTTTGGTGAGGGGAAGATGGTCGGTCCCGGCCGGAGCCCGTGGGGAGGGAGTGCCCGGCGCTAGCCTGAGGCACTTGGTCAGGAATCCTGTGATTCTGGCAGTGCGCTCCACCTGGGGGAAACAAACCTGAGGTATTTCAGAGGTTTCGGCGCAGTAAGGCAGGCGAGCTCGCGCCTACGGAGGAGCGAGGGCGAACACGGTCCTGGAGGCGGCCCCTCACCGGGCCCGACCGGACCGGCTCACACGGGCCCGTCCGCCTCGCCGTCGAGGGGGACACGGAGGCGTGCGGTCACCGCGGTGAGGGCCGTCCCCAGCGGCAGTGCGACGCGGGTGACGGCGTGCCGGTCGCCCCGGGTCGGGTCCCGGTTGACGATCAGTACCGGCTTTCCGGCCTCGGCCGCCTGGCGGACGAACCGGAGCCCGGACATGACGGTCAGGGAGGAGCCCAGGACCAGCAGCGAGGACGCCTCACGGACCAGTTCGCGGCAACGCTCGACCCGCCGCGGGGGCACGGCCTCGCCGAAGAACACCACGTCCGGTTTGAGGACGCCGCCGCAGACCGTGCAGGACACCACATGGAAGTCCCCGACCTGGTCGTCGGTGAGGTCCGCGTCACCGTCCGGGTTCATCGCGGCGGCCACCGGCTCGAAGCCCGCGTTGGCCTCCTCCAGCCGCCGGGCCAGTTCGCGGCGGGGGCTGAAGTCGCCGCAGGACAGGCAGACCACCCGGTCCAGGCCCCCGTGGAGTTCCACGACGCTCTCGCTGCCCGCGGCCTGGTGCAGACCATCGACGTTCTGGGTGATCACACCCGACAGCAGGCCGTGCCGGCCGAACGCGGCCACGGCCCGGTGCCCGGCGTTGGGGCGGGCACGGCCGAAGGTACGCCAGCCGAGGTGGCTGCGCGCCCAGTAACGGCGCCGGGCCTGGGCACTGCCGGTGAAGTCCTGGTAGGTCATCGGGGTGTGCCGGCTCAGGCTCCCGCCCTCGCCGCGGTAGTCGGGGATGCCCGACTCCGTGGAGATACCCGCACCGCTGAGCACCAGCACACCGCCGGCGCTCAGAGCGTCGGCGACCGGCTCCGGATCCGTGGTGCCCGGTGGCAGGTCCTCGGCGGGGGTCCAGCTCAGGGTGGGGCGCATGCGCATGCACCCCAGCGTACGGAAGGGGCTCCGACGTGGCGGCCCTGTGGATATCCCCCGCACGCCACTGCGGGCAGCAGGCTGTCCGGCACCGTGACCCACCCGCAGTCTTGATCCATGACCGTATTGCACAGATCACATCGTTCGCTCCGGCTACCGTTGCTGCTGCTGGTCCTGACGCTCGCGGTCAGCGCGCTGACGGCCGCAGCCCGGCCGGCGCACGCGACGACCACCGCATATCCGGTGCGCGACCTGGCCCGGGTCGCGGAGAAGCTGCGCTCCACGGAGCCCGGCGCACCCGACAGCGACCTGCGCCCGCTCGGCCGCATGATCGGCTCGGCGAAGATCGTCGGGTTGGGGGAGGCGACGCACAGCTCCCGGCAGTTCTTCACGATGAAGCACCGCGTGTTCCAGTACCTCGTCGAGGAGGAGGGCTTCACCACTTTCGCGCTGGAGGCGCCCTGGTCCACCGGCCTGGTCCTCAACGAGTACGTGGTGCACGGCAAGGGTGACCCGGAGAAGATCATGCGAAGGGAGTTCCAGAGTTCGTACCGGATCTGGAACAACCGCGAGTACCTCGGACTGCTGCAGTGGATGCGCGCGTACAACGTCCGCCATCCCGACCGCCCCGTGCAGTTCATGGGCGAGGACAACGGCTACGCGGGGCCTGAGCTCTTCGACCGGGTCACGGACTACGTGTCCGCGCATCTCCCGGAGCTGCTGCCGGAATTCCGCCGCCTCTACCAGGGGTTCCGGCCGACGAAGAGCGTGGAGGAGACCGTCAACGAGAACATGAGCAGGCCCATCGCCGAGCGCGAGCGGACGGCCGCGCTCGTGGGGCGCGCCTACGAGCTGCTCCGGGAGCGGGGGCCGGGCGGGGACCGGCAGGCGTACGACTGGGCCCTCCAGCACGCCAGGGCCATCTCCCAGACCGGCACCCTGTACGCGTACTACGACTTCTCCGACCCGGCGAAGATCGCCCAGGCCATGCTCCACCGCGATCAGGTCATGGCGGAGAACACCGTCTGGTGGCAGCGGCACACCGGCCATCGCATGCTGCTGTCGGCCCACAACGGCCATGTCTCCTACGAGTCCGACAATCCCGAGCAGTACCCGAAGACGCAGGGTGAGTTCCTGCGTCAGGCGGTCGGGGCCGAGTACATGAACATCGGCTACACCTTCGGGCAGGGCTCGTTCAACGCGATGGACCTGACGGACCCGGAGGAGCCCTACCGCCGCTTCTCCGTGGAGCCGCTGGGCGCGGGCAGCAACGAGGAGGTGCTGGAGCGAGTCGTGCGCCGGGACTACTACGTCGATCTGCGGACCGTGCCGGAACCGACGCGGGACTGGCTGGCGGCGGAGCGGCTGACCCGCTCCGTCGGGAACGCCTGGCCGGAGGATCCGTACCAGACCTCGCTCGGGCGCCAGTTCGACGTGCTGATACACCTCCACCGCGTCACGGCCGCGGATCTCCTGCCGACGGCCTGACCACGGCCGGACCCTGCCGGGCCCGGGGCGTCAGGACTGCGCCGGAGCCCGGCCGAGCAGGGCGCTGACGTCCACCGTCTCGTCCGCGGGCGGCGTGGCCGTGGGCACCGGCTCGTCGAAGCCGGAGAAGTCCACGGCGGCGTCCGCCCCGTCGCCCCGCACGGTGATCCGCACCGGGTGGTGTGCGCCCTCGGTGTCCACGTAAGCCGTCAGCCGCTGACCGTGGAGCGTCCTGGTGACCGGGACGGCCCGTACGCCGTCGACCGTCGTCACCTGGCCCTTGGTGAACGCCCCGGCGGCCGTGCCGGCATTGTCGGAGAGCAGTTCGCGGAAGGTGTCCAGATCGCACGCCTCCACGACGGGCCGCAGCCTGGAGTCCTCGGCCGGCCCCCTCATGTACCGCCCGGCGAGGACTGCCTCGAAGGCCGCGCCGCCGAACGGGACCTGGTTCTTCCAGAACTCCGCGTCCGGCTTCACCCAGACCGAGCCGCCCCGTTTGACGATCTCGACCGAACCGTTTCCCTCGCCCAGGTCGATGCCGCCCACGCAGTTGCCGTTCCGGTCCAGACTGAGATCGACCGTCATCGGGGAACGGCCCTCCCCGAAGTCGCCCCGTGCCCGCAGATGCAGGGACCGGACGTCCAGCAGGGCGTCTCGGGAGCGATCGGCGATCTGCTCGGCGGGGAGCGACTCGATGTCGTCGTCCGCCTGCGCCGTGGTGCCGCCGGTGACGGCGAGCACGACCACTGTCGCGCAGGCAGCGGCTCGTACGGCGATGCGCTGTTCCGTCACCGCGCCTCCTCGGAAACATCCCTGGTCAGGCCCTAGGGCGTGTTTCGAAAGTAGCGCCGTCCGCCCGAAGGGCGGGCCTGGCGGCGTCTGGTGCGTGCGATCGCAAGGCGGAGGGTCGCCCCGATACTGGATGTATCGGGGTGATCCCGACAACGCGGCGAGCGTGCGTGCCAGGCGTCGCCAGGCAGGCGGGACTTTCGAAACACGCCCTAGTGGCGAGCGTACGCCCGCGCACGGTCGCACGCGCGGCGGGCCTGGTGCACGGAGGGTGAGGTCAGGCGCTGTTTTTGGTTACGGAGGGTGGGGGAGGGCTGCCCCGAAGGGCACCGGAACCTGACCGGAACCAAGGGGAGACATGAAGAAGATGCTCAAGGGGAACGCCGTCCGCCAGCTGGTCCGAAGCGCCGCCGTCACGGGCCTGACCCTGGCACTCGCCGTGCCGGCCACCGCCGCGGTCGCCGCCGCACCCGCCGCGGCCATTCCGCCGGGGCTGTCCTGCGACACCGGTAAGCACGCGATCGACGACTACACAGGGTTCGCGCTCTGCAGGAACAACGGATCGGCCACGCAGACGTTCCGGGTGCACCTCGTCTGCGGCTGGTCCCCCGATGTGGACGGTGAGCACGTCACGCTGAGGCCGGGCGAGTCAGGGCAGTCGACCGCCCACTGCGCGGGCCTCGGCTCGGGGATCGGCGAGATCCACGTGCGGCCGTAGCACCCCGCTGTCGGAACCCCGTCCCGCTCCTCCGGGAGGGGTGACGGGGTTGCGAACCGCGTGCGGCGTGCTTGAGCGGGCCCTGCCGTCTCGTTACTCTCCGGCAGACCCGCTCGGGCGACCCAGGGCGGACCCAGGGGCCGGTGCTCCGGCGGACGCGAGGAGGCGGTGGTGATGTCCTCAGCAGAACCCACGGAGCGGACCGGACCGATCGGGCCGGCGGAACCGCCCGTACGGCCCGGACTCGTGGACTGCGTCCGGGACCTGGCCGAAGGCCGGACGACCTCGTCCGCACTGGTCGCCGCCGCGCTCGCGCGCATCGAGGCGAGCAGGTCCACCCTCAACGCCTTCCGTCAGCTGCGCACGGAAGCCGCGCTCGCCGAGGCCGCCGAGGCCGACCGGCGGCTCGCGGCGGGGGAGCGGTTGCCGCTGCTCGGGGTGCCGGTCGCCGTCAAGGACGACACCGACGTCGCCGGTCTGCCCACCTACTTCGGCTGCGACGGCGCACTGCCGCCCGCCGTCGCGGACAGCGAAGCCGTCCGCAGGCTCCGTGCCGCCGGAGCGGTGATCGTCGGCAAGACCAACTCCTGTGAGCTGGGGCAGTGGGCCTTCACCGAGGGGCCCGCCTTCGGTGTCACCCGCAACCCCTGGAGCCCCGCGCACACGCCCGGCGGTTCCTCCGGCGGCTCCGCGGCGGCCGTCGCCGCCGGGCTCGTCCCGGCCGCACTGGGTTCGGACGGCGCGGGGTCCATCCGTATCCCCGCCGCCTGGACCCACCTCGTCGGCATCAAACCGCAGCGCGGCCGGATCTCCGTGCACCCCCGGAGCGACGCCTTCCAAGGCCTCACGGTCAACGGCCCCCTCGCCCGTACCGTCGCGGACGCCGCCCTCCTCCTGGACGCCGCGGCGGGACCGCACCCCCGTGACCCGCACAGGCCGCCCGCCGTCGACGCGTCCGCCGCGGCCCGCCGCGACCCGGGCCGGCTGCGCATCGGCCTGTCCCTGCGGCCCCCGCTCACCCTCACCCGTAACGCGCCCCACCCGGAGGTCCTGAGCGCCGTCACCACGCTCGCCGAAGTCCTCGCCCGGCTGGGCCACCACGTCGAGGAGGCCCGCCCCCGCTACGGGCTGATCGGCCTCTCCTTCGTCCCCCGGGCCACCGCCGGCATCGCCGAGCTCGCCGCCCTGCACCCCGAACCCGGGCTCCTGGACCCGCGCACCCGCAGTGCCCTGCGCACCGGGACCCGCCTCGGAGGCCGTGTCGTCCGGGCGGCCCGCGCGCGGGAGGTGCGTCAGCACGCCAGGATCGGCGCCTTCTTCGACACGGCCGGCGGCCGGGACGGATACGACGTGCTGCTCACCCCGACCACGGCCTCCCCGCCGCCGAGGGCCGGCGCCTTCGACCACCTCAGCGCCTGGCGCACCGACCTCGCGATGACCTCGGCCTGCCCCTACGCCTGGCCGTGGAACGTCCTCGGCTGGCCCGGGATCAGCGTCCCGGCGGGCTTCACCCGCGACGGCCTGCCCCTGGGCGCCCAGCTCCTCGGCCCCTCCCGCAGCGAGGTCCGGCTCATCTCGCTCGCCGCCCAGCTGGAAGCCGACCGCCGCTGGTACGAACACCGGCCGCCGGCCCCGGGGGCGCAGCGCCCCGCCGAACAGGAGTGACCCGTTCCGCCGGAAAGGGCGCGGGCCACTGTGGAGAGGGACCGGTCGAGGAGATATCTTGATGTCAAGCAATGTTGCAGACGTGGAGCGGAGCACCCGGTGACTGACTCGACCATCATCTATACGCACACCGACGAGGCCCCTGCCCTGGCGACGTACTCGTTCCTGCCGGTCATCGAGGCCTACGCCTCGACCGCGGGTGTCACGGTGGAGCGCCGCGACATCTCCCTGGCGGGGCGGATCATCGCCGGCTTCCCGGAGCGCCTCAAGGCCGACCAGCGTATCGATGACGCGCTCGCCGAGCTCGGCGAGCTGGCCAGGACTCCCGGCGCGAACATCATCAAGCTGCCCAACATCTCGGCCTCGATCCCGCAGCTGAAGGCCGCGATCGCAGAGCTCCAGGAGCAGGGCTACGCGCTTCCGGACTACCCGGACGACCCGCAGACCGACGAGGACAAGGACGTCCGCGCGCGGTACGACAAGGTCAAGGGCAGTGCGGTGAACCCCGTCCTGCGTGAGGGCAACTCCGACCGCCGCGCCCCCGCGTCGGTCAAGAACTACGCCAAGGCGCACCCGCACCGCATGGGTGCCTGGACCGCCGACTCCAAGACGAACGTCGCCACCATGGGCGTCGACGACTTCCGCTCGACGGAGAAGTCCGTCGTCATCTCCGAGGCCGGCTCGCTGCGTATCGAGCTCGCCGGTGACGACGGCACCACCACGGTGCTGCGTGAGTCCGTCCCGGTGCTCGCGGGTGAGGTCGTGGACGCGGCCGTCATGCGCGTCGCCGCGCTGCGTGAGTTCTTCACCGCCCAGGTAGCGCGCGCCAAGGCCGAGAACGTGCTGTTCTCCGTGCACCTCAAGGCCACGATGATGAAAGTCTCCGACCCGATCATCTTCGGTCACGTGGTCCGCGCCTTCTTCCCGAACACCTTCGCCAAGTACGGTGACGTGCTCGCGGCGGCCGGTCTGACCCCGAACGACGGCCTCGGCGGCATCCTCAAGGGCCTCGACTCCGTGCCGCACATCGGCGCCGAGATCAAGGCGTCCTTCGAGGCCGAGCTCGCCGAGGGCCCCGCCCTGGCGATGGTCGACTCCGACAAGGGCATCACCAACCTGCACGTGCCGAGCGACGTCATCGTCGACGCGTCCATGCCCGCCATGATCCGTACGTCCGGCCACATGTGGGGTCCGGACGGCAACGAGGCCGACACCATCGCCGTCCTGCCCGACAGCAGCTACGCGGGCGTCTACCAGGTCGTCATCGACGACTGCCGCGCCAACGGCGCCTTCGACCCGTCGACCATGGGTTCCGTACCCAACGTCGGTCTGATGGCGCAGAAGGCCGAGGAGTACGGCAGCCACGACAAGACCTTCGAGGTCCCCGCCACCGGCACGGTGCGGGTCGTCGACGGCAAGGGCGACGTCGTCCTGGAGCAGGCCGTCGGAGCCGGTGACATCTTCCGGATGTGCCAGACCAAGGACCTGCCGATCCAGGACTGGGTCAAGCTGGCCGTCACCCGTGCCCGCGCGACCGGCAACCCGGCCGTGTTCTGGCTCGACGAGGGCCGCGCGCACGACGCCAACCTCATCGCCAAGGTCAACACCTACCTGGCCGACCACGACACCGACGGCCTGGACATCTCCATCCGGACGCCGGAGGAGGCCACGGCCTTCTCCCTGGAGCGCATCCGCCGCGGCGAGGACACCATCTCGGTCACCGGCAACGTGCTGCGTGACTACCTCACCGACCTGTTCCCCATCCTCGAGCTGGGTACCAGCGCGAAGATGCTCTCCGTCGTCCCGCTCATGAACGGCGGCGGACTGTTCGAGACGGGTGCCGGCGGCTCCGCGCCCAAGCACGTCCAGCAGCTGGTCAAGGAGGACTACCTGCGCTGGGACAGCCTGGGTGAGTTCCTCGCCCTCGCGGTCAGCTTCGAGCACCTGGCCACGACCACGGACAACGCGCGCGCCAAGGTGCTCGCCGACACCCTGGACCGGGCCACGGGTACCTTCCTCAACGAGGACAAGTCCCCGAGCCGCAAGCTCGGCGGCATCGACAACCGCGGCAGCCACTTCTACCTGGCGCTCTACTGGGCCCAGGAGCTGGCGAAGCAGACCGACGACGCCGCGCTCGCCGAGGCGTTCGGGCCGCTCGCCAAGACGCTGTCCGAGCAGGAGCAGACCATCGTCGCCGAGCTGGCCGCCGTCCAGGGCAAGCCGGTCGACATCGGTGGCTACTACCAGCCCGACCCGGCGAAGGCGGAGGCCGTCATGCGTCCGTCGGCCACCTTCAACCAGGCCATCGCGACCCTGGGCTGATCCCGGTCACGCGTCACGTCGAACGGCCGCCCCGGCAGGCACGCGCCTGCCGGGGCGGCCGTTCCGGTCGCCGCGCCCGGTGGGGCGGCGTCAGAACGCGTAGCGGATCGGCAGCCACGGCGCGTGCGTGTGCACCAGCCGGCGTACGGTCTCGACCGCCTCCGCCTTGACGGCATTGCGGTAGCGCACGTTCCAGCTGCCGTTCTCCGAGCGTTTGGCCTGCTGGAGCTCAGGACGCCAGATGGCGTCCTCGGCCCGGGGGTGCCAGTTCATGTTGACCTCATGCAGATCCCGGTTGTGCGTCAGCATGATCACCTCGGCCGCCGCCTGGTCCTTGACCGTGCGGGGCAGTACGTCGTCCATGCGCCGGAGCAGCTGTGCCCAGTCCTCCTCCCAGCCGGGTCGGACGACGACGGGGGAGAAGTTGAAATGAACCTCGTAGCCGGCCTCGACGAAGTCCGCCGCCGCTTCGACGCGCTGCTCGATCGGGCTGGTGCGGATGTCCAGCAGGCGCGAGTCGTCCGGCGGCATCAGGGAGAACCGCAGCCGGGTGCGGCCACGGGGATCGAGCAGCAGCAGGTCGGGATTCACGAATTTCGTCGCGAACGAAGCCTTGGCGTTCGGCCAGCGGGTGAACGCGTGCACCAGATCAGCGGTGTTCTCGCTGATCAAGGCGTCGACCGAGCAGTCGTTGTTCTCTCCGACGTCGTAGACCCACGCACTCGGGTCGCACTGGTTCGGCTCCTTCTTCGGGCCCTGGGCGATCACATGGCGCCTCAGCCGGCCGATGAGGGCGTCGATGTTGGTGAAGACGGTGATCGGATTGGCGTAGCCCTTGCGCCGTGGGACGTAGCAGTAGGCGCAGGCCATGGCGCAGCCGTTCGCGGCCCCCGGGGCGATCCAGTCCGCCGACCGGCCGTTGGGCCGCACGGTCAGGGTCTTCTTCTCCCCGAGCACCAGGACCGTGCTCTTGATCCGCACCCAGCGTTCCGCGTTTCCCTTGTTGCCGTGCAGTTCCGGGATGCGCCAGTGGGAGTCCGTGGGGATGAGTTCGGCGTCCGGGTACCTCGCGAGAATCTGCCGGCCGCGCGCAGAGGCCGCGGCGGCGGGCTCGGCGTGGATCTCGCGCACCGCCAGCATGCGCCGGGCCTCGTCCGAGTCCCGGAAGAGGGGGCCGGCGGGCCGGGGGGCGTCCGGTCCGCCGCGGATGTCCTCGATGCCGAACAGGCCGTCCTGTACGTCTCCCGGCTCGCCTGAGAGATGTGGGCTGTCCATGGCTGCTCCAGGATCTGTGGCTGTACGGCGTCGGGGCGTCTACGGCACCCGCGCCGTCCACTCCTCGGTGGCGAATTTCGTCTGTACCAGTTCCTCGGCCCGCACCAGCTCCTCGGCTGTGACGTCGCCGGTGGTCAGCCCGTAGCGGCCACGGAAGGACTCGATCATGTTCTCGATCACCTGCTCCCGGGCGAGGCCGGTCTGGCGGCGGAGCGGGTCGACGCGCTTCTTGGCGCTCTTGGTGCCTTTGTCGGACATCTTCTCCTTGCCGATACGCAGGACCTCGAGCATCTTGTCGGCGTCGATGTCGTACGACATGGTCACGTGGTGCAGGACGGCTCCCGGACCGCCGTCAGGGCCGACCATCCGCTTCTGTGCGGCACCGGCGATCTTGCCGGCGTCGGTGGCGATGTCGTTCAGGGGCTGGTACCAGGCCTTGATCCCCATGTCGCCGAGAGCGCCCAGGACCCAGTCGTCGAGGTACGCGTAACTGTCGGCGAAGGAGAGGCCCGACACCAGCGACTCGGGTACGGACAGGGAGTAGGTGATCGTACTCATGGGCTCGACGAAGGTCGGACAGGTAAGACACTACGACAACGCCGTTGCGTTTGAGTCTTGAGTTGTAGGTCAAACCTGGTGAATGACGCAACGGGACGTCCTGATAGATCAACTTGTGTCGAGCAAGAAGATCACTGGGAGTCCCGTTGCAGGAGAAGTCTGTCATCACGCGCACGGTCGAAGCGGCCGGGGGTGTGTACGCGCCCGGCCATTTGGGTGAGTTGACCCAGATCGTAGATTTCGCACTGGTGGACACGGTGATCGAGGAGACCAGGACGGCCGAGAAGCGGCTGCGGTGGCTGCCGTCCCGGGTGGTGGTCTACTTCGTTCTTGCGCTGGCCCTGTTCGAGGACCGCTCCTATCGAGGCGTGTGGGGCAAGCTGACGGCGGGGCTGCCCTTGGTGCGTCCGGCGGCCTCCTCGCTGTCCAGGGCCCGACGGCGAATAGGAGCGGCACCGCTGCGGCGACTGTTCGAGATCCTCGCCGGACCGGTCGCCCACCTCGGGCAGGCCGGTTCGTTCTACCGAGGGCTGCGGACCGTCGCCGTGGACGGAGCCCTGCTGCACGTGCCCGATGAAGAGGCGCTCACCTGGCGCTATCCGAAGCGAACGGGCGAGAGCCTGGAGTTCGGTTACCCGCTGCTTCGACTCGTCGTCCTGGTCGAGTGTGACACCCGCGTCGTGCTGGCCGCCGCGTTCGGCCCCGAGAGTGATGGCGAACTTTCTTATGTCGGCCGCCTGTTGAGTGCGCTGGACCGCACGATGCTCCTGCTGGCCGATGCTGGCTTCGACGCGAACGAGTTCGCCCGGGACGTCCAGGCCACCGGCGCCCAGTTCCTGGTGCGTTCCTCCGCCCGCCGGATACCCACCCCCTTCCGGCGCCTGGGCGACGGCTCCTACCTGGCCCGGATCGGCTACGGCGTTCTGCCCGTCCTGCTGACCGTCCGTGTCATCGAGGCGTCTGTCACCGCCACCCTGGCCGACGGCACCGTCCGCACCGAGCAGTGGCGCCTGCTCACCAGCCTCCTTAACCCGGCCGCCCACCCCGCCACCGGGCTCGTGGATCTCTACCACGAGCGGTGGCAGTCGGAGACAACGTACTTCTCGATCAAGGCGACCATGCTGGATGGCCGTGTCCTGTGCTCCCGCAGCCTGACCGGCCTCGACCAGGAGGTCTACGCCCTGCTCACCACCTACCAGGCCCTGATCCACGCCGCCGCCGACACTACGTGCACCCGACCCGGCCTGGACATGGACCGCATCAGCTTCACCGTCCTGCTGGCCACCGCCGCCGACACCGTCACCACCGCGACCAAGATCCTGCCCCCAGTGGGACCTGCCGACCTCGTCGGCACCATCGGCCGAGCCGCCCTACACCCCGCCCGCCACCGACACCGCGTCAAGGCCCGCACCCGCAAGAAACCCACCAGCAAGTACGGACCGAACGCCGGACAACAACCCCAAAAGGCCCAGAAATACATGATCCGCACCACTGTCGCGTTCTTCGAGCACGGCCTCAATAGCCGCTCACGGCGCTAACGCAACGACGTTGGACACCACGAGTCTGCGTGATCATGGCAAGCGTCTGCTTTCCCTGCCGAATGCCACGCGGCACCCGGCAGGACGCAGGTAATTACGGCACCCGGGCGGTCCATTCCTCTGTGGCGAACTTCGTGCGTACGAGTTCCTCGGCCCGGGCCATCTCCTCCGCAGTGACCTCGCCAGTGGTGAGCCCGTAGCGGTTGCGGAAGGAGGCGATCATGTTCTCGATGACCTGTTCCCGGGCGAGGCCGGTCTGGCGGCGGAGCGGGTCGACGCGCTTCTTGGCGCTCGTGGCGCCCTTGTCGGACATCTTCTCCTTGCCGATGCGGAGCACCTCGAGCATCTTGTCGGCGTCGATGTCGTAGGACATGGTCACGTGGTGCAGGACGGCCCCGGGGCCGCCGTCCAGGCCGACGATCCGCTTCTGCGCGGCGCCGGCGATCTTGCCGGCGCCGGTGGCGATGTCGTTGAGGGGCTGGTACCAGGCCTTGATCCCCATGTCGCCAAGCGCGCCCAGGACCCAGTCGTCGAGGTACGCGTAGCTGTCGGCGAAGGAGAGGCCGGAGACCAGCGAATCCGGTACGGACAGCGAGTACGTGATTGTGCTCGTCGGCTCTACAAACATGGCCCCTCCACCAGAAATGCGGCGAACCACGGTCACACCGTGCTTCGCGGCACCTTCGGGGTCCACCTCGTTGCGCAGCGACTGGAAGCTACCGATGATCACGGAGTTGGAGGCCCATTCCCACACCCGCAGGGTCGGTGCCCGTCGCCTGGCGGCGACCTCGGCGGTGATCACCTCGTCCAGGGCCATGTGCAGGGCCGGCGCCTGCGGCTCCATATGGACCAGCTGCCAGTCGTAGTCGCCCCACTCGGTCGCGTTGGCCAGGGCTCGCCGGACGGCGATGCCGACCCCCTCGGCGGTCAACCCGAGCATGACGGTCGACTCCGGGAGCGCGGCCGTGATCCGGGCCGCAAGCCCCGCGGCGTCCGTCGACGAGGGAGCCCCCTCCAGGGCGCTGTTAATCGAGAAGATCGCCTCGTCGGGCTCCAGGAAGAAGTCCCCGGCGACGCGTACGTTGCGCAGTGCGCCGCCCTCGACATCCAGATCTACGACGACCAGCTTGCCGCCGGGCACCTTGTATTCGCCATGCACGACTTCGTTCCCTTCCAGCGCGCGGTGGGGATCCTCAGCTTTTTGCTCCGGCATCCGGAGAGGCGCGCACATACTTCGTATTGCACCCTAATGCTCGCTCGCGACAAGCGGTCATGCAGCCGCTGGTGTACCGCCCGTGTCCGGGCGGCCAGCCTTGCGTCGGCCGCCTGGCGAGCGGCCCGGTCAGCGGCTGTCCGGCGCCAGTAGTAGAAGCTCGAGCGGCTGACGCCGAGGATGCTGCAGAGCCGCTTCACGCCGTAACGGCGCTGGAGGTCGGCGACACACTGGAAGCGGTTCACCAGCGCGTCTCCCCGGCGAAACACTTGGCCGCTTTGCGGAGTATCTCGCGTTCCTCCTCCAGCTCACGGACCTTCTTCCGCGAGGCGGCGTTCTCCGTCTCCAGCGGCGTCGGTGGCTGAGACGGTTCCTGCGTCCGCCGTCCCCGGGGACGGCTCACCCCGACTGCCCGGACCCAGTTCCGCAGCGTCTCCGGGTTGATCCCCAGATCGGCGGCGACCGACCTGATCGTCGCTTCCGGCCGTGACTCGTACAGCGCGACCGCGTCCGCCGTGAACTGCGGCGGATAGTTCTTCATGACCACGAGATGTCCGTTCTCAACCTCCATGGCCGCCAGCAGCGGCGAAGCCGAGATCATCGGCATCTGTGAAGCGGCGCTCTCGGCCCTGCACGCGGACGACGAGGCGCAGGTCGTCGTCCTGTGCGACAGCAAGCAGGCCGTCACCTGCCTCCACACGGCCCTCACCGAGGGATCGCCTAATCCCGCACACCGGGCCCTGCTCTTCCCTGAAAGCCGCAGCCTTCTCGAACGGCTCCTCCCGCACGCCGGACGCGTCGACGTCCGCTGGCTCAAGGACCACATAGGCCACGAACTCAACGAGACCGCCGACACCCTCGCCAACCTCGCCCTGCGTCGGGCGACCGGCCGCATCGCGGAGCGTACCGCCCGGCGCGCCATCGACGACGCCGTCAAGAAGCTGCCCAACGCCCCGACCGTCACCGCGGCCTGAACCCATTCAGCCAGCCGTCTCCTTCCACAGGGTTCTCCTCGCAAGGCCCGATCTGTTGTCCACCGCATGCGCTTCACGCACCCTCAACACTCCGGAGGCCCTTCATGGCACCCACCACCATCTCGCGCACCCTTTACCGGCTTCACGGCGTGGCCCCCACCAGGGAAGCTATGTACGACGCCCTTGACCACCACTACCCGAGCGAACTCGGCGCGGAACTGCACACGCCGGACGGCCTTGGAGTGCCGGCGGTCTACCTCACCTGCGGCATGGAGCAGGATGAGGCCGGCTGGTGCGAGCAGATGGCCCGCACCACCGGCATCCCCGTCACCGAGGCTGTACGCCGCACCGCCGCCCTGCTGCTGCTCGCCGTCGACGGCCAGGTGTACGCCATTGGCTGCGACCAGGGGTACCGGCTCATCCCCGAGCAGCTCAAGGACAAGCGGTTCGGCCTGTCCTTCGCGATCCGGGAGATCGACCCGACCCTCGTCCGCGGTGCCGTCTCCGGAATTCTCGGTCAGGCCCGCACGGACATCTCCCTCGTTCTCAACGGTGCTCCCGTGCCCGCCCTCGGCCTCAGTGACCACACCCGGATCGTGCGCAGTCTCGGCGGCTACCTCAACGACGCCCCGCTCACGCGGACTCTTAAGGGCAGGGCCGGAGGATTCACCGTGCTGGGCGGCTGCGGACTGCGCCTGCCCCTCGGCGTCGAGCCGGCGGACCTGGTCTCCGAGATCCGCCAGATCGCCCGCGCCTGCGCCGAACGCCTGCCGCATCAGGACCTCGAGTTCGTCGAGCACATCGTCCCGGTCAAGGACGTGACCGTCCTTACCGAGCTCGAGCGGGCGCTGGACGACCAGCTCGGCCTGCCCGCCGACGGCCGTATCGCCGAGACCGTGCCCTTCGACCACCTGCGCAACGACGCGGAGGCCGCCACCTACCGCACGCGGATCAACAGCGACGGGAGCTTCGAGTCGGACGCGTTCGACCTCGGCTACGTGCTCGGCCGTGTCCGGTACCTCCCCTCCGGGAGCCGCCTCGAAGCCCTCAGGTCCGGCACCGTCAAGCTCCTTCGGGAGCGCCGCAGGCGGAGCGCGCCGGACGACGTGATCGCCACCGTCGGAACCCTGCGCTGGATCGAGGCCACCGTCTCCCTCGGCTCCCACGTGTTCTGCCTGCTGGACGGCGAGTGGTACGAGTTCGGGGCCTCGTACCTTGCCTCCCTCCACAGCGAGGTGCAGCGGCTGTTCGCTCCCGTTCCTTCTGTCGTCCTGCCTGCCTGGCCTCGCGGAATGTCGGAGACGCCCTACAACAAGAAGACGGCCCGGACCGTCGGTTGGGAAGACTGGGTCGTGCTCGACTGCAAGACCATTCCCAACCCGGCGAAGCCCAGCGACCAGATCGAGATCTGCGACTTCCTGACCCAGGACGACACGCTCGTCCTCGTCAAGCAGGCCCGTGGCTCCGGTGCCCTCAGCCACCTCTACAACCAGGCCCGGGTAGCCGTCGAGGTTCTCTATGACTCCGCGGTCGCCCGCGCGAACTTCGCCCAGCGCGTTCGCAGCGCGAGCGACGGCCGGCGCACGCTGCCCGACGACTTCCACCCCAAGCGCCTCGTCCTCGCCATCCACCTGAAGACCGGAGCCGAACTCACCCCTGATTCCCTCTTCGGTTTCTCCCAGATCACCCTCGCTCAGACCGCGAAGGCGCTGGCCGCGCGCGGCGTCTCGCTTGAGGTCGTGGGCATCAGCGCGGCCGGATCGGCCGCTGACGGCGGTCTTGCCGACGCCGTGTAGGCAGTGCCCCAGGGATCTGCCCAACGGCAGACCGGGCCCTGGCGGAAGGTGACAGTACGCCGCTGCAAGAACCACAGACCGGCCTCACACAGCTCCCTGCGCAGGCCTCGGGATCCGCAGCGGAACCGTAGCCCGGACGGAGTGATCGTGGCCTCGACGAGGCCCTTCACGCTCGACGTCCATAGACCCTGAGCCCGTACGCCCGGCATGCCGGGCGTCGGCTCAATGACAGGAAGAACGCCGATGAAGACCACAGACCAGCACGCGGTGGACACCGACAAAGACGCGGTGCTGTTTGCCGCCCGACTGGCCACCGTCGGAGTTTTGCTCCTGACCGCGCTGTGCACACCCCGCGAGATCAGCGAACGCGCATTCCGGCTGCTGGACTTGATGAAGGACAGTCCCGGGCCCCCGCCTCCGGCGCCCGCACCCTCGGCCCGGCGCCGCGCCCAGCAGGGAGGGCGCTGACGGACAATCCCCCGCCCCTTCCAGCGCCCGAGCCGGGGACCGACCTACCGTGCAACCACAACGCCCGAGCCTGCCGTGCTGAAGGTGTCCTTTCCTCATCCCGAGAACCGGTTCGCCCCGGACGCACTCTCGGCCTGGGACGGGCGCGGAGCGGTCCTACTGCACGAGCGGAACGACGACCGGTACGCCATGTTCCTGGAGCGCGCGCACCCCACGACGCCGGCCCAGGCCGAGCAGGGTGACGAGGTGGCGGCAATCGCGGGGAGCGTCAGCCGTCGCCTCGCCGTCCCCGCCCCCGCCGGACTGCTCCGGCTTCAAGATCGGGCCGCCGCGCGGAAGGAGCAACTGTGCCGGGAGGCCCGGGACTTCCCGGGCGCTCTGCCGTCCCGGACGATGCAGGCCGCGACGGCGACGGTGCGCGAGCTTGCGCACCACCAGCCGGACACCCTCATCCGCGGCGACCTGAGCGCGCGGAACATCCTGGCGGGCCCTCGAGAGCCCTGGCTGGCCGTCGACCCGAAGGGCTGGGTGGGTGACCGGGCGTACGGCTGCGGCACGCTGACCAAGTCCCGGTCGGTTGTCCTCGCCGCGCAGGGAGACCTGGCCAGGGGGATCGACCGCACCCTCGACGCCTTCACCAGCGCCGCCGAGCTCGATCGGGAACGCGCACGGCGGTGGGCGCAGCTCAGTGCGGTCCAGGCCGCCATGGAGCCGAACGTGCTGGACTCATCGCGCTCGTTGACGAGTTAGCGCGCATTCTCACCGACCTATGACCTCACCAACACCGCAGCTCACCGGTGGGGCGGGTCCGGGGCGGGTTCGATGACCGGTTACGCCGGCCGTGAGAGTCATGAACTCAGCGAAGAGTGTCAAGCAGGGCCTCTTCCAAGACAGGTAGCCGGTCCAGCAGCATCAGAGCTGCCTTGTGCCGCGCCCGCCCGTAGGCCTCAAGTGCGGCGTCGACGATGTGCGGTCGTTCCACTGGTACCGACAGCGGAAAGGCCGAGCAGAGCATGGCTGCACAGCCGACACGAAGCGAGGACAAGAGGTCGTCCGCGGACGCCTTCGGGTTGGCGTCCCGGTAGGCCAGGGTGAGATCGATGTCTCCATCAAACCCGGGGCGGTTCAGTGAACGTGCGCCCGTCCCCTCAGCCGATTTCGTCGACACTGTCGGGTGGTGACCTCCAGACACGTGCGGCCCGGCTTTTCGGCCGTGCAGTCGGCGGCGGTGTCGCATGGCCCTATGGGCTCAGCGCCCCATCCCGGAGTACGTACAGGGGCAGACCCGCAGGGTACGAGGGGGCGCTCCGGGACAGGTTGGCGGCGCAGGAGACGATCACGATCTGGGCGGAGAAGCATGGGCTGCGCCCCAGCCCGGCCGGCTGTTGCCCGCATTGGCTGCAGCGGCCCTCCAGCAGACGTTGCAGGGACGGTGGCTGCACGCATTTCGACACGCCGACCCTGGACTGCGGGTGGATGGACCACACGATCGCCTGGCTGTACGAGGGCCAGCCTGCCGCGCTCACCTCGGCACCTTACGGGGTGACACGACAGCATCGTGCTCGCCTGTCTTGGTGGACACAGCAGCATCCCGCCCTGAGTACGACCCAGGGCACCGGCTGGTGCGGATTCGGCACGACACAGATCGTCATGTGGCGTACTGACATCCTCAACGTTGTCGACCCCGCTAGGGGAAACGTCCTCGTCGATGCCGGCGCAGGCACGTCCTCGGCGTAGCAACGCTCACTGCCCTGCCTGCTAGGGCCTGTATCTAGTTGTGATCAATGAGTGGTCCGCGCGAGGTCCTTGATCCAGATCATGGAGGCGCGGAGATGGAGTCCGGCGAGGTAGCT